>CBDUBV010000109.1:0-9497 GCA_965365475.1 uncultured Chthoniobacteraceae bacterium | reverse complement strand
ACAAAGTGTTTCAGCCCGGCAATCACCGATTGGTGATGATCGGAGACCCCAAGCAGGCAATCTATGTGTTTCGCGGGGCGGATGTGGATACGTATCTCGCTGCCAGGAGGAAAGCGCAGGACCGCGTCTTCACGCTGAGCAGGACGTTCCGCTCGCCGCAACCTTTGGTGGATGCAGTAAACGCGCTCTTTGCGCGCCCGGATGCTTTTTTAAAAGAAGGTTTACACTACCAGCCGGCGGTGTCGGGTATCACGGGCGACACCCGACTCGCAGGGCACGCGCGGATGAACTGGTGGGTGGTGGATGCAGAGCAGGAGCCGCATTTTAAATCCTCAGCAGACCGCACGCGTCGCATCGCAGCGATGACAGCCTCCTGCATCGCCCGTCTGTTGCACGACGGTGCTCAACTCGAGAGCGAGACGCAACCCAACCGCGCTGTTGAGCCAGGGGATTTCGCCATTTTGGTAAACAGACACAACGAAGCTGCGGTGATGATGGCAGAACTGCTCGCCCGGAACGTGCCTGCGGTGCGGGCCAAAGCGGACGACGTGCTCAAGACCGATGAAGCTCAGGAGATGCTTACGATTCTACAGGCAGTCTTGCAGCCCAGACGAAGGGCATTGGTGCACGCTGCGATGGTGACACGTCTGCTGGGATACACGTGCGCCGATTTACGCCGCATGGAGGATGAACCCGATAATTCGGAGATGGAGCGGTTTATGCGCTGGGCCGAGACGTGGGAACGACAGGGTGTGGCTGTGTTGTTGGAACAAGTCGGAGGAGATGCACTTCTACGCCTGGCAGCTATGGAGGACGGCGAGCGGCGCATCACAAACTGGCGGCACCTGGCGGACTTGTTACAGGATGAGGAACACCGCATCGGGAATCGTCCGGCGCAGTTGGTGAAATGGCTTGAGCAGGAGCGCGCGTTGCCGGACTCAGAAGCTGAACACCGGTTGTTGCGATTGGATCGGGATGCGCGTGCTGTGCACATCGTCACCATGCACGCCGCCAAAGGATTGGAATTTAATCTGGTGTTCTGCCCGTTTCTTTGGTCCGCGCGGAAGTTGGATAGAAAAGACGTTGTATATCGCGTTGCCGGAAATCCGCCGGTGCTCGTGCATGCAAAGTTGGCTACCACATGGGAGGATCGCGAGCGGCAGATTTGTCGAGGCTTATTGGAAGACCGACTTCGTCTTGCGTATGTGAGTGTGACACGCGCACGAGTGGCTTGCTGGGTTCTTGCGGGTGCCGTGACCGAGGATAAATATCCCGCATCCGCTCTCGATTGGCTGTTATCCGATGCTGGCACGGAAGACTTCGATGCATGGATCGCGGGGTTGAGCGCGGAGAGCAGACTCGAGCGGCATGTACGAGGCCTGCAGAGAATATGCAGACACTCGGACTCAGCAATGACTGCGCCGCATCCTGTTGAGGATCTAAAATGGATCGAGGATAAACTGCAGGCGACAAAGGAGTTGCATGCCCGAAAGGCACCTTCCATTCCTGTGCCCTGGGAGATGACTTCTTTCTCGGCGTTGACGCGCGAGAAAAGTCCGTATGATGGCGGTGAAGTCTTGCTGGAAACGCCGCCCGAGCCGGATGCGAACAGCTTTGCTCAGGCCGCAGGCGGGAAAGCGGTCGGTTCCGCAGTGCACGATTGGCTGGAGACATGGGATTTCTCCGCTGTATCTGATGACGTGCTGCAGGGCTTTTTTCAGCGCTACATGATCGCCGGAGACGCCGGGGCGTTTGCGCGGATGGCTGGGCCGATGCTGCGTGAGTTGGGCGGTGTGATGTTGCCGGGTCTGGATGCGAATGTGAAGGAAGCGTGCGGACAAACGGTCGCATCCGAATGGCATTTCCAACTGCCTATTCTCGATCGATTGAGTGTTCAGCGACTGTCCGAAGTATATCGTGCGCACGGGGAGCGAGAGTATGCACAGGCGTTGCAGATGTTGCCCGAGTCGGAACTGGCCGGGTATCTGCACGGGTTCATGGATCGGCTGGCTGTGACTGATCGGGGGTGGGGTGTGATCGATTGGAAGACCAATCGGCTGGTGGATTATTCGCAAAAAACGATGCGCGAATGTGCGATGGCCAATCATTACTTATTGCAGACGCATTTGTATCTGGTGGCGTTGCGGCGTTGGCTGGGTGAGGGGACTCCGGTGGTTGGTGCATGGTTAATATTTCTGCGCGGCATCCGAGAGCGAACAGCCCGAGGGGTATGGCATGTGCAACCCGCTGAGGAACTGATCACAGCATTGGACGGTTTGTTTTTTAAAATATGAATGCGCACATGGAATGGCTGGAGAGACGATGGCATCTGCCGCGCGAAGCCCGCGCAGAGGTGGAGAAGTTGATGGCAAGTCATGAGATGGGCGGCACGGCACTGGAGCTGGAGAACGGAGAGACCGACTGGGGAAGTGCTGCCGGATGGGGTGGACCTCTGGTGGTTTCGCGTTATGGTGGTCGGTGCTTTCTGCAAAGCTCGAGGACTCATGCGCTGGAAGCTGCGGTGGCCCGACGATTCGAGGAACTTGCGCAGGCGGATGAGGAGTTGTCGTTTTCCGGCGATTTATTTTTTGCAGGCTTCGGCGCAGGAGTATTTGGCGATGAGCAGCAGCAGAAAGCGGCGCAAGTGGCTGCGGCGCGGCGAATGGCTTTGATCACCGGCGGCCCCGGAACCGGCAAGACTTTCACTCTCGCTCGGTTGCTGGCGGTGCTGGTGGCATCTGGTTATCAAGACGTGGTGCTGGCAGCTCCTACGGGCAAGGCAGCGGATCGCATGCGGGTGGCGGTGGGTGCAGCACTGCGTGAGTTGCCAGGTGTCTTCGCGCATCATCTCGACGAGTTGTACCGCATCGCGGAAGCCAGCTCGACGGTGCACAAAGTATTGCAGTACCATCCGGTGCGAGGGTTCCGAGTGAACGGTGAAAATCCTCTCGCGAACCGGGTGTTGATTTTAGACGAATGCTCCATGGTGGATTTGGAAATGTGGCAATCGGTGCTGGATGCTTTGCGGACGGATGGGCGGCTGTTTCTTTTCGGCGATCCGAACCAGTTGGAGAGCGTGGGTGCGGGAATGGTGTTCCGGGATCTGGTCGAAGCAGCTACTGGTGAACACGCGGTGCTCGCGCAGTGCCATGTGCATTTGAGCCGGTCGCGCCGATTTGAAGACCGGCCTGGCATCGTGAGTCTGGCGAGAGGAATCGAGAAATCGGACGCTGCGGCCGTGCGTGCATTGTTGCAGGCACCGGGTGCGGATGCAGCGGGCGTGCGCTGGTTGGAGTGGCCAGAGAAAGGACGGTTTCATTTTGAGATGCTTCCTGAAGTGGTTCGCGAACAATTGGAAAAGATTGCATTTGCCAGCTCGCCGCTGGAGGCACTAGCGCAGGTAAAGCGGATGTGTATCCTCTCGGCGCATCGCCGGTTTGCATTCGGTGCACATGCGATATCGGAACGTGTGGATGAGCATTTCATAGCGTCGGGCCGGGCAAGAAATCGTCCGGTGGTGATCGAAGTGAACGACGCAGCCACGGGCCTGCGCAATGGTAATGTGGGCGTGGTGCATGTGGACGATGCAGGAAATACGGTGGCGTATTTCGAGGACGTAAATGGAGGAATGAGAAGTTTTCCATTGAGCATGTTGCCGGAAAGCCGGGGGGCATGGGCGTTGACAATTCACCGGTCTCAAGGCAGCGAATACGACACGGTGATGGTGGTGCTACCCGGTGCTGAAAGCCCGCTGGCAACGAGAGAACTCATCTACACCGCAGTGACTCGTGCCCGGCACGAAGTATATCTCGCAGGAAGCATGGACAGCGTGGAGAAAGCGGTCGCAACCGCCTCTGGCAGGTGCACGTTGCTGGCGAAGGTGCTGTGGGATAACCCATGCCTTGATTAATAAGGCATAAATTATCCAGGCCATGCGGGCTATATACTCAGCTAACTCAACTCCTCGACAAGCACGTCGTATGCTTTGCCCTCCACGCCAAGGCGTAGTTTGCGACTGCTCTTTACCGAGTGCGCAGAGGGAGCTGGTGTGGGTGTTGTCGGCTGAGGTGCTGGCTGCGCAACTGGCTCTTTGGGCTTGTTATAAAGTGCGGCAAGTTCCATTGGGAACATTGCTTCGATCACGCAATGCTCGTCGTTGTCGGGGAATCCTTTTTTCCGCAGACTCTCGCGCAGATTGTCCATGTTTGGCTTTTGCAAATCAGCCGGGCGGCACGTGATGGGTTCCTTGCCGGATTTCTCGGCAGCAATTTTGCGGACTTCGGGGTTCACGGGCGCGGGGGTGGTGCCGTAGTACCCGAGCGCGATGTCGATGGCCTGCGGCGCAAAATTTTTCCAGCGACCGAACTTTACGTTGAGCATGGCCTGCACGCCCACGATCTGAGAGGTGGGCGTAACGAGGGGTATCCAGCCCAATGCTTCGCGCACTACTGGGATTTCTGCGAGCACTTCTTCAAATTTGTCGTCCATCTTTTGCTCGCTTAGCTGATTGCGGAAGTTGCTGAGCATGCCGCCTGGGACTTGGTAGCGGAGGGTATCGGCATCCACGGTTTCATTTTTATGACTCGTGAATTTGGACAGGTCGGCGTAGATTTTTTCGAAGATCACGCGTAGCTCGCTCAAGGCATCGAGCTGACTCTGCGAGAAGACCGGGCATCGCGGATGGCCTTCCAGCAGCGACAGCATGCGCAGCGTATCGGGCTGGCCTGTGCCATTGGCAAATGGAGCGATGGAGGTGTCGATGGCATCGACTCCGGCTTCCACCGCCGCGTAGTAGGTGGACGCACCAAGACCGGCAGTATCGTGGGTATGAATCCACACCGGGATGCTGAGGTTCTTCTTCAAACCGGACACGATCTGATAAGTCACCTGCGGCGCGATGAGCCCGGCCATGTCTTTGATCACGATGGCATGCACGCCCATGTCGGCGAGTTTGCAGCCGAGCTGCACAAAAGCTTCCGGAGTATGGACGGGACTACTCGTGTAGCAGATGGTGCCGTGCGCTTGCTTGCCCGCTGCCCGCACGGCATCGATGGCGCAGGCCATATTGCGAGGATCGTTGAGCGCGTCGAAGATGCGAAAAATATCCATGCCGTGTTTGGCCGACATTTTCACAAAAGCTTCGACAACGTCGTCGGGGAAATTGGCGTATTGCACGATGTTTTGACCGCGCAGCAGCATCATGTGCGGGGTTTTCGGCGCGGCTTTCTTTAGCGCATCGAGCCGATCAAACGGAAATTCTCTTAAAAAGCGCAGCCCGGCATCGATAGTAGCGCCACCCCAGGTCTCCAACGCGCCAAAGCCGATGTTGTCCAATATGGGTGCGGCAGGTAGCATCTGCTCGGTGGTCATGCGCGTGGCTGCGAGGGATTGATGCCCATCGCGGAGCACGGTGTTATTTAAAATTACTTTTTTCATATGTCGGCTGGATTTTGATGAACTATAACTAAAACTGATTTTGGTAAAATGGACAATGCGATTGATCTGATTTCTGACAATTTTTTTATGGGCGAGGCGTTGCGTCAGGCGGAAAAGGCTCGGCGCATGGATGAAGTGCCTGTCGGCGCGGTGATCGTGCGGGAAGGAACGATCATTGCCCGAGCGTTTAACCAAGTGGAGACGCTGTGCGACGCGACTGCGCATGCAGAGATGCTGGCAATCACGCAAGCGGAGAGTGTGGTGGAAGACTGGCGGTTGGTGGATTCGACATTGTATGTGACCAAGGAGCCGTGTCCCATGTGCGCCGGCGCACTGGTGCATGCGCGGGTGAAGCGCGTGGTGTTTGGGTGTGGCGATCCGAAAGGCGGAGCGGGCGGGGGACTATTAAATCTGCTACAGCATCCTGCGTTGAATCATCGGTGCGAGGTGACTCCGGGCGTGCGGGCCGAGGAATGTCGTGCGGTGTTGCAGGACTTCTTCCGCCGCCGCCGCAAAGACGAAACTATCGTCCGCGCCGAACCCGATGGCGGGGAGGTGTAACGATGGACCGTGGAGTGTCCATGTAGTCAAGGGTCTGGCGTTTTCGCGGATTGCGTCGTGCGTGGATGGCGCGGTGCAGTCTGACAAACCTGGAGAAGCCCACAACTGTGCCGACTACCAGCAGGACAAAAGCAAAAAGAAGCTTTGGGTTTAGATATAGAATGTCTCGATACAATATCCATCCCATGAAACAGGCACCGCCCAGCGAGATCGCGCCGAGGGCGAGGGATGTCCATCTATCAATATTTTCGTTGAAACGTCCGCGCACGGCAGGGGAATTGGGATTGGCTTCGAGATAACGGCAAATCCCTGCGATGTTCAATACAAATGCGGCCCGCGCATTCACAGAGCCAATGAGTTAAATCGATTTAGAGCTGGCGACAGTGCAGCGAGGCAGCCAGTGCCAGCATAGTGGCAGAGACGAATGACATCCCGTGCGCGATGCTGCTCTGGTCTGCGATCCAGCCGATCATCCATGCTGAGACAGCGAACCCTGGGATACCGGCGCAGGATAGCAGGATGAAGAGCGAAGTGTGGTCCACCTGCATGCGCTCGGCGGCGAGGGATTGCAGCACGGGCCACAGGGGAGCGATGGCGAATCCTGCCAGGAACAAAAGCAACCATGCACTTGCGATATTGGGCGCGAACGGCAACAACCCGCAGGGTAGCAATCCGCCAAGGACAGAAAGTTTCAAGGCGCGGTGCATATGTGGTTGCGGCACGGACACACTCCACAGCAGACGCCCCAAAGCCATGCCTGCCGCAAACAGCGCGATGGCGATGCCGCCCATACCCGGGCCGGTCTCGAAACGCAGTTGCAGATACGTGGCACTCCAAAAAGTAAGCCCACCTTCCGCGAGCCCGGTGAGAAACATCGCGAAGACATATGCGGGAAAATGCGGGTGGCGAAAGATGGCGTGTTTGGCACGAAGCACTGAGATCGCTGGCTGCGCGGTGTGCGGAAGACTTTTCCTTAGTATAAATACGAAGCCGCCTGTCGCTGCCGAGAGCGCGGCTGCGGCCACAAGGACCGGGCGCCAGCCTCCGCCACGCGAGAGCCAATACCCCGCGAGCAATGTGGTGATCACCACACCGATGGACCAGAATGCATTGACGAAGTTTAAATATCTTCCGGAGTCCTCAGGATGGACATCCTGTACGATGGGATTGATAAGCGCCTCGGTGACCCCCGCACCGAGACCCATGATGAACGCGGCTGCATACACTTCGGGGAGCGAAGTGGCGCGCGCCAGCCATAGTAAACCCGCAGCGATCGTGAGCAGCCCGGCAGCGAGCGAACGCACCGCGCCCAGACGCGCCGCGAGGAAACCGCTGGAGATGAGGATAAGACATAGGGCAACGGTTCGCACGGTCTCCACACTGCCGCCTGTGCCGAGATTAAAATGAAACTCTTCGATGAGGCTCAGCAGCGAGATGGGCACCACCATGGTGCTGGCTGCATACGAGAGGAAAGCCAGCGTGCACCCATAGTCCAGGGCATGGAACTGGAGACGGCGGGGCACAGCTCAGATGTTCTCGCCAAGAAAAGTATGGATGCCGCACTCGGCTTTGTCGAACCCGGTCCAGCGTCCGGCGCGCTCATTCTCGGCCTCGCCCACGGGGCGCGTGCAAGGCTGGCAGCCGATGCTGCGGTAGCCTTGATCGTGAAGTTTATTGTAGGGAATGCCGTGCTTGTGCAGATATTCCCAGACGGCTTCCCGGCTCCAGTTCGCCATGGGATTGAGCTTCAAAATGTAGCGGTCGCGCAACACGTCAAATTTATACAGCTCGAGTATCTGAGTCTTGTCGCGCGTTTCGGCCTGCTGGCGGCGCACGCCGGTGATCCACACGCAGATTGCATCGAGCTTGCGCTGAAGCGGGATCACTTTGCGAAAAATACAGCAGCTATCCGGCGCGCTTTTCCATAGCTCCGGCCCATGAGAGAGTGCTTGTTGCTCCACGGTCTCGTCCGGATGCAACGACTCGATGTGGATGCCGAGGAAAGATTCCAGCTCCGCTTTGAGCGCGAGGGTTTCGGGAAAAAGCAGCCCGGTATCGAGCGTGAACACGGGCAGGCTCAGTCCGGCCTGTTTGGCGTGATGCATGATGACAAGCCCCGCGCCTTGAAAACTGGTGCCGATCTGGGCTTGCGTGCCGTAGCGGTCCCAGACCCAGCGGAGAATTTCCGTGAGCGGCCGGGTTTCAAATTCGTCGGATAACCGATGAATCTCCTCCGGATCAAGATCGAGCGCGAATGCCATGGGGCGAGGGACTTACCCTCATCGAAGGCTCAAGTCAACCGCGCGGGGGTGTCATACGAACAGAATGCGCACGGAGTGGCTCAACGCCAGGACATCGCATTATCCTTAAATTCGGCAGCAGTCGCAGACCCGCCATCCTGGCCATCTTTGCCAGCCGACCAAGCGATCACGCCGTTCGTCAGAAGATTTCCTGTGCCGAGTTCACGAACGGAATTATTGTAGTCACTATCGATTCTAACGCGGTATGGAGTTCCCCACGGATCAAGAAAATCGCTGGATGGGGCACCGTTTGATCCGAATTCTACGCCGTATCTGCCAGTTTCCTTGGCGGCAGGCGGTTCAAGAAAAACGATCTTGCGCGGATTCAGCATTGGGGTGGCGGTTTCTTTTGCTGTCAGAATTCGAATCAAGGTCTGGTTTGGATTTCCAGCATCGTAGGTGAAGTCCTCGCCACTTGCGCCGGTCGGGAGCGGATACCGCCCATATTCCGTATAAAAAGCTTTCACTGCGTTTACCAGTTGAGTGGCATCATTTGTCGCCTGCGTCTTTTTCGCAGAGTCTCGCACGCCATTGACCGCCGGGAAGAGAAGCCCCATCAACACCGCGATGATCGCGATGACGGTGAGAAGTTCGACGAGGGTGAAAGCGCGTTGCTTGAGGGAGGTGTGCATGAGAGAGAAGAATGTGCTGCAATTTACCCCACACCGCTCTATTGACAAGAGCGTTTTCGCCGCACGCCGTCAGTCCGCACCTTTTCGCTTTGCTTAATCGGTGGCGTTGTGGGATTTTCCACGTTCGCTTCACGGGCAAATATCATCCGCCCTCCCGAGGCAGAGAGTTTTTTCCCATTCACATGATCAACTGGATAATTAAAAAAATCGTCGGCTCGAAAAATCAGCGCGAAATCCGCCGGATGCTCCCGATCGTGGCACGCATCAATGAGATCGACAAAAACCTCACCGGCGAGTCCGATGACGCACTGCGCGCGCGGACGCTTTCGTGGAAACAGCGCCTGGCCACCATCGAAGACCCGGATGAACAACAGCGCGTGCTGGAAGAAATCCTGCCAGAGGCATTTGCCGTGGTGAAGAACGCGGCCCGACGTCTGTGCGGCCAGACCTGGAATGTGTGCGATCAGCCAGTGACATGGAACATGGTGCATTTCGACGTGCAACTCATCGGTGGCATGGTGCTGCACAGCAGCAAGATCGCGGAGATGGCCACAGGCGAGGGCAAGAC
>CBDUBV010000108.1:0-9662 GCA_965365475.1 uncultured Chthoniobacteraceae bacterium | reverse complement strand
GGCATGGCCACCACGCGCGAGCAGCAAGTGCAGCGCGGACATTACTACGCGATTGTCGATGAGGTGGACAGCATCCTCATCGACGAAGCGCGGACGCCGCTCATCATCAGTGGGCCGTCCACGATTTCCACGCATCAATACGACCGTTTCAAACCGCTGGTGGAGCAGCTTGTGAAGCGGCAGAATTCGCTCTGTGCGCGATTGATGAGCGAGGCGAAGGAACTCCTAGAAGCGGGGAAAAATGAGGAAGCTGGTAGGGTGTTATTCAAGGTGCACCTGGGGCAGCCACGCAACAAACAGCTCATGCGCATGATGGAGGAACCCGAGACGCGCAAGCTCATCGACAAAGCGGAACTCAACCTGCACCAGGATCAGCAGAAAGCGGAACTCATCGCTCTGAAAGAAGAGCTTTTCTACACGATTGAAGAGCGCAGTCGGGACGCGGACCTCACCGAACAAGGCCGCGCATTTCTCAATCCGGACGATCCCGAGGCGTTCATGTTGCCGGACTTAATCACTGAGTTTACGGACATCGATCTGAACCCGGACCTTACCGATGAGGAGAAGGAAAAAGAGAAAGCGCGTAAGCAGGCGCAGTGCGACAGCCAGGGGGAACGCATCCACAACATCGCGCAGTTGCTAAAAGCTTACTGCCTTTACGAGCGCGACGTGGAGTATGTGGTCGAGGACAATAAAGTGCTTATTGTAGATGAATACACCGGACGCAAAATGCCTGGGCGACGTTGGAGCGACGGGCTGCATCAGGCAGTCGAAGCCAAGGAAGGCGTGCAGATCGATCGCGAGAGCCAGACCCTGGCCACAATCACGATTCAGAACTATTTCCGGCTCTACCAGAAACTGGGCGGCATGACCGGCACTGCGGAGACGGAGGCCAATGAGTTCAGCGACATCTACAAATTGGACGTAGTGGTGATCCCCACGAACCGCCCATGCGTGCGCCGCGATGCAAACGATCTCATCTACAAAACGCGTCGGGAGAAATACAACGCGGTGATCCAGCAGATTCACGCATGCCACAGCAAAGGCCAGCCCGTGCTGGTGGGCACGACCAGTGTGGAACAATCGGAAGTCTTCGCGCGAATGTTGAAGCGGGAAAAGATTCCTCACAATGTGCTCAATGCAAAATATCACCGCCAGGAGGCCGAGATCATCTCCCGCGCGGGTCAGCAAGGCACGGTGACCATTTCCACCAACATGGCCGGGCGCGGCACGGACATTAAACTCGGCCCCGGCGTGGCGGACCTGGGCGGACTGTTCGTCATCGGCACGGAGCGACACGAGTCGCGTCGAATCGATCGGCAGTTGCGCGGACGGTGTGCGCGGCAGGGCGACCCCGGCAGCTCGCGGTTTTTTGTGAGTTTCGAAGATGATCTCATGCGCAACTTCGGTGCATCGGATCGGATGACGAAGATCATGGAGCGCTTCGGCATGAAAGAAGGTGAAGAGCTGGAACACCCCTGGCTGAATAAAAGCGTGGAGACCGCGCAGAAGCGCGTGGAGCAGCGCAATTACCTCGCGCGGAAACGCACGCTCGACTTCGACGACGTGATGAACCAGCAACGCGCGGTGGTGTATGGCTACCGCAATGAAGTGCTTGATAGCGAGAACACCCGAGCACTTATATATGAGGTCATCGACGAGATTGTGCCGCAGCGAGTGAAAGAATTTCTCGCTCCGGCGGATGAAGTACCGCCCGACTACGCGGGCTTGTTGCAATGGGTGAACACTACTTTTCCTTTGGGACTCACGCCCCAGCGCGCCGAGCTGGAAACGCGCGACGAGCAGGGCAACACGGATTTTCTAATTGGAAAAATCAAAGCTGCATACGAAGGCAAATGTTCCCACGAAGACCCGGACGCCCTGCGCGGCCTGGAGCGGTATGTCATCCTCAACGCAATCGACCGGCTCTGGCAGGAACATCTTTACGCGATGGACGCGCTGCGCGAAGGCGTGCATCTGCGCGCGTATGGCCAGAAAGACCCGCTCGTGGAATATAAAAACGAAGCCTACGTGATCTTCGTAGAGTTGATGGGCAATATCAAAAACGAAGTGCTCAACAACCTCTTCCGCAGCACGACGAATCTGGTCGCGTTTGAGACATTTCTGGCCAATCTCGGTCGGCAAGGCAGCGCTCCGCAACCCGCGTCACCACAAGGCACCAAGATCGATTCATCTCGAATCCTTGGCGGGCGCACGAATGTGAGCAGCAGCAGTGCGGAGGATGTGGAGCTGCCCATCCGGCGCACCGTGGCAAAAGTCGGGCGCAACGATCCGTGTCCATGTGGCAGTGGGAAAAAGTATAAATCCTGCTGCGGTCGGCTGGCTTAAAGAAAAGCGATGCGTCTATGCAGGCTCGACCCAGAGAGCCTGGCGGCCGATTGAGAACCGGCGATGATGCCACGCTTGCCAGCCTGCGGCCTGCGCCAGCTTGGGAAATTCTTCGAAGCTGAATGCACGCTCCACGGATGTCGTAGCGTCGTCCTTAGTCATTGGCTCGCGAAACAAAATACGCGTCATCAACCACACACCCAAATCAAGTCTGCGGCTGCGGGCAAGGTCAGCCACAACCAATCGCGCTGCCCCCGTCTGCTGCATCGATCGCAATACCCGTACGGCGTCGGGCTCAGAGAAATGGTGCAGCGCGAGCGAGCATAGCACGATGTCAGGTCGCTCCAGCGGAACGTAATCGCGGATGTCGCCTTCGCGCAATGTGATCTCCGGATACGGCGCGCATTGGATGCGGGCGTATTCCAGTGTGGAAGGTTGAAAATCCACCGCTTCGATTTCCACTTGAATGTTCCGTTGTCTGCACCAACGCACGATCCATCGCGGCAGGTCAGCCGACGCGGTCGCAAGGTCCAGGATGCGCCATGTCCGCCCGGGCGCGAGCCAGCGCGTGCAGAAAAATTCGATCAGCTGCGTGCTTCCAAACCATGCATTGATGCGTCGCAGATTTTCCAGATCGGCGATCAGTTCCACAGACAAAGGCTGCGGACGGTCCATCCATTCCGGTTCGTCTGCGCAAAATCGGCGTTCTTTCATGTGAGCGCGAGATAAGCCAGCATGCGTCCAGTGAGACCTTTCTCCATGCGGTAGGAATAATACTTCGCCAGGTCCGAGCCCGTACAAATGCCGCAATCAAAGACCTGGCTTACTCCCGCGCTGAGTGCCTGCTCCCGGATCGTCGCTGCAAAATCCGTTTCGTAACGCGGAGGGCGAATGCACGGGCTGATCTGCACCACAATGTCGCTCGCACGGGTCCCCATCATTTCGCCCATGAGTCGGATGGTCTTAATCGTGATAGCCAGTTCGGTTCCTTTTTTTCCTGAATGCGCCAGACCTATCACGCGTAGCACAGGATCTACCAGGTACACCGCCGCGCAATCCGCCACGTAGATTCCCAGACACACCGATGGATCGTTCGTCACCAAAGCATCGGCATCCATCGCACAACTGGCGCTGCCAAACGTCCCATCCGCGATCGCGACACCGTCGCCGTGCACCTGCTCCGCAGTGGCAAAATGCCGACTGCCCGTGCCTGCGGCTTTCAATGTCTCGCGATGAATATCGCGCAATCGGTCCATCGCGCTGGCCCGCTCCACCCGCGCATCCAGCTCAGGAACGCGCGTGATGAACCCGTGAGCAATGCCCGGAATGTCCTCCAACGCAGAGAAAGTCTCGACCGGCGCGGGTGTCATTTGCCGGAAACACGAACGGCCAGCGGATCGCGGAATCGATCCTCGTATCCCGTGGCGATGGCGGTTGCGCGCTCATATTCCGCAAGCGCCACATTGTAATCATACACCGCTTGCAGCTCCGTGGTTTGCGCCTGAGTCAATGCCACCCGCGCATCGAGCACTTCCAACTGCGTGCCCGCGCCCGCCGACACCCGCTCGCGGCTTAGTCGCAGCGCTTCCTTTGCTTGCTCCACCGTTTTTGCCTGACTGTCAATCAGCTCGCGCGCCTCGAGGAGTCGTGACAACGCTGTCTGCACCTCCAATTCCACCTGGCGGACAGAATCCTCATAAACTATCCGCGCAGATTCCAAGCGGGCCCGGGCTTGCTTGACCTTGCCCGCAGTTTCCAATCCATCGAAGATCTTCCACGAACCTTCCAGGCCCAAAAACCAGCCTTTCAGCGCGTCGTCGAGATTCTCAGAAGTCTGGTCATTGCGCGCTTCATACCCGCCGAGCCCGTCCAGACGCGGGAGATAACCGGCGTTCTCGACACGAATCTGTTGTGCCTCGATCAGGATATTTTGGCGCTGAGCTTTGAGAAATGGACGACGTTCTTTGGCCAGCCGGATTGCTTCCGCGACGTCGATGGAGCGCGGTGCAGCGGAAAGTTCACCCTTGATTTCAAACGGCAGATTCGCAGCGGAGGTGACGCCCGTAGTGTTCACGCCGAGCGTCCGTGCCAGGTTGAGCTGTGCGATGCGGTAGTCATTGCGTGCGCGGATCAAATCCGGACGCGCATTGGCCAGCTCCACCTCTGCCCGCAGCACATTAAAACGCGGCACCGTGCCCGCTTCGAACCGCGCGTTCTGGTCGTTGAGTTCCTGCTGCAGCAGATCGAGCGATTCTTCACGGACACCGATCAATGCCCGGTTCAGGATGATCGCATAGAACTCCTGGCGCGTGGTGGCAATGACGCGATCGATTGTATCCTGCAATTGATAAATGGCGGACTCCTGCGCGGCTCGCGCGATGCGCAGAGCGGCGGTGACTTGTCCGCCGGAGTAAAGCAGTTGTCGGCCTTGCAACGCCACACGCCAGCTTTCATCCTGCGTGCCCCCAAAGGGGCTGGAGCTTTGCAAATTCGGATCACGTTTTTCGTAAGAACTCACCACCTCCGCACGCGGCAACGCTTGCGCACGCACCTCAATATATTGACCGGAGATGCGCTCGATCTCCTGCCGCGCTTGCAAGATGTCGGGATTCTGAGCGAGCGCCAGCGCGACCGCCTCGTTCAGCGTGAGCGAACGCGAAGAGCCGACTGGAACGAACGATTTTTGACTGACAGCAGAGTGGGGGAGAAGAAATGCTGCAAATAGCGGAAGCAGACGCAGGAGGCTATTTCCCATGGCACATGGAATATACCTTCCGGTAAATGGCAAGCCAGGTGGCCTGTTCCTGCGGTGAAAGCTCTTTCATGATTTGCTCAAGGTTTCTAGTCATGTCATCGCGAATGTTCTGCACCAACGCGGAGCCTTTGGGCTTGATCGCAACGAGAACTTTGCGTCGGTCGGCTTTGTCATGAGAACGCGTGACATATTTCAAATTCTCCAGCCGATCCACCAGGCCTGTCGCGGCCGCTGTGGTGTGCCCCATTTTATCTGCGATCTGGGACATGGTGAGGTGTCCGTTCTGCAACAAGTGTCCGAGGAGGAAAAATTGAGAGAACGATACTTTTCCGCGCGCTAATTCCTTTGAGAGGCTGAACATGAAGCAGCGCTGCAAGCTCATGAGGATGTCGGTAAGCTCGTTAATTTCCTGGAGTTTTAATGGAGCGACTTTTTCGTTTTCGGTCATGGTAGTAAACATGGTTGAATATAAATGGTGTTTTGTTTCCGTCAATAGCTGGTGTTGATTTATTTAACTCAGCAAGTATAAACCAATGCATGGATAGTGAATTCTTGCAAACGGTTCCTTTTTTTAAGCATGTGGCATCGGAGGATCTGGAGGATATTTCCACGCTTTTCAAGCGCTCGGAATATCGCGCCGGAGATGTGGTATTGCAGGAGGGCGTGCGCAACGAGCGTTTGCATCTGGTAACTCGCGGAGTAGTCCACGTGCGTCGTATTAGCGGCGGGAAAGAAGTTCTGCTGGCACGCATTCCCAAAGGCGGATTCTTTGGCGAGATGAACTTGTATAGCGGCGGGGAGGCAACTGCCAGCATCTATGCCATGGATACAGTCTGGCTGGACTCGGTTCATTTCGAGGAATTCAAGGCATGGATGAATGAGCATCCCGCAGCCGGCTATCGGATTGTATCCTACCTATTGGCCGAAACATCTGAACGCCTACGACAAACCAACGACCGGCTAGTGAACTCCGTCTTCTGGGCTACCAGTTAGCTGGCTTGCCGAGCCCCGCTCAGCGACCAAGGCTGCGCCGGGTCTTGCGCCACTCCCTGTGAAGTCACTCGCTGAGTTCCTGCATTCGTTTGTAAAGTATGGTGGCTGGCCATTGCCCGATGATCTGAGGTTTGCAAAGATAACCGTAATTCAGAACGGAGCCCGCGTGTGCGAGCAGGAGTCGGGAGATTTTGCCCATCGGCCCCATGCCCATGGCGCTGATCGGACACGGGGCCTCTGCGACGAGCTGGTGCAACGCACCAAGATGCTCCGGTGTGTGTATGGTGGTCGCTATCTTAAATACATCGGCTCCACCCAGCCGGGCTTGGCGAGCGAGTTGGCGCATGATTTTTAGCGGCGGGGTGGATGCAAAATCATGATGACTTAATATGATCCCTATACCGAGTTCTCGCGCCTGCCGCAGCGTAGCGGCGAGAGCTGCTACGCTGCGCAACTCCATGTCGATGGCGCACGCGTGTTGAAAAAAATTCTGGTAATGTTTTTTGCGAGTCGCCACTTTCAACTTGTGAATAGCTCCCTCCTGCGGATGGCGGACGGTAATGATGAGCGGATATTGCAACCGGGCGATCTGACCTTGCAACCAGGTCTCGCGGTCCGGGAATCCGTCCACACGTATCTCCAGCGCATCGATGCCGGGGTCCGTGAGTGTCAGCGCGGCCTGGAGCGTGGCTTCGTCGTGAACCGTGGCCACAACTGCGGGTTTTTTTAATGAGGAAAATTTTTTCATTGAAGTGCGGTGGCTCCGGGTGGATTCCAAACTAACTTTCCCCGTCATGCTCCAACGAAAACAAGCTTTAAATCTGCAGCTCAATCAAGTGATCGATGGGTTGCTGCTCGCCTTCATGTTGTGGCTTGCGCATGCGATCCGGTATTACGGCACTGTCTATCTGGATCTCGACAGCCCGATCCCGCCCTTTGGTGAATTTCTGTGGTTGCTGGCGGTGGTGGTTCCTTTCGTGCCGCTTCTGTTGGAGTTTCAGGGTTTCTATTATTACACGCTGGACAAGCCGCTTTGGAAATCTGCCCTGCAGGTTTTGAGGGCTTCATTCTGGTTGGTTTTCATCCTGGGATTGAGTGTCATTTTTTTCCGACTTCGCGCACCGAGCCGCAGCGTGCTGTTGCTGTATGCTGCATTTGCCGCTGCCACTTTGCTTCTACGCGAGCGGGTGATGATTTGGCGGTTTCGGCGCCGGGCAAAGAACGAGGACTTGCGCGAATCGGTCATTCTGGCGGGCACGGCGATCGACGTGGAGAACATGGAAAAAAGTTTTACTCCAGACCAGTTGCTGTTGATCAAGATCGTGGACCGCATCGATATCGAGACACAACCCGTATCCGTGCTGGAGGAAGCGATGCACACGCACTCCGCAGAGCGGGTCATATTTGCAGGTGGCCATGCGCATCTGGATAAAATCGAGGAGGCGATTCATGCATGCGAAACCGAGGGAGTGGAGGCCTGGCTGGTGGCCGATTTTATTCGCACCTCGATCGCAAAACCGGAGTTTGATCTGATCGGCAACCGGCCGATGATTGTATTTCGCAGCACCCCGGACGCCTCTTGGCAGTTGATCGCTAAATCCTTTATCGACCGCGTAGGCGCGGCTTTGGGGATCGTGGTTTTGTCGCCGCTGTTTCTCATCGTGGCGGCCTTTATTAAGTTCAGTTCGCCAGGTCCGGTATTTTTCCGGCAGTTCCGCGGCGGGCGCCATGGGAAGCCATTTCGCATGTGGAAATTCCGCACCATGACCACCGATGCGGAGATGCGCCGGGCCGAGCTGGAAGCCTTTAATCAAATGAGCGGCCCGGTGTTTAAAGTGGAGAACGATCCGCGCATCACCCCCGTGGGGCGCATCCTCCGCAAGACCAGCATCGATGAGCTGCCGCAGCTATTCAATGTGTTGTCCGGGCACATGAGTCTCGTGGGTCCGCGTCCTCTGCCGGTGTATGAGTTGGCGAAGATCGAACACAGTGCGCAGAGGCGCAGGCTGAGCGTCAAGCCAGGTCTTACATGTCTGTGGCAGGTGAGCGGTCGCAACAACGTGCGGGATTTCCCCGAGTGGGTGAGGCTCGATCTGGAATACATCGATCACTGGACATTGTGGTTGGACATCAAGATTCTCTTCCGCACTATTCCTGTGGTGCTCTTCGGCTCTGGCGCAAAATAAATCATTCTTCCCACTGGCAATCTTCGCCACATCCCGCTAAAGGCTTTGCGCAACATGTCATCGAAACCCGTCACACTCGTCACCGGCGGCGCCGGTTTCCTCGGTTCTCATCTAAGCGATCGTCTGCTGGGCGAAGGGCACAAGGTCATCGCCATCGATAATCTGATCACAGGCAATGTGGCCAATATAGAGCATCTGGCTGGGAACCCGGATTATCATTTCATCCGGCAGGATGTGACTCACTATTTGTTCATTCCGGGGAAGATCGATTTTATTTTCCATTTCGCATCGCCCGCGAGCCCGATCGATTATCTGGAGCATCCTATTCCTACATTAAAAGTCGGCTCGCTGGGAACGCACAACGCGCTCGGGTTGGCGAAGGAAAAACAGGCGCGCTTCCTTCTTGCATCCACCTCCGAAGTCTATGGCGATCCGCTTGTGCATCCGCAGAAAGAAACCTACTGGGGCAATGTGAACCCCATCGGGCCGCGAGGCGTGTACGACGAGGCCAAGCGGTTCGCGGAAGCGATCACCATGGCCTACCATCGCTCGCACGGAGTGAACACCAAGATCGTGCGCATCTTTAATACATATGGTCCGCGCATGCGCCTGCGGGATGGACGGGTGGTTCCGGCGTTTATTGGCCAGGCGTTGACCGGACAGCCGCTGACGATCTTTGGGGATGGCAGCCAGACCCGTAGTTTCTGCTACGTGTCGGATCTCATCGACGGCATCTTTCGCCTCGCCCAGAGCACCACGCACGATCCAGTAAATATCGGGAACCCATGCGAGATGACCATCCGGCAATTTGCAGACTCGATCATTCGCATGACAGGGTCGGAGTCGCAGATGGAGTTCAAGCCTCTGCCGGTGGACGATCCACGCGTGCGACAGCCTGACATCACGCTTGCGCGATCCCTGCTCGGCTGGGAGCCGAAGGTGGATCTCGAGGAAGGTATGCAGAAGACCATCGAATTTTTCCGCACGCGCGTAAAAAATGATTAACCATATTTACAATGAAGAATCTTTTGTTTACATTCTGCGCGGCTGCGGAGTAATCTGCCCGGTATTAGAACAGGTTGTTGCAGTTCCCCAGCTCTCATCTTTCACTATCTGCTCCCCATGAAGTTTATATTTGGCACGCTCCCGTTTCTGGCGCTCCTTGCGTTTCCCTTGCTCAGTCACGCGCAGAAAGGCATTGAAGTCACTGCGATCACGTCGTCATTTGTCCGCACCCCGGAGATAGAATTCCGCGGCGACGACAAGCGCACGCCGAATACCCAGCAATGGCTGGAGATCGAAGTCGAGTTTTCGTATGCACCTGCGGCCAACGACCCAAAGATTCTCGATGAACTGCGCATCCAGTATTTTGTTTATAT
>CBDUBV010000107.1:0-9716 GCA_965365475.1 uncultured Chthoniobacteraceae bacterium | reverse complement strand
GGAAATGTTGCTGGGTGCGGTTTTAGAAGTTTCAAATCGGCATCGCGCTGTTTAATACTGCACCACCCATGCATATCGTCGCGATCGCGAACCAAAAAGGCGGGGTCGGCAAGACCACTACCGCTGTCAATTTCTCCGCCGCCCTCGCCGCTGCGGGAAAAAAAATTCTGCTCATCGACCTCGATCCGCAGGGCAATACCGGCAGTGCTCTCGGCATCGAGAACCCGGACTCACGCAGCATTTACGGCCCCCTCGTGGGCGATGGCGCGGTGCTGGATAATCTGGTGGAAAGCAAACGCGAGAATCTCTGGGTCATCCCAGCCGATCTCAATCTAGCTGGCGCGGAGATCGAGGTGGCCCGCATGGAGAATCATCTGGGCAGGTTGCGCGAGATATTGCATCCGCTCAGCACAGACACCGGATTCGATTACGCCATCCTCGATTGCCCGCCCTCGCTCGGCATCCTCATGACCAATGCGCTCGCGGCTGCTGCGGAAATTCTCGTGCCGATACAATGCGAATATTTCGCGTTGGAAGGCTTGTCGAAAATCATGCAGGTCATCGAAAGCATCCGCCAGTCGGGCGCGAATCCGCAGATTGCGGTGGGCGGTATTCTCATGACGATGTACGATTCCCGCACGAACCTCAGTCAGCAGGTGGTGGAAGAAGTGCGTAAACATTTTCCTGAAATTGTGTTTCAGACGATCATCCCACGGACGGTGCGGCTGGGCGAGGCGCCGAGTTTCGGCCGAACTATTTTTGAATATGATCCGCGATCCAATGGCGCGGTGGCATACCACGCTCTTGCCTCGGAATTTCTTCAGCGCAAAAGCGGATTGATCAAATTTCAAAACAACGATTCCCATGAGTCTGAGACCATCTGATCAGCCCGGACAGTTGTATCTGGGTGGTGTATTCGATAGCGCGACGAACACGCTCACGGAGTCGCCGGTTTATTATCCGAGCAAAGACCTCGTCACGCACGGCATTTGCATCGGGATGACGGGCAGTGGCAAGACCGGCTTATGTATCGCGCTCCTGGAGGAATGTGCGCACAGCGGAATTCCGGCCATATTGATCGATCCCAAGGGCGATCTTACGAATCTGAAACTGCTGTTCCCGGAGCTGAATGCGGAAGCTCTGCGGCCATGGATCAATGAAGACGAGGCACGTAGAAAGAACATGCAGCCCGAGGAATTTGCCGCCAGGGAAGCTGCCACATGGAGCAAAGGTCTCGCAGATTGGGGCTTGAGCGCGGAACACGCCCGGCAACTGCAAGAGCGGGTCGAGGTGCGCATCTTCACTCCGGGCAGCACTGCGGCTACGCCCCTGAGCGTGCTGAGAAGTTTCGATCCGCCGTCGGCCCCTGTGCTTGAGGACGATGAACTCCGGCGCGAACAAGCTGCGGGTGCCGCATCTGCGTTGCTGGGACTATTCGCGCAAACAAATACTTCCGTACAAAGCAGGGAGCACATTCTGCTCGCGACGATTCTGGAGCAGCGCTGGCTGGCAGGCGAAAAAACTCGTCTCACGGATTTGATTCAGCTTATCCAATCGCCGCCGTTTGAAAGGCTGGGTGCGATGGCACTGGAGACGTTTTTCCCGGCCAACGACCGGCTCAAGCTGGCGCTCGATCTAAATGCTCTGCTGGCAGCGCCCACTTTCCAAAGCTGGATGGAAGGCGAGCCGCTCTCCATCGAGACATTGCTTCGAGCACCGGATGGCCGACCGCGCTTGAGCATCTGCTACATCGCGCATCTGGGCGAAGCGGAACGAATGTTTTTCGTCTCGCTGTTGTTGAACCAGACCATCTCGTGGATGCGCGCTCAGGCAGGCACGAGCAATTTGCGGGCACTTTTGTACTTCGACGAAATCTTCGGGTACATTCCGCCGCATCCCAAGGACCCACCGACCAAGCGGCTGCTGATGACCATATTAAAGCAAGGACGCGCATACGGTCTCGGCACGCTGCTGGTCACGCAGAACCCGGTGGACCTGGATTACAAAGCGGTATCCAACTGCGGCACCTGGCTGATCGGACGATTGCAGACTGAGCAGGATAAAGCGCGCATCCTGGATGGCTTGCAGGGCGCGATGGACCAGGCAGGCAACGCGACGAGCCGCAGCGAGCTGGACGAAATACTTACGCGGCTGGGGAAACGGGTTTTCCTGTTGCACAATGTTCACTCGGGCAAACCGGTAGTGTTCCATTCGCGCTGGGCGATGTCGTATCTCGCAGGCCCGATGACACGGGAGCAACTCCGGCGACTCACTCGGGATGAAGTCAGGCCGGCCGCAGTCGAGAAACCGGCGTCCGAGCAGGGCAGCGGCATCGCCCCCTCTTTGCCGCCCGGATTGGTGTCGCGCTATGCACCGGGCGCGATCGGCGTTCTCGAAGCGTCCCTTTTTGCTACGGTGGAAATTTTTTACAAAGATACGCGAGCAGGCGACACGCGGGTCGAGACTCTCACGCTACGAACTTCAGCGCAGGAGCCAGAATGGAACGGAGCGGAGGAGGTGGAGGTGGTAGAGGAATCTCCGGAGGATGCGCGCTATGGAACCTTGCCGCCGATTTTCCAGGATATGGCCGGGCTGAAACGCCTCGCTGCGGCAGCGCAGGATTACGTGGCGAAAAGTCGGGGATTGGAAATATACGAATGTGCGCGGCTGAAGCTTAAAAGCGGTCTGAACGAAAGCAAAGAGGATTTCGAGACTCGCGTGCGGGAAGCTATGGAAAAAGAAATCCGTGAAGGAACTTTGAAGTTGGAAGAGGCATATCGGAAACGTCGTGCAACGCTGGAATCGCGGCTGGAGAAAGAGCGCGGGGAGTTGCAGCGCGATGAGGAGCGGCTCAACGTGCGCAAGCGTGAACAAACGGTGTCGGTATTCTCGAACGTCATCGAGGGAATCGTGTCCTTGCTCAGCGGACGGAAAGCCAGCGGTGCCAGAAAGCTGGGCAGCAGCCTGCGGGGAGCGACCGGCAAACATGGAGTCACGCAGCGCGCCGCACTGGAAGTGGAAAAGACGGAGCAAAACGTGGAGCTGTTGGAGGCGCAATTGGCAGAACTGCAAGCCGCGCAGGAATTGGAAATGAGCAAGCTCGAGTTGGATATCAGGGGCTGTGCAATCACCGATGTGCGACTGCTCCCGACAAAGACCGCGATCAAGCTGACAGCGTTTGGGGCATTGTGGGGATGACTTCGCGGGGGTCCCGGAGCTTTATTCAGAAGCTGAGCGGTGGCTGAAAGTCTCTGCTTTCCCACCGGGCATGGGCGCGGAAAGTTTGCGTAGCATATAGATGCTGCCTGTGGCAAAGTAATCAGCATATGGGAGTCCCGGTAAACATTCAGGAAAACATCGGCAAGACTGTCGGACGTCGCGGCGGCATTCGTGACCCGCTGACCTACGGAACCACAAAGGCCGAAATGGAGGCATGGAAAAAGGCATTCAAGGCTTTGCACATTCCTAAAGGAGTATTCCGCTTTAAAACGCATGAGGAGGCCGACGCATGGATGCTGAAAATGATGACTCGGACCCGACAGGATTAGAGCCAAGGGAACCCTCGACGGAGGATTTGGTGGAGTTGTGCAAAGAGTTAAACTCCAAAGGCGTGGCATATATGATCGTCGGCGGATTTGCCATTAACAATGCCGGCTACGCAAGGCGAACGGGCGATGTCGATCTTCTGATGGACACGAGTCTTGAAAATGAAGCGCGCGTTTATAAGGCACTCGAAATTCTTCCCGACAAAGCAGTGTTGGAACTCAAACCCGGCGAGGTATCCGAGTATAATGTCGTCCGCGTGGCCGATGAAATCATCGTGGACCTGATGAGAGCCGCTTGCGGAATCGAATACGCGGAGGCTTCAAAAGATGTCGTCATCCGCGAGGTGCAAGGCGTGCAAATCCCATTTGCATCGCCACGGCTTCTTTGGCGTATGAAATATCCGCTGAAGCGCGAGAAAGATCAGGGCGACCTTGTTTTCCTGCGCGAATATTTTAAATCCCGAGGCGAAAAGCCACCTGAATGCTGAGCGGGAGTCTGCGCAATAACCCAAGCGGGAAAAGCCTTGCGTTTTATTCATGCGGATAAATAGTTAATGCCACGTATGAGTGGCATCTCTCGTAAAACGCGCTTTCGCACGACGGCGGCGCGCGTTACCAATTTACTTCTGCTTCTCGGTTTTTGTGGTTTGGCTGGGACCGGCCTATTGCTGGTCTTCCGGCTGCCTCCGGGCTCGCGCGGTGGACGCGGCCTTGATGTGCTGGGCTGGGATCGACATGCCTGGGGGGATTTGCATTTCTACGTCGCCTGCGGCGTGGTCGCACTTCTGGTGGTTCATCTGCTGCTGCATTTGACGTGGTTGAAAAAGGTCGCTGGTCATGGACGATGGCGCCTGGTGCTTCTCGGCGTGGGTCTGGGCATTGCGCTGGTTGTAGCTCCTTTGTTACTCCCCGTGAGCGGTCGCCATTCCACCTCGCTCGAGCCGCGAGTCACCACACTCACAGAGACGCGCCCGGTGAGCAACGAACCGCCTGTCTCTTACACGCGCGATGTGCAACCGATATTTGAGATGAGTTGCGTGGATTGTCATGGGCCTAAAAAAGCGAAAGCGGATTTTCGAATTGACGATCCCCAGACTCTGTTAAAACAGGAAGACAGCGGCTGCCTGGTCCTGCCAGGACGCCCTGCACAGAGCCGCCTAATCAAGATCGTGTCCGGGCGGATTCGCTTCAAGAAGGCGACAGAAGATCACTTTCTGCCAGACGACGAAGTGCAACTCCTCACGCGGTGGATTCGCGAAGGCGCACGCATTGACAATTGATGTGTTTCCCGCAGCGGTGCAGTCGGGGTGACCGATACGAACTACGGACATGGAGACACCTGCAGATTTTTCAGGATATGCTTCTCCGGGATGGCCAGCCGGGCATTGGCGAACCTCGCCTGCCATGCCGGGGAGCAGTGCCGGATCGCCTGTTGCCAGCCGCCCTAAATCGAGGCATATCTCGCACCGCTCTCCTTCAGCTGCCCTGCAAAGCAGTCGGTGCCAGCCTTGATCGCATGGACTTGGAAGCCTGCTGTTTAAATTTGAGTCTCATGGTTTCAGAATCGGCAGCCCGGGGAAATATGATCGCAAATAACCACGATCCAGGGTGGCCAGGCGGTCGGCTTGGACAGAAGCATGGGCCGCCACCAGGAAGTCCGGTAGCAGATGTTCTCGCGGACCTCCCCGCGCCCGATAGTTAAGAAAGATCCGCCCTGCAAGATATGCGGCCTCGGGGCGGATCGCATCATACTGAATATGGAGCCGATCAATGTCCTCCATGGCGTCCTGAACAGTCGGATAGGCGTTGGCATATTCTGCAAAAGCAACGGGACAAACAGTCATGGGACCCTGAATTGAGGCTTCTCGAAGCAGTGGGATCCACTCCGCCACTTCCTTTTGACGACGGTAAAGCAGAATGAGCACCGAGCTGTCAATGGCTGTGCGCATATCAGGCGTTCCTAGGGGTGAACCTCGGGAGGCAACTCCACCGGCCCCCGAAGCTCATCCATCACCTGCTCCATCGTCATGTCGCCCCAAGGATCGGACGCCTTTTTGCCAAATTCTTCCCAAGCTTCCGGCGGAATGACCCGGACAGCTTTCAAGAACGGAGCCGTCTCATCAAAATCCAACACATCACCGGGTTTAAGTGCCAACTGCTCGCGGATTTTCTGCGGAATAGTTATCTGTCCTTTGCTGGTAAGCGTGGCGTTCATGTGGCTAAGGTAAGATTTAAAAGTAAGATTGTCAAGAAAGGGAACTGTATATGATTTTATCCGCAGATTTACACAGACTAACACAGATTTTTCTTGGGCAAAATACACCGGGAGGAACTGCATTGTGACTAAAAATTGATTTCAATCTGCGTAAATCTGCGCGAATCTGCGGATTTTAGTGATCTGACATCGGTTTCAGGGCTAAGGAGCTTGAATATGCGGTAAGTTTCTCCTTCAACGTTAGACTCTTACCCGCTCCATGAGGGGTTCGAATCGGTATGTGGCGGAACGGCGACCGGCAGCGGGGCGGACGGTCTGGAGCAATCCCTCATCCAACAAAACTCTGGTGAAGCGCGAGGCGGTGGCTGCGGGAATCCCGCTCTTGTTGGTGAAGCCGTTGTTGCGAAAGATTGGCTGGGTGAAGATGTAATCAAGCGCCCGCACCGACCATTTGGAGGAAAGTAGAGACGCAAACCGATGCTTCATGTCCTCATAAAGCGAGCGGATGGACTCGGCCACGGTGAGATTATCCACGGCCTGCTGCTCGACTGCGGTGAGAAAGAACCGGCACCAGTCCTCCCAAGCGCCGGTGCGGGAGACCTCGCGCATGAGGTGGATGTATTGCTCTTTGCGGTCTTCAAAAAAGCGGCTAATGTAAAAGTGCGGTGCCGAGATGGTGCCGGAGTTCCACAGCATGAGTGTGACAAGCATTCGCCCGACGCGGCCGTTGCCATCCTGGAAAGGGTGTAGTGCTTCGAACTCAAGATGGGCCAGCGCGGTTCGGACGAGGACGGGATACGTCGTGGAACCGATGAACGTGAAAAGGTTCTCAATGCCACCCGGGAGCTGCTCCGGGCTGATGGGGATGAACCGGATGGTTCGAGTATTCCGGTCAGCCACGTAGTTCTGTTCTTTCTTGAACTCGCCGGGAGACTTGGCGGCACCTCGCCCAAAGGACAAAAGCTGGCGGTGAACACTCTTAATAAGTGAAGAGCTGAGGGGGTAGCCTTGCTCTATCTGCTTTTGGGCGGTATTCAGCGCACGTCGGTAGAGAATGGTCTCGATCACCTCCGAACGGACTTCCGGTGGTGCCTCGTCTTCCACGTATTCCGCCTGATATTGAAGTATCTCATCCATTGTGCTGATGGTGCCTTCCATACGGGAAGAAATAACAGCTTCCTGGTTTCGCAATGGAGCCAGAAGTATCTCGCTGTTGTGCATGCCCTTGAGCATCTGGTCATAGCGCGCCAAGGAATCCGTCGCTCTCAAAAGCGGTTCTATCAAGGCACCGTAATCAAGCCCGATAGGTGGAAACCGATCCGTGTGATAGACAACGGCCTCGGAATGATCATACATCTTGTGTTCCATTTGTGAGCAAATTTGAGCATGAATACACTTTGATGTAAACAAATTTTAATTTTTGATATGCAAACGAGTTTGTTGACCATAAATGTGGAGCTAAGCGATTTGTATATCAGAATTCGATAAAAGTGAGCGACAACCGGTTTTGATCTCGCAATCTTCACGACAAAGCATGGTTGAGTTCAAATCCATGGTCCGTTGAGCGGCCGTTCCACTCCACTTTGCGGGTGCTTTATGCTCCTCCTGTGCGCACATAACGCGCAGCCGCATCGCGTTTGGACATCCGGCGTCCGTCAGTATCCACCACCAGCGGGCAATGATAAAAGTGCGGCACCGACAGCCCCAGAGCTTCGTACAAAAGCAACTGTCGCGCGGTGGACAGTAGCAAATCCGCGCCTCGAACCACTTCTGTTATTGCCATTGCGGCGTCGTCCACCACCACTGCCAGCTCATACGCGGGCAGGCCATCTTTGCGCCAGACAGGGAAGTCGCCAAAATCGACTCCTGCTTTGAAACACTGCTCGCCGACACAGCGGTCCAGGAAACGCACCACACGAGGATTGCTTACACGGAACCGCCAGCTCACGCCAAGATCGGGAAGCTCCCTGGGCAGTATTTCCTCCGGACGACAAGTTCCGGGATAGATCGGCTCCATGCCGTGTGGAGCACTTATCGCGCGTTCGATATCTTTGCGCGAGCACGAGCACGGATAGACAGCGCCTTTCGCAGCGAGAGCGCGCAGGGCTTCTACATACAATGGCATGCGTTCGCTCTGCCGATACGGCCCAAAGAGACCTGCACAGTCCGGTCCCTCCTGCCATTCCAGACCCATGGCAGACAAGTCCGACATGCAAGCTTCGATAAAATGCGGACGACATCGCACGCTATCCAAATCCTCAAGCCGCAGTACGAGTGTGCCGTCCTGCGCCCGCGCCCGCTCTGCCGCGATTCGAAACGTGGCTGCGTGCCCGGCGTGCAAATAGCCAGTCGGGGATGGTGCCAACCGTCCGCGATAGTTCACTCCACGAACCGTTGGGCCACCGGCATGCGCCGTCCCGCGCCGAAAGCCTTGCTGGTGACGCGCAAACCTGGAGGCGCTTGTTCGCGTTTGTATTCATTCAGGTCCACGCGTCGCTGCACCCAGCGCACGACGGGCTCTGCGTGTCCGGCGGCCACGATCTCCGCGACGGATCGATGCTGCTCGACGTATAGTTCAAGAATCGCGTCCAGCTCATCGTAGGGCGGAAGCGTATCCTGATCTGTTTGATCCGGTTTAAGCTCAGCACTGGGTGGTTTGACAATGGTGTTTACGGGAATGATCCCGCCCGGACATCCGACTCTGGGACCGTGCACCGCGTTGATCCATTTCGCCAGCTCATACACTTTGGTTTTTGGCACATCGCTGATCACCGCGAGACCGCCTGCCATGTCGCCATACAGTGTGCAATACCCCACAGCGAGTTCGCTTTTATTTCCGGTGGTGAGGAGCAGATGCCCGAACTTGTTGGAGAAAGCCATAAGGGTCATCGCACGGATGCGAGGTTGTAGGTTCTCTTCGGTGGTGTCCTCTGGCATGCCATCGAAATAGGGTGCCAGCAATCCCCGCATTTCCTCGAAGACCGGCTGTATCGGAATCTGATGGCAGCGGATGCGCAGATTCTCTGCAAGCTCCATGGAATCCGCCACGCTGCCGCTGGAGGAAAAATGGGTCGGCATGGTGATGCCGAGCACGTTCTCCGAGCCGAGTGCTGTGACCGCGAGACACGCAGTGACTGCGGAATCTATACCGCCGCTCAGCCCCAACACAGCACTATGGAATCCGCATTTACGAAAATAATCGCCGAGCCCCAGTGTGAGTGCGTGAAATAATTCTTCCGGCTCGGAGAGCGTCTGCGGCTGGACCGCCGCGGTGTTTGCCATATCGACCACGCGGATGTCTTCCTGAAACGACGCGAGGCACGCCACTATCTCGCCCTGCGAATTAACGACGGACGAGTTGCCGTCGAAGATCAACTGATCATTCCCACCCACAGCATTGCAATACACGAAGCTGCACCCGTGCCGTTGTGCGAGCGTGCAAAGCATCTCGGTGCGCGCAGATTGTTTCCCCGAATGGAAAGGCGAGGCACTCAGGTTTAAAATAATCTCCGCACCCTGCGCGACCAGGTTCTGCACCGGATTGTGCGGATACAACGGACGATGCAGATGCTCCGCTGGCCAGATGTCTTCGCAGATGGTGATGCCCACGTTGCGTCCGCCGATGATGATCGGACGCGAGCTGGTTCCGCTTTGGAAATAGCGGTCTTCATCGAACACATCGTAAGTGGGAAGCAGCGTCTTGTGCACCGACTGGCGTGCGCTTCCGTGTTGAAGAACGGCAGCGGAATTGAAAAACGGGTTCCCCTCCCCCACATTCCTGTCCACATAGCCAACCACCAGCGGGACATGACCCACCGCTTTCTCCATTTCATCGAGTATCTCGAGCGAGGCGGGGATAAACCGCGACTTGAACACCAGATCCTGTGCGGGGTATCCCGTGAGAGCCAGCTCCGGGGTGAGGACAAGCTCTGCGCCTTCGTCCACACATCGGCGGT
>CBDUBV010000106.1:0-9748 GCA_965365475.1 uncultured Chthoniobacteraceae bacterium | reverse complement strand
AACTGGCGGCGAAGAACAAGAGATGCGCCCTACATCGATTGTTCATCAGCATTTTATTTTGACGCCGGGGCAATCTCCGTTAAGTTTTCAAGTCCTATGGCCGATGTAGAAAACAAATATCCGGAAAATGTAAGCGGAAAATATTACGTGGATGACCAATGCATCGACTGTGATCTTTGCCGCGAGACTGCTCCTGCCAACTTCACCCGTAACGAGGACGGCGGGCATTCCTACGTGTTTAAGCAGCCTGAGAATGCGGACGAAGAAGAACTCTGCAAACAAGCCATGGAAGGCTGCCCTGTGGAAGCGATTGGCGAAGACGGCGCATAGCCCATTTTTCGGGTTGCATACCGCGGGCGCCTGCCTGCATTCCGCATCACACCTCAAGTCCGATGGCAGATAGGTTCGATCATCTCCATCGGCGGGCTCTTGAGGAATTCCGTGGCTACCAGGAGCCGGAACGTTCACGCGAACCAAGACGGGTAGGGGAATTGATGGATGCCGTGCTGGCCCACATGGGGCTTGGCGACAAACTTAAAGAAGAGGAAGTCAAAGCGGCCTGGAAAGAAATCGTCGGGGATTTCCTGGCGCAACATTCTGAACCGGTTGCATTGGTCCGAGGTGTGTTGCAAGTCCAGGTGCTCCAATCCACGGTGCACTACGAATTGGACCGGGTGTGGAAATCACGCATCCTGGACGGGTTCCAGGCGCGGTTCGGCTCCAAGGTCGTCCGTGACATAAAATTCCGAGCATGATCCGCAATGTGATCCTCGATTGGTCAGGCACACTGGTGGATGATCTGCCCCCGGTCATCCATGCGACGAATGCCATACTGCGACACTACCGAGTTGCGGAGCTTTCCCGAGACGAATTCCGCATGCGGTTCCGGCTTCCGTTTATGGATTTCTACGCCGAGATTCTGCCCGGCGTGGAGATGGCTGCGCTCGAGTCGATTTTTGTAAAACATTTTTCCCAGCTGCACCACACGGTCACTCTGCTTCCAGGCGCGTTGGAGTTTCTTGCGCATTGCGAAGCCGCTGCATGCCGCCTCTTTTTACTGAGCACAGTGAAAGAGGCGCACTTTGAAACGCAGGCGCAGCGGCTCGGCGTGCGCGGCTATTTCGAGCATGCGTATGTGGACGTCATGGACAAGCGGTTGCGGATCGCAGACATCCTGACCGAGCGGGGCCTCAACCCGAATGAGACTCTCTACGCGGGAGACATGGTGCACGACGTGGAGACTGCAAAAGTCGCCCACGTGTTGGCGGTAGCGGTGCTTACCGGGTTCGATCCGCTCGGCAAACTCGCAGCGTCCCAGCCGGACATCATTGCGCAGGATTTAGGACGACTGATCCGACTCATCGGTTGAACGTGCCGTGTGCGAGGCCCGTTCTTCAGAATTCGTCGAAACTGACGTTGCCACTTTTCACGCCCAAATCGCCAAGCATCTTTGTGCATGCCTTGATCATCATGGGTGGCCCACACAGGTAATACTCGACCGCATCGGGATTGGGATGCTGTTTCAAATACTCATCGCGCACGACTTCGTGAATGAACCCCGTGAGGCCCGCCCAGTCGTCCTCCGGCAAGGGGGATGACAGCGCTGTGTGAAACGAAAAGTTGCGATGTGCGTCTGCCATGCGCGTGAAATATTCCTCATAGTAAAGCTCCTGCCTCGAGCGGGCTCCATACCAGAAACTCACTTTGCGTGCTGTGTGCTCCGACTCAAACAAGTGTGAAAGATGCGCTCGCAAAGGCGCCATTCCTGCGCCTCCTCCGATGTACACCATTTCTTTTTTCGTCGGCTTGATGTGGAAATCGCCAAATGGCCCAATCGCGCTCACTTCATCGCCGGGCTTCAGGTTAAACATGTAGCTGGACCCGACGCCGGGACCACATGCCTGCCCGGGCGGCGGCGTGGCGATGCGCACATTGAAGCGCAGGATGTTCTCCAGTTTCTGATTACTCGCGAGCGAATAGTTGTTGCGTTTCCCAGGTATCGTGTTGGATGCCACCAGATCGAAGACATGCTGGTTGCGCCAGACTGTGGCGTATGGCTCCGGAATGTCGAACTCCGCAAACCGTATGTTGTCATACGTGGGAATATCGAACTGCAGATAATCGCCCGGTGAGAACTCTACTTTATCCGCTGCGGATAGGGGTTCGATGACGAGTTCTTTGGTAAACGTCGCCACGTTCTGATTGCTTACCACTCGGAATTGCATGGTCTTCTGCTCGCGTGCGCCAGCGCCGCCAGCTTGCAGCACATTAAGCAAGAGCTTGCCCGCGCGTTCCTGGATGGGGTAGGTCGCCAGACCACGACAGATAGGAGCGCGAGCGGGTGAGCCGTCGGAGAGATTGAAGCGGCCGTTGTGTTTCGGGCATTCGATGATGCGACCTTTTACGAGACCATCTGCGAGGTGAGTATTACCATGGGTGCATATACCATCGGTGGCATACAGAGCGCCTTCGCCATCTCGGATCAGCGCATACGTTCGCCGGTTGTGGTCGAAACGAATCACGTCCTCTTCGCCGAGCAGTGCAGCGTCGCAGACTTCGATCCAGCCTTCTGTGTCGGGCGTGCGGTCGCTGATGACGCAATTCTCTGGCGTATGCTCTTTCGGCTCAGGCAAAACGCGCTTCACGCAATATGCGGGGTCCTTCACCTGTCGCAGCACGGAAGGCACGATCTCTTTCCACGCCGCCCAGAGGCTGGGATAGGGCGTGGGGCAATCGTGTTTAACGGCTTCGTGCAACTGCGGCAATGCATGGTAAGGCACCAGGGGAAACATGTGATGCTCGACGTGATAATTCATGTTCCAATAAAGATACCGGTTGATGGCGTTCATATACACCGTCCGGCAGTTGAGGCGGTGATCGAGCACGTTCTCCGCCAGGCCAGCATGCTGGGTAAGCCCATACACGACCATAAGCCAACTACCAAAAAGATTGGGAAGTCCGATGAGCAAAATTGGGAGGATGCTCCATGTTGCAATCGCAGTGGCGACCACCGCTGCGTAGATGAGAAGATAAACGCGAGCACGGAAAAATATTTTAGGAAACTCACTTTCCGGGACAAAGGTCTTCTCATCCGCGCTCATCCGGCCGAGGGAATGAAGCACGATGCTTCTGAAATACCTGGGATAGCTTTTAAGGCCGAAAAATCCTCGTATCGTTGCCCCTATATCTGGCGGGCGCGGGACCGCGATCTCGGGATCGCGTCCGACGATGATCGTGTCGCTATGGTGTCGCGTGTGGCTCCATCGCCAGATGGTGGACTCGCGCATGACCATGAAGGACGAGATTTCGTAGAGCGCATTGTTCATCCAATCTGTCTTGAACGCCGTGCCGTGACCGGACTCGTGCCAGCGGGAATCGGATGTCGATGCGTAGAGGACGCAATAGGCTAAATAAGGAAGCACCATCCACCAGGAACCCCACAGCAGGACGGTGGTGGCACCAGTGCCCAGGATCAGGCCGAACCACAGGATCGTGTCGCGCAGAGCTGGTCCGTCGCGACGTTCCAACAGCCGACGCATCGTTGCGCGAGGCACGGGGCATTGATACCAATCCGCCTCGGCCAGACCGCGTTCGATCGCACGGCTGGCGTTTTCGCCGGTGAGGCTGTAGTCGAGATGAGTAGGGGGCTTGAGGGTGGCTTCGCTCATACGCGTGGGCAGGATAAAATCGTTTCGAGCATGAGCAAATTATTTTTCGTGCATTCCCAAGCTTCCGTCGTCGCTAGACAAAAACTTCTGTTCAGCAGACGTTTTCATATTAGAGTCCGCGTTCCTGACTTTCCCATTTTTTGCCATGTATAGAACTCATCTTTGCAACGCGCTTCGCTCTGGCGATGCAGGCCGCTCGGTCACTCTCGCTGGTTGGGTGGCGTCACGCCGCGATCATGGCGGTGTCATCTTTATCGACCTGCGCGATCGCGAAGGGCTCACCCAAGTCGTGTTTCGTCCCGAGGAATCGCCGGAGGTTGCACAGGCAGCTCACGGCCTCCGCGGGGAGGATGTAATCAGCGTCACGGGGCGGGTGGCCGCGCGGTTGGCAGGAACCGAGAACCCACGGCTGGAGACCGGCGCCATCGAGCTGGTCGCCACCGACATGCGCGTGCTCAGCAAAGCAGATGTGCCGCCATTCCCGCTTGATGAGGAGATAAGCAACGAAGATCTGCGGCTCTCTCATCGCTACCTCGACCTGCGCCGCAGCTCGCTGGCCCGCAATCTGGTGTTGCGGCACAAGATCGTCAAAAACATGCGCGATTACCTCGATCAAGCCGGGTTCCTGGAGATCGAGACGCCAGTGCTTTCGAAAAGCACACCCGAGGGCGCACGAGATTATCTCGTGCCAAGCCGTGTGCATCCGGGCACATTTTACGCACTGCCGCAGGCTCCGCAGCAGTACAAGCAACTGCTCATGGTGGCAGGGTTCGACAAATATTTTCAAATTGCACGCTGCTTTCGCGATGAGGACCAACGTGCGGATCGGCAGCCGGAATTCACGCAGGTCGATATCGAGGCTTCGTTTGTCGAACGCGAAGATATCCTCCAGCTCATGGAGGGATTATTTGCAAAAGTATTCCGTGACGTGCTCGGGCGCGAACTTCCGCTGCCTTTCCCGCGCATGACCTACCGGGAGGCAATGGACCGGTTTGGGAGCGACAGACCCGACACGCGTTTCGGGCTTGAACTGACTGCCCTGGATGATGTGTTTGCAACTTCGGAATTCAAAGTATTTCGCAGTGCGCTGGACTCGGGCGGAGTGGTGAAGGCGATCAACGCAAAGAAATTTGCATGCATCACCACAGGCCAGATCGAGGAATTAACCTCGCTGGCACGCCAGTATGGCGCCAAAGGCCTCGCATTTATTAAAGTGGAGAATGGCGAATGGAAATCACCCATCGTCAAGTTCTTCACCGATGCCGAAAAGGCGGCACTCACCGAACGCATGGCAATGGAAGAAGGCGATCTGATTTTATTTGGAGCGGATACGCGCGATGTGGTTTGCGAGGTGCTTGGACGCATCCGACTGCGGGTCGCGGAAATTCAGCATCTCACCGAAGGCAGCGATGCGTTGCATTTCCTCTGGGTGTTGGATTTTCCTTTGCTTCAATACAGCGAAGAAGATGAGCGCTGGGCAGCGGTGCACCACCCGTTCACCCGCCCGAAGGATGAAGATCGGCATCTGCTCGAGCAGGGAGAGTATGCAGAAATCCGCGCGGAAGCTTACGATGTGGTGCTCAACGGCGTGGAACTTGGCGGAGGCAGTATCCGCATTCATGAGCCCGACCTGCAAGCTCGGCTCTTTGAAGCACTGGGAATCGACGCCACACAGCAGGAGGCGCAGTTCGGTCATATCCTAAAGGCCTTCCGCTTTGGTGCACCTCCTCATGGTGGCATTGCTCTTGGCCTGGACCGGACGGTCATGCTCATGACCGGTGCGTCAAGCATCCGTGAAGTGATGGCGTTTCCCAAAAACAACCGGGCGCAGGACCTCATGTCGAAGTCTCCGGCACCAGTGGAAGCCCGGCAATTGCGCGAACTGCACATCCAGACACGCCAGCAGCCGCAACTGCCGTGAGAGCGGGATCAGGGGTTTAAAAGACCGCTGAGTTCTGCGTTTGTGCGATAAAGATCGAAAAATTTATCCAGCACGACGAAATAATAGAAATTCGGCTGCAATCGCTCGCGGGCTGTCGTGAGGTAGCCGGCAGCATCCGCCACGCGATTCTCCTGAAGTGCCACGGCTGCGGCAGCGATGAACCATTCTCCGCTGCTCTTTGGGTTGGCAAGCTGTGTGGGGAGTTCTTCTTTAAGCAACTCCGTGTCGCCTGCTTCAGCACGCGCGAGGAGCAGTTTCAAGTGGATCACAAAAGCATCCGGCTGCTCAAATGCGCGGTCGTAAGCCTGCTGCAGACGCGTGATTGCCTGCCGTGCGCGGCCCTCGTTGCGCAGTGCTTCGCCCCAGTAGAAATATGCATAAGGCCGATGCGGATCGTTCGTTATTGCCGACTCGAAAGAAGTGTATGCAGGAGTATATGAACCCTGCGCCATCTCGATCTGTCCGCGCAGGATATACGACTCGCTGACTTCCTCTCCGAGCGCGATGGATTCGCTCGCTAGCCGGTAAGCTTGATCCAGCTGCCGCTGCTGCATGCGGACCCTGGCCATCTGAAACACTAAGCCTGGAAATCCTGGCGCCATGCGGTGGGCTGTCTCAAATTTTGCAAATGCGTCCTCCAGTTTGCCTTGGCGAAACAATGCAAATGCTCCGTGAACCATGTCCCAGGTGTCCTCGCTCTGTGGTTCGGCCCGAGCGGCCACGGCTTTCTCGAGTGGGGCGGTGGGAGTTGCATCCGCTGCAGCTCCCGCCGGTCCCGCCGCCTCGCTGAGTAGGGGCACAGAGCGGCCCGTCGTCAAGGTGGGGGGCACCTTGGGCCGGGCGAAATAATACACGCTTCCAACTAACAGACCCAGGACCAGGATGGCGGAAAGGATCAGCGCAACTTGATTAAGACGCGTGGAAAACATCTGAGATTTTTTCGGCTTCTTTCCATACTCCTCCAGGATGGATTTGCGCGAAGAAGACCGGCGGCGGCGACGATGCGGACCCTTCTCATCTGCGCTCGCGTCCAAAGGCAAAGGCCCTCGACCGGGAGATTGGGCCGGTGGTGGTGGCTGTTCCACGGCGTGTGGTGGGGGCGTCGAGAAGGCCGACTTGCGCGGTTTATCTGGAAGTTGCATGATCGCTGTCGTCTTATCGCGGATGCCGAGGCGCGCAAAGCAAAATGCTTTGCTCTGCGGGTCCTGCCCTCACGGAGGAGGAAGATTGCAAAGCGAAACCCGCTTGTCATCAGCCTGTGAACACATGACATTGAGCGCATGCGCCTGCTGATATGTCTCCTTATTCTTACTGTTGGTGCCGCGCATGGGCAGAAATCCACTGCTGAGATCAAACCGCCATTCGGGCTCCAATGGCTCACGACCACCGAGCGCATGCAGTCGCTACTGCGGGCCAGCAAAGCCGTGATCACCGAGAAACGCATGATCGGCTCTCGCGAAGCATGGACGGTCGAGGGGCTCACCCAGCCTGGACTCCGGCGCACGGTTTTTTATTTTACCGATGGCGCCCTCGTGGAGATCGAGCTGCAATACGAACACGCCACCTGGGACGCCGCGAAGTATAACGAATTCCTTGTGCAGGTGAAAAAACGCATCGAACAGAAATACGGCCCCGGTCGCGTGGTGAACCAAAGCACCGAGACTCGCGGCGATGTGAAACAGACCGTTCTCGGCTACGAATGGGAACAGGAGATGGTGAGTCTTCAGCTTTTTTATTTCTCTGCGGAACGCCCACCACTCAGCTTTCGCAATGTGTCGCTGCACTATCGTGCGCGATAGTTTTTTCTTGTGCCCCGCGCTGGCACCGGGGCGTATAGTCGTGCATGCTTCCCAAACCTGAAAGCGCTTTGATCATCGTGGGCCACGGCTCCACGCTCAATCCCGATAGCAGTGCGCCTTCCTTCGACCGGGCAGAGGAGATTCGAAGCCGACACGTCTTCGGCGAAGTGCATTGCTGCTTTTGGAAAGAAGAACCCTCCTTCCGCGAAGTGAAACACATGGTGGAGCGGGAGGATGTGTATATCGTGCCGAACTTTATTAGCGAAGGCTATTTCACCCAGACTGTGATCCCGCGTGAATTGCAGCTCGATGGTCCCCTGACCCTACGCGATGGGAAGAAATATAAATACTGCGCTCCGGTCGGTGCCCATACTTCCATGACCGATGTGCTCCTGCATCGTGCGCGTGAGACCGCCGCTGTGCCGGAGGAGGAAACCACGCTTTTCATAGTGGGCCACGGCACGAGTCTCAATGACAATTCCGCCACAGCAGCCAAGGCACAGGCCGCAGCTTTGCGCGAGCGCACCCGCTACGCCGCAGTCGTCAATGCATACATGGAGGAACCGCCGCTTATCTCCGATTGGGCCAACCTCACGGCCACCCGCTATGCCTTGGTAGTTCCATTTTTCATAAGCGACGGATTGCATAGCTACCAGGATATCCCCGTAATGCTTGGCATGGAATCCGAGCCGGGCGCGGCAGCGAGCGAGCGGGAAGTCTTCCGCAATAATCCGTATCATGTGCGCGACCGCACGCTGTTTTATGCCAGCGCGATCGGCACGGAACCTCTCATCGCCGATGTGATCCTGGAACAAGTGGCGGCCTGGGATCACGAGCACGGAGCCACCTCATGACGCTCGCACAAGAGCTTGCGCAGCGCGTGGCACAGGGCATGAGAAAAATCGGCCAGGTGCTCATCAGCCCCACCCCCGACGGATACGAACTGCGGCATGTCGAAGACCTGGGTCGGGATGGCCTCAAACTGCACCTGGGGCCCGCGCGTCTCATTGCGCTATACGATGACCAAGGCCGCTACCGCCCGCTGAAGACCGCGCCTAACCTCGCACACGGATGGAAGCTTCTCGCAGCCAGCCCAGAGGCACTGCTGCACACGCTCGATGCGCTTTACCCCGCGCAATGCGGCATGCACAGGAGCCTGGAAAATGGAGCACTGAGACCAGTCGATCTCCGCGACACACTCTCCCGGCAAACAGGCATGTATCGGATCACCAAGTTGCTGCGCAACGATCAGGCCCAAAAATTAATCGCCGACACATGCACATCCCACGGCGGTTGTCTGCGGAGGATTCTTTGGCGCATCGAGCCGGAGGAACCCGTGCGGTCATTGCCCGCCGACAAGTTCGATGCTACTGCATGCGCCAAGGACGAACTGCCGCTGCTGTGCGCGGAAGCTTGCAATCTGTTGGTGGCCGCAGCGCGTCCCGTGGCGAAAAAAAACCTGCCTTCATGAGCCTCATCCGAGCACGCGTGGTGCTACCCATCTCCACCGCTCCGTTGGAAGACGGCGCAGTGCTGGTGGATGATGACACCATCCGCATGGTCGGACCCTACCGCGAAATCCGTGCTTATGCGCACGATGAAATCATCGATCTGGGAGAAACCATCCTGCTGCCAGGGCTCATCAATGCGCATTGCCACCTCGACTACACCATGCTGCGCAAAGCGCTGCTTTCGCGCAGTGGATTTTCCAACTGGATCCGCCGTTTAAACAGCCTCAAAGCACGCTTTAGCGATGCGGATTATCTCGGAGCAATCACCGATGGCATGGATCAACTCATCGCTCACGGCACCACCACGGTGATCAACATCGCCTCGTTTCCCGCCCTCATTTCACAAGTTCCGCAGAAGGATTTGCGCGTGATCTGGTGCCTGGAAATCATGGACATCCGCACCGAGCCCGACCTGCAGCAATTGCTACGCGATTCGCAATTGAGTGCGCACGAAGTGGGTTTAAGCCCGCACTCGCCTTACACTGCATCGCTGGGTGTGTATCGGCAAGCCGCCCGCCACGCGGAAAGATATCGACTGCCTTTCACGACGCATCTTGCAGAATCGGCGGAAGAACATGCGTGCTTTCATCGCGGCGAAGGCGCATTGCATGATTTGATCACAGCCATCCGGCCAGCGGCGGAGGATTTTGGTAAAGGCTCGCCGCTACGGCTTTTGCTGGAGAACGACGCACTGCCGCCGGGCGCCATCCTCGTGCATATGAATACCATCACCGATGAGGATTTTGCGCTGCTGAGTTCGCATCCGGTCGCGCGGAGTTTCCATGTGGTGCATTGCCCGGGCAGCCATGCTTTTTTCGATCACCCGCC
>CBDUBV010000105.1:0-9878 GCA_965365475.1 uncultured Chthoniobacteraceae bacterium | reverse complement strand
TTGCGCATCTCGTCGATGAAATGGCGCTGTTTGGACACATCGCCCGTGCTGAGCAACAGCAGGCAATTCGAAGGCAGCGAGTCGCGCCCTGCGCGCCCGGTCTCCTGGTAGTAACCTTCGATGTTTTTGGGAAGATCATGATGAATGACCCACCGCACATTGGGCTTATTAATTCCCATTCCGAAAGCAATCGTGGCGCAGATGATCCGCACTTCATCGCGTAGGAAAAGCTCTTGCGCTTCCGAACGTGCTTTGGCGGAAAGGCCCGCGTGGTAAGCGCGGGTCAGGACGCCGCGGGCCGTGAGCGCATCGGCCACTCGCTCCGTGGCCGCTCGCGTGGCACAATACACAATGCCGCTGTCACCCGGACGTTTTTTAATAAATTGCAAAATCTGCGCCGAGGGGCCGTCCTTGGGCAGCACGCGATAGGTCAGGTTGGGTCGATTAAATGAACCGACAAAAACTTCCGGTTCGCGCAAATGCAGATGCCGGACGATGTCCGCCCGGACGCGCTCCGTGGCGGTGGCGGTAAGCGCCATGAGCGGCACGTCAGGAAGCAGCCTGCGGAGTTGCGAGAGCTTGCGATATTCAGGCCGAAAATCATGGCCCCATTCCGAGATGCAATGCGCTTCATCGATGGCAATGGCGCTCACATTCCACGCCTGGAGGTTTTCTTTCCAGTGATCCATGAGCAAGCGCTCGGGTGCTGCGTAGAGGAGCCGATATTTGCTATCGTGCAGTCCGGCCAGGCGTTTGCGAGTTTCGGTTTCAGTTAGGGATGAATTTAGAAAAGTGGCTTTCACACCAGCGGTCTGCAACTGGTCCACCTGGTCTTTCATGAGCGCGATGAGCGGCGACACGACGACCGTGAGGCCCTCCCGGACAAGCGCGGGAAGCTGGAAACACAACGATTTGCCGCCGCCCGTGGGAAGCAGCGCAAACACATCGCGTCCCGCCATGGAAGCCTCGATGATCTCGCGTTGAAGCGGTCGAAACTGCGGGTAGCCAAAGACGTTTTTCAGATGGTGAAGCAGATCCGGCATCGCAGAGTTGTCGCCTCATCTTCATGCAAAAGCCAAGAGATGATTTTCCATGATGCCGACAACCGCTCGACGATATTCCTCTGGTTGCGCGCTCGGATGAGGGACATACTTTTCTGCATGGACACAATTCCAGGTCTGGACGTCGGGCGCGAATACACTAACCATGCTGAGTTGTTGGAGTGGGTCGGGCAGGTTGCCGCGCTCACTCATCCCACGCAGGTGCATTGGGTGGATGGCTCGGAGGATGAAGATAAGTCGATGCGCGATCTCATGGTTGCCTCGGGGTGCGCGGTGCGGCTCAACCCGCAGTTGCGTCCCGATTCCTTGCTGGTGCGAAGCGATCCGCGCGATGTGGCGCGTGTGGAGCAGCGCACATTTATCTGCACGCGCCGCAAGGACGCCGCCGGACCCACCAACAATTGGGAGGATCCCGCGACGATGAAGTCCCGCATGCTGCACCTTTACCATGGCTGCATGGCGGGGCGGACGCTGTATGTGATCCCCTTCTGCATGGGCCCGATCGGATCGCCCATGGCGCAATACGGTGTGGAGCTGACCGATAGCCCGTATGTCGTGGCCAACATGCGAATCATGACGCGTATGGGACGGCGGGTGTTTAATCAGATCGGCAACTCGCTGCCATTTGTAAAATGCATTCACTCGGTAGGCTATCCGCTTTCCGAGGCTAAGCCCGACGTGCCCTGGCCGTGCGACCCGGAGAATACCTACATCGCGCATTTCCCAGCGGAACGTCTCATCATGAGCTACGGCTCTGGCTATGGCGGCAATGCGCTGCTTGGGAAGAAATGTTTCGCATTGCGCATCGCCACCCACATGGCGCGGGAGGAAGGCTGGATGGCTGAACACATGCTGATTCTTGGCGTGAAAGATCCCAGCGGTAAGAAGACTTATGTGTCGGCTGCTTTTCCCAGCGCATGCGGGAAGACAAATTTTGCGATGCTCATTCCTCCTCAACCATTAAGGGACGACGGATGGGAGGTGACCTGTGTCGGCGATGACATCGCATGGATCAAACCCGGACCCGATGGAGCCTTGCGAGCGATCAATCCAGAGGCGGGCTTTTTCGGCGTGGCACCCGGCACCAGTTTCGACTCGAATCCCATGGCGATGGAGACCATCTCTCGCGACACCATTTTTACCAACGTCGCACTTACTGACGACGGAGATGTGTGGTGGGAGGGAATGACGAAGGAACCTCCCGCGCATCTCATCGATTGGAAAGGCCGCGATTGGACGCCGGGGATGCAAGATGAGCACGGCAAGCCAGTCCTCTCCAGCCATCCCAACAGCCGTTTCACCGCGCCGGCACGCAACTGCCCAATCATCGATCCAAGTTGGGAGAATCCTGCTGGAGTGCGCTTGAGTGCGATGATCTTCGGGGGACGTCGCGCGAGCACGATGCCACTTATATTTCAGGCATTTAATTGGGTGCACGGGGTATTTCTGGGAGCCACCATCGGCTCGGAAACGACTGCTGCGGCAGCCGGCGCAGTGGGGCAGGTCCGTCGCGATCCCATGGCCATGCTGCCTTTCTGTGGCTACAACATGGGCGATTATTTTGGGCACTGGCTGGAGATGCGTCGCAACATCCGATACCTGCCGCGCATCTTCCACGTAAATTGGTTTCGTAAAGACGCCGACGGGGCATTCCTGTGGCCTGGGTTCCGCGATAATGCGCGGGTGCTCAAATGGATCATTCAGCGGTGCAATGGCGGAGCGATCGCTCGCGAGACTTCCATCGGATGGGTGCCGGAATTCGCCGACCTCGATCTGCGTGGAATGGACTACACGGAAGAAGATTTTAATACCGCCATGGTGATCAACCGCGAGGAATGGCATCGTGAACTCATGCTGCAGGATGAGCTATTTATGAAGCTATATGCGCACCTGCCCAAAGAGCTGGTGTTTCAACGCGAGCTTTTGATCTCCCGCCTATGACAACCACGTGGCGTGCAGGCTATCTGCGCCTGCCGGCAATCATTCTGTAAAGCAGCAGCAACAGGATGGCACCGACAACGGACATGATAAAGCCCGCTGCCTGGCCGGGCTCATACCATCCCAAAGCCCGCCCGATGAGGCCCCCCACCATCGACCCCGCAATACCCAAGAGCATGGTGATCAGGCAACCACCCGGATCGCGACCGGGAGTGAGGAACTTCGCAACCGCCCCGATCAGGAGCCCGATTAACAACATGTAAAGAAAAGACATGATTTGGAAAATTAAGTGTCCAAATGCAATCGCTCCGGATTCGTCCCGCGGATGTCTGCATTTAGTCGCCGCGTTTTAGGCGCTTTAGTTTCCCAGCGAGTCCGGCGCGTGTGGCGCTGTTCATGCGATCTATAAACAACACTCCGTGCAAGTGATCCACCTCGTGCTGCACCGCCCGAGCGAGAAGTCCTTCGGCATGGAATTCCACCCGCTCACCGTCCAATCCCTCTGCCTGCACGTGCACTGCAGCTGGTCGAGTGATCTCGGCGCTGATCTCGGGGAAACTCAGGCACCCCTCCACGCCCGTCTCCTTTCCCTGCCCCGGAGTGACCACGGGGTTGATTAGCACCAACGGCATGAACGCCTCGGGGTCCACTTCCTGCCCGTCCACACGCATGGTGCTCGGGCGGTCTGCGCCGGTGATGTCAATCACGGTGAGTTGAAGCGCCCGGCCGATCTGCTGCGCTGCCAGGCCGACGCCGTTGGCATCCACCATGGTCTCGAGCATGTCTGCCGCGAGGTGCCGGATGTCGTCGTCGATTTGCGCGATGCGTTTGCCTTTCGCACGCAACACCGGATCACCAAACTGCACAATTTCCAAAATCATTTCTCAGGACTTGTAAAAGCGGGGATGTTTTCCACGCCTGCCACTTTTAACGCATCGAGCACCTTTACGACCAACTCAAACGGCGCCGATTTATCCACCTCCAGGCCTAGTGCCCGCTCAGGCTGGCTCGAGCGCTGGTCTCGCAGCACAGTTGCCAATGCATCAATCGCCACGCGTTTGCCGTCCAATTCTATATTCTCGGGGCTAGCCACTTTCAACAAGACCGGCTCGGTCGCGGCAGCAGTCTTTGTCGCCTGAGTGGATTTCGGCAGGCTGATGGTCATCTGTGAGCGTTCTTTTTTGAAAGTCGTAGTCACGATAAAAAAGATCAACAGAATCGCGAGGATATCGATCAAACTCACGATATTCACCACAGGCGGTCGGCGCTTTTTGGTGTAAAATTGCATTACTCCGCAGTCTCCTCGCGCGTGGATTGCCGGTAATAACACTTGCTAAGCAAATCCGCCAGAATGGATTCCATCGCCACAGACATGCCCTCGATCTTTCGGGAAAAATAGCTGAACGCGATCAGACTCGGCACCGCGATGGCGAGCCCCGCGATCGTGGTATTCAACGCTTCAGCGATGCCTGCCGCGATGCCTCGAGGATCGGCCAGACCTTCGCCCATGCCCAACGTGGCGAACACGCGGACTAGCCCCGCCACCGTGCCAAGGAGTCCCAGCAGGGGCGTGATGCCGACAATGACTTCCAGCACGATGAGCCCTTTCTCCAATCGCACCATCTCATGGCGAGCTTGTGTCTGCACGGCCTCCACATTCTCCGATTTCGGCCAGCGCAAATGCTGCAAACCCACTTGTACCAACCTGCCCAGCGAGGATGGATCGCCGCGCACCAGCCGGGCCAGGCGCGCGATGCGTTCCTCATCGCCCTGCGGTTGCATCTGGTCCACGCTATTGACGATGACTTTCGGCATCACCGTCTCGCGTCGCAGCGCAAGCCCGCGCAGAAGGATCATTGTCACCGAGAGAACGGAACAGATCAGCAGCAGAAACATAAAGAATCCGCCCTGGATGAAGAAATTAAGAACTGAAGAAAAAGAGGCGATGACCATGAACGAGAAAGGATTTAATAAATGGTGAACGTGTATTCGATCTCTAACCGGCGACCTTCCAGTGTCGAGGCAATATCCGGAGGGATGGGCGGAAGTTCAGCTTCCATGATCGCTTGCACACTGCAGGTTCCGCCCACCTCGTTGGAAGTATTGTGTATGAGGCGGACATTTTCCACCGAGCCATCTTCCATGATCTGAAACTTTACGCGCGCCGTGCCGATACGAATCAAATCCATGCGCGAACGCGTGTAGTGGTGCCAGCGGGCACCGATGGCATCGGCAATTTTTTTGCGGAACTGCCCGAGTGGTGTTGCCACGGCGTCCACCGACGAGCGTCCACGATTATCGATGCTGCCATCGAGCTGAGTGGCCCGATTGTGCGGCTGGTAAGCCGGGCGCGATGCCAGCGTGGCGGGAGCAGGCACCTGGCTTGGAGTCGGAACTGGGGTGGGTTTTGGGGTGGGAGCTAATAATGCAAAGTCGCCCGGCCTGGCTATCTCTTGCGGCGTGGCCTGGGACATGGGCGTCGGTGCAGCGGCAGCGAGGGGCACTGCCGGGCGCGCTGGCCGGTCCAGTTCCCCCTCGGTGTAATCTCGGGTTTGCATCTCCACCACCGACTGCGCCCGTCCGTCCTGTGAAGGCACAGATGCTGTCCCGGTGGCCGGTCGTTCTGAAGCTGCACGCGTGGTCCGATCTGCCTCAAATGCCGGGCGGTCCACGCTTCCGGCATCGGGAGCGTGTTCCGGTGCGATGATCATTTTCGGTCTTTCCATCACCGGTTCGGGCGGGGCGACCAGAACGAGTTCGATCGACTCTGCGGCTTTCTGCTGCGGGGTGGGCGCAGGTCTTTGCAACCAGTCCAGGTAAGCAACGATAGCTATCAGCACAAGCAGGTGCAATAGAAGTGCAGCCAGCAAGGCCAGCGCGGCTTTGCGCAGCTCGTCCCGCTCTGTCAAGACCCCTGGCACGCTACACAAACTCCAACTCTACCGGCGCGGGGATGAGCCCTGCCTCGCTGGCTGCACCAAGAAACTCCTGGATCGCGCGGCGCCCGGTATCGCCATAGTCCAGCGTGTAGTCATTCACATACATGCCGATAAATCGGTCCACCAGCGGCTCCTCCATCCCGCGTGCCAGAGGCATAGAGTGATCCACCCCTTGTTTGCGATGATTCAGCCCGTAGCGGATGCTCTCCTCCAGAATTTCAGCTATGTCGCGCCGCACGGGTCGCTCGATGTCTTTTCTCACCACATTCCCCCCGAGCGGCAGCGGCAGTCCCGTCTTTGCTTTCCACCACGCGCCCAGGTCCAACACCAGATCGAAGCCTTCCGCATCGTAGGTCAGTTGGCCCTCGTGAATTAGTAGGCCTGCTTCCGCTTTCCCATCCCGCATCGCGCCGAAGATTTCATCAAATGCGAATACGGGCAGCTCCGTTTCCGCGCCGCCCTGGAACAAGCGCAGGGAAAGAAATGCACTAGTCATGCGACCAGGGATAGCGATGCGCCGCGTGGCAAGCCAGGCTCGTTTTTCCTCTTCGTCTGCCTGGTCGAGTCCGGGAAAAGCTCCGCGCGGCACGACGATCATCGGTCCGTAGCCGTCGCCCATACTGGCACCCGACGGCAGCAGCGCATATTTATCCAGCACGTAAGCATAGGCATGGATGGACACAGCCGAGATGTGCAACTCGCCGCGTGTCGCCCGTTCATTAAGCGTCTGGATATCCTGCAACACATGCTGGAATTTGTAGCCGCGTGTCGGGATTTTGTTTTCTGCCAAAGCGTAAAACATGAAGGCGTCGTCCGGATCAGGCGAGTGTCCCAGGGTGAAAACGGCAGGGTGTGATGGATGCATAAGTGAACAAGTGTGGAGCAGGTCGATGGAAAAATCCACGTCGGATCGCAGAAAACGAGATGCGATTTGCCAATAGCCCGTCCCGATGACTATGCTCACGGTCTCATGGCGACGGACCATCACACTCACAACGCTCTTTGCCAGCATGCCGTGGGCAACCCGATCGATTACGCGCATGCAGCCAGAGCCGCTGGGCTGAGTGGTGTCGGCATGGCGGACCACAATCCCATGCCGGAGGTTTTCGATGACTGGCGCATGCTGCGTAGCGAGCTGCCTCGCTATGTGGACATGGTTCTGGAAGCACGTACCTCGCTGGCTCCTTTCCCGGTAAAGCTGGGCCTGGAATGCGACTGGTTGCCTCACGGTGAAGGCTGGATCGAAGAACTTGCCACCTTCGCTCCGTGGGATTTTCTGATCGGCAGCGTCCACTATCTCGAACCTGGCTGGGCGGTGGATAATCCGGCAACCAGCCATCGCATCCGCGCAGATAACCTCGCGGATATCTGGTCATGCTATACGCAAGCACAGGTGGCATGCATCCGTTCGGGACTGTTCGATATTTTGGGGCACGCGGATTTGGTTAAAAAATTCGGCCACCATCCGCCGGGCGATCCGCAGCGATATTACGACCCGGTCATTGAAGCGCTCGCGGACAGCAGAATGGCGTTTGAGATTAATACCGCCGGGCTTTACAGAGCCGCTGGTGAGACCTATCCAGCGCCTTTATTTATCCAGCTTGCACTGGAAGCTGGCATCCCGGTGGTGATCAGCTCCGACGCACATGATCCTGCGCATGTGGGTCGTGATTTCGACCATGTGTTGGAAATGCTGCGCACTGCGGGCTGCACGAGGACAGGCACGTTCCATAACCGCGCACTCAGTTTTGAAGATCTATAAATCCTCATTTTATTTTATTTCATTCGCCCGATTTTTTTACACCGCCCTTCATTGATGGGCGCATCTCCGATTGTTGCCAACACATCTGAACTCTAATCAAAATGAGAGGTCGCCAATGAGTATTGCAACTTCAGAGATAGTCCGCGCGCGAGTTCTCCGCCGAAAATAACCCATCGATTTTTTATTTCCGCGCGGGTAATGTCGTGTCCGCATGAAATTTCTCCGAATTCTCCTTCTTCCGCTCTGCGCATTGCTGCTCCAGGCGTGCGACAAACCTGACGAAGTGGCACTCGAACAACTCGAGCGCGATGGCTTCCAGTTCACCGCTCAGGACTTTGTCAAAGTCGCCACCCAGGGAGACGATGTGAATCTCGAAAACTTCATCACGGCCGGCATCGATGTAAATGCCCGCAACCCCGAGAACTACACGGCACTCATGGGAGCTGCCGAGCGCGGCAATCTCAATACACTGAATCTACTTATCAATGCGGGCGCGAACATCGATCAACAGGGCAAGGATGGATGGAGCCCTCTTATGCTGGCGTCGCTCAACAACCATGCCGCTGTGGTGAGTCGCCTGGTGGAGGCAGGTGCCAACAGCGATCTACACGATAACAACGGCTGGACCGCTCTCATGCAAGCCGTGTACCAAGGGCATGATAAAGTGGTAGGCATCCTCGCGCCCACTTCGCACGAAGGTCTCGATCGTGCACTGCTCGTGGCAGCACTTATGGGTCACAATCGCGTCATTGAGATTCTGCTGGAGGCTGGAGCGGATATTAATGCATCCACCGAAGACGGCGAGACCGCTCTCATGCTTGCCGCACAGAAAGAGCGTCCCGACACCGTGAGGTTATTGCTGGATAAAGGAGCACTAAAATCCGTCCGCAACAACATTGGCGAGACTGCAGAAGTCATTGCACGCAGCAAAGGCTACAACGAGATCAGCGCACTCATTGCCGAAGCCACCATCACCTCTCCCGATCCCGCCCCCGCTGCTACTCCCGCTGCGACACCCGCAGCAGAGGAACCCGCAGCAACTGCGCAGGTTCCCATTGCACCTTCGGAAAGTGATCTGTCAGCGACTCCTGTGACCGCAGCTACTGCCACCACGGTCGCCCCAGTGGTCCCCGCTGCCGACACCGATCCCGCGCCCACAGCTCCTGCCCCCCGCAGCGTGGAAGCACCCGAGACTGCATGGTTCGACCTCCACCAGCTCGATCTCAACGATCCCGCCATGCTCGATGCTGATCCAGACGGCGATGGATTTACCAATCGGGACGAATATCTTTCGGACACCAATCCGCACGATGCGGCTTCGCGCCCTCCGATGGTGACCCGATTGCGCCTGGCCGACACCGGCGATGATCGCCTGCCGCTCGTGCTGCAAAGCGTCTCGGGCAGCACTGCTCAACTCCGCGATACTTCCTCCGGCGAGACGCACCGGCTCTCCAGCGGACAGTCAGTGCCCGGGTTTCCTTACACCGTCGAGCGCGTGCGTTCGCGCGCTCATTCCGACAAGACTTCCGATGGCAAAGTGGTGGATGTGTCTGAGATCATCCTGCGCCATCAATCCACTGGCAAAGAGCTGACATTGGTTCGCGGCCTGTCCACGCGGGCCGGTGCTGGCAATGCGCATCTCTACCTCGAGGGCAAAGGCCAGACAATCACTGCACGACAGGGCGAATCTTTTACACTGCCGGACGATGGTGATCGGCAATATGAAATCGTGGATATCCGGCCGGACCAGGCCGTGATACGCGACAAAACGTCCGGGCAGGTTTTCACCGTAAACCCTGCGCCTTAGTTTCCATTGGGTCGCAATAAGATTCCGCCCGGCGAAGCTGGCTCGCACGTGGAATGGTGCCCGGAGGACTATTGTTTCCCCACGCGGCTGGGGGAAGTTTTCGGGCGGGAAGCACCCGTGCATGTGGATGCCGGCTGCGGCGATGGATTATTCCTTGTGGAAATGGCACGCCGCCATCCGGAGTGTGATTTCCTGGGCATCGAACGTCTGCTTGGCAGAGTGCGCAAGACCTGTCGGCGAGCCGCCCGCGCTGGCGTGAGCAATCTGCGCGTGCTGCGGCTGGAGACAGCGTATGCAGTGCGCTATCTCTTGCCGCCCGAGTCTATCACCGTATTCCATTTTTCTTTTCCAGATCCTTGGCCCAAACGTCG
>CBDUBV010000104.1:0-10080 GCA_965365475.1 uncultured Chthoniobacteraceae bacterium | reverse complement strand
ATCGAGCGTATCCGGTTCACTTCACCTCATCCCATGGGCTTTCGCGATGACCTGGTGCGGGCCTATGCGGAATTGCCCAAGCTGGTCGAGCACATCCATCTACCCTTGCAATCAGGTTCGGATCGTATTTTGAAAAAAATGCACCGTCCGTACACCTCTGCTCGTTATCGTGAATTGGTGGCGCGTCTGCGCGAAGCTCAGCCGCACATCGCGATCACCACAGACATCATCATCGGTTTCCCCGGCGAGACTCAGGAGGATTACGAGGCCACGCGAGCGCTTGCGGAGGAACTGGAGTTCGATAACGCTTTTGTATTTCGCTACTCGCAGCGCAAAGACACCCCTGCTGCCGCCATGCCAGATCAAGTGCCGGAGCCGGTCAAGGAGCAACGCAACCAGGACCTACTCGCAGTGATCAACCGTATTGCCGAGGACAAAACTGCAGCACTCGTGGGATCGCATGTGGAGATTCTGTGCGAAGGTCCGAGCAAGACGAATAGCGAACGCCTCACGGGCCGCACCCGCAGCAACAAAATCGTGGTTTTTGAAGGAAGCGACCGACACATCGGGCAGATCTTTGATGTGTATATCGAATCCGCCGGGCCATTCACTCTCTACGGCGACCCGGCGGTTTTGGCTTGAGTTCACCACGCGTCGCGTCAAAGTCCGCCCCTCGATGATTTACGGATTCAGTCTGCAAACGATGGGCGTGGTGGTGGGTGCCTTTCTGGTGGTGGTCCACCTGGTGGCATTGGCGAAACCAGAGCCCGTGAAGCTGTGGTTGCAGAGGTTTCCCCGGTCGCGTCCTGCAGGTTTGGTGCTGCTCGTTCTGGCTGCTGTGTGGGGTTTTTATCTCATCGCAACCATCGACATGGGAGAATTCAGCAATTTGCGGCGGCTGATACTGATTCTGATTCCTGCCGGAGCTGTGGCGACGGCTTATCTGGTGGAGGAATTTCTCAGTGTGCGCAGTCTGGGCATGCTCGCGCTGCTGGCCACAGAGCCCTTGCTTGAGAGTGCATTTCTTCGTCCGGAGACTTCCCGTCTGCTACTGGTGCTTGTGGCATATGCGTGGGCAGTGGCCGGCATTTTCTGGGTCGGTCTTCCGTATCTGCTCAGGGACCAAATTGGCTGGGCAACCCGCTCGAGTCTGCGTTGGCGCACTTTGGCGACGCTGGGTCTGGCTTATGGGGCGATCCTCCACATCACCGCCTGGTTCTGGTGAATGCAAGGCCCGCGCTGGTGGTGCGCTAGCTCCGGGTAATTTGCAGGCCAAGATGCGAGAGTGTCATATCCACAAAACGCGCTCGAGCGTTGGGAGGGTTGCGCATGAGGTATTGTCTTATGCGTTGCGCCGCATCATCGTCTTTTGCCAGCATGAGGAGATACCCTCCGCCACCAGCACCGGGCAATTTGGCAGCAGCCAGCCAGTCTTTGAGCGGGCTCAAGATCGCCTGAACAGCGGGCGGATTGGTGCCTGCATCCAGTGCTTGATTCAGTTGCCATGTGGTATCCACCGCCTGACACAGGCGGGTCCAGTCTCCGGCTTGCACGGCTTGCCACGTGATGAGAGCGTTTTGGGATATTTCACCCAGGATGCCAAGGGTGCGTCCATTATTTAAAAACATCCCTCGCACGATGTCGTGAAGGATGTCTTTGGCCATGCGGGTGATACCGGTATAGTAGAGCAAGGCGGTGCGGTTCGCATAGTTGTCTGCAAACAAATGATCAGGCAACCAACGGAGCATGGGCTGTTGCTCGAAGCCCGGGGCGGTCTCGATGAGTTTGATGCCTCGGGATATCCCGCCGACCTGGTCCTGCCAGCCACCCCCAGTGGTCAGCAGTTGTTCCAGTGCGAGCGTGCGGTTGCAGATTTCAGCCTGGTCCCAATGCAGCCCGCACAGTTCGCTTAACACGCCAAGGAGCGTGGCGGAAAGTATGCTGCTGGTGCCCAGCCCGGAGCCTTTGGGCACGGCGGCAAGCAAAGAAATCTCAATGCCACCGCCAAAGTCGGCGAGCTGTTGACTGAGGCTTGAAGCGCAATGGGCGTTAAATTGGGGCAGAAATCCGGCGAGCGCAAAAGCGGCTTTGGCGAGGGCAAAGCTGCTCTGGTGTGGATCGAAGCAGTGAAGTTCTTCGAATGTGCGGATGCGTGTTTCCAGCCCAAGATCGATCGAGCGCACCACAAGTTCTCGAGCCTCGCAGCAGCGGGCAAAAACTTGCACAGGCGGTTGGCCGTTAAGATTTATCGCCATATTTACCACGCGACCGCCATGGTTGATGCAGTACGGCGGGGTATCGGACCACCCTCCGGCAAGGTCGATCCGCACGGGACTGCGGCCCCATATAATCTGGTCTTCAAGAACAGCTCGTCGAGGCGTGACGGGCACCATGCGTTCCACTACCGTTGCGGCCAGGAGTTCGAAGGCAACGCGTTTCGACCGATCTGCTTCGGAACCCAGGTTTCTGTGGGCAAGAACTTCCGAGCGGAACATGGCATCGTTAATACGCGTGATCGGGCTGGCATTATCCACCGGCTGTGGAAGATCAGCTTCGGACGCGGCGTAATGTGCGGCAGTATTTTCAAGGTCAAGCCTGTAGAAAGCGTTCCAACGGTAATTTGCTGCCATGCGCGGAAGACACCAGTGCAAATTGCGCTCACGCTGGTCGAGCAGTCTGTCGATGTGTGCGCGGTCACAAATCTGTTCAGCGGAAAGTCGCTCGGCAGCCTGCCATTGCTCGCGATGCACAGGGCTGGATTCCGGCTTCTCCGCAAACATCCATTGAACAAAAGCTGCGGTCATTTTCTCCAGTGGCAGCACCGGGAACAGTGCTGCTTGTTGCATGTCGGACTCCGGACGCTCGGGCTGGATGTTGCGCTGCGTAAACCAGTCCGCAGCCGGCCGTCCAAACCAAAGCGTTTCTGAGGCATCCAGACGTCCGCGGAAAGAATCGTCAAAACCATAGGCCCGGATGCAAAAGGAATCGTGGGCGATGGGCGTGAAATCCAGACATACCGAACGCTCCAGAGCGAGTGACCACGTGTTGTGCGGCACCCCGGTGAGCACGTGGTGAGATTGAAGCTGCCACGAATGCGGTATGCAGCTGTTCTCGACCCACAGGGTATGATTGCGATCCAACCGACGCGGGTGCGAGAAGGAGGAGTTTAAAATGAATTGATCTGGATGCGGCCGCGACGCAAGCCCGGCAAGCTTGGTCTGGTCGAGCTGCAAATTCTGCAATGCAGACACAGACTCGATGAGTTGGCGGTTGGTCCCAAGATGATAGAACTCGGCATCTGGCAGCGGAACGATTGCGGAGGTGAGTTGGGAGATGCGCGGGTCGCAGCGGGTAGGGTGCGAGCCCAGCGCGAGGCCAAATTCCGAGTAGAGTTCAAAAAAATCTGGAGCGTTATTTTTAAATCGCGTGCCGGTCCATCCACAGCAGGTCATGAGCACGTGGACCGCGTGCTCACTGAGCAGCCACATGCCGGTATCTACAAGGTAAAGGTGTTCGGCAGCCAGTTCGCGAATATCGCTGGCGGAAGGCTTTTGCCGAAAAAATTTCCATTCACCTGGTGCCTCTCGGGGGCTAAAGAACACGCCGAAATGTGTAGCAACCTCCGGGCGCACCCACATCCCGAGGCCGAGAACATCGACCCGCGGCAGGGGCGACATCAATGGCTCGTATCGCAGCAATACATCTCCACTTGTGACCAGTGCGCAGTAGTGCGGCATGGCACTGTGGAGCGTGCGGGCATAAGCGGGCTGCTGGAGATCGAGGAGGGTTTGGTCGAGACTTTGTCCCGCAGCCCACCGGAGCACGGGCATGGGGATAAAGAGTTTGCCGGTGGAGGCGTATGCGGGGAGTCGCCGACTTTGCCCGCCTGCGAGCAGAAGCAGCTTGCCGGTGGTGCGCACCCAGCTCTCAAATGGCTGTCCTTGACCAGTAGTCTCGTAAGCCTCTGCAAGAAGATGGGCAATGCCGCCGCCTGACCCGAGTTTTCCCCCCGGTGGATCGCTCGTGGCAAACCAATCCCGCATGCGGAATCTGGCACTTTGGGATATGAATCCGGCCATGGCAGGTGGCAGGCTCAGCAACGACTGGACGGAAGGCATGGTTGCAGCGGAGTATGTTTACGCGAGCCGGATGCCACAATGCCAAAGTCATTGCCTTCACCCCGCAACCCTCCCAGCTGAAATCGGTGTCTGATTTTAAAAATCAAAATCACAGACAAACAGGTGCATTTCACGTCATGTGACTTTAATCTGCTCCGCATGCAGCGACTCCAGATTCAGCACGATACTTTTTATCGATACAGTGCGCCGGTGAGCCTCCTGCCTCACCAGCTTTTTATCCGGCCACGGGCAGGTCACGATCTGCGCATCGACAGTTCCAATCTAATCGTTGAGCCTGCACCACTCATTAAATGGCATCGCGATATTTACGGCAATTCCGTGGGCACGCTGAGTTTCACCGGCACGACCACCACATTGAGCATACGAAGTGAAGTGAATGTTCAACATTTTGAAACGATGCCACTGGATTTTCTTGTGTCGCCCATCGCCCTGAATTTTCCATTCCAATTCGACCCGCAAGAGCGCATTGATTTGATACCGTATCAGATGCCGTGTTTCCCTGGCGATCAGAGCGGGTTGCGCTCGTGGTGTGCGCAGTTCTGGCGGCCCGGTCAGATTTTGGAAACGTTTGTATTGCTGGACCGGATCGGTAAGAAAATCGCGCAGGATTTTAATTACACGCGCAGAGAGGAGCCGGGCGTTCAGCGGCCCTCCCGCACATTGGCTTTGAGATCGGGGTCGTGCAGAGATTTTGCTACCTTATTTATAGAAGCAGTAAGGTTTTTCGGGTTGGGAGCGCGTTTTGTCAGCGGGTACCTCTACGACCCGCTAGCGCCGGAAGGTCACGGTGCCACGCATGCGTGGGCGGAAGTATATCTGCCAGGAGCGGGGTGGAAGGGTTTCGACATCACCAGTGGTCAGGTCACGGGTGCCAGCCACATCGCCGTGGCGGTGAGCAGGCACCCGGAGGATGTGCCTCCCATCGCAGGCTCGTTTGTGGCTGCTGGGAGTGTGGCTTCTGAGATGCAAGTCCGGGTAAATGTGACACGGGGCTGATATCGTATCGCACTGCATCGGGCCGGGCATGGATCAACATCCACTTGCGGCGTTGTGAGGCTGGTGCTACAGGGCAGTAGTTTCCATGCCCAAGACCAAGCGCAAAGTCTCCTCTGTCACGCTGCCCATGCAGCGGCATCTGCTTTTCGGGGAGGAAGGCGACCATCACAATCTCAAAAAAATCTTTAACCGTCTCAACCGACAATATTTCCGTTCTAATCCGCTAAAGGGGTATTCAATCGTTTGGGGGCGCAGGCGGCGGCGGCGGCCCAAGACATATTTTGTGTTCGGCACCATACAGGAAGAAGATCGGGTGATCCGGATTCACCCCTTGCTTGATGCGCCATTCGTCCCCCGCTGGTTTTTGGAGTACATTGTGTACCATGAGATGCTGCATGCCCGCGTGCCGGAGCTGCGTCTGGGCGGGGGGCGGCGGCTGGTTCACACAGAGGAGTTCGAGGAAAAGGAGAAGCGATTCCAGCATTATCGGAAAGCGCGGCGTTGGGAGCGTGAAAATCTGGGGCGATTTCTGCGTTAGGCTGCAAGGCCCAGCCCAGCACCGTCAGCGTAAATTTCTAATCTCTCCTTCGGCGTTCGGAGTTCGGCGTTCGAAGAGCTGCATAGACCGCGGGGATGACCAACAACGTGAGCAGCGTCCCGATGGTGACGCCGCCAATGACTGCGATGCCAAGAGCGCGGCGGCTCTCGGCACCTGCACCGAATGCGACCGCGATGGGCAGGATGCCAAGGATCGTGGAAAGGCTGGTCATGAGGATGGGACGGAACCTTTCCGCAGCACCTTCCAAAGCAGCTTGCATCGCAGACAGGCCTGCGACTCTGCGTTGATTGGAAAACTCCACAACCAGGATGCCGTTTTTCGTCACCAGTCCAATGAGCATAATGATGCCGATCTGGCTGAAGATGTTCAAAGTTTGCCCGAACAGCACTAGTGCTCCCGTCGCGCCAAGCAGTGCCAGGGGGACTGTGAGAAGTATAATGATCGGATCGCGGAAGCTCTCGAATTGCGCAGCCAGCACAAGATAAACGATCAGCAGTGCCAGCACGAAAGCGAACAGGATGCTATCGCCCGTCTCTTGCAGATCGCGGGCTTCCCCGCCAAACGCAGTCTGGAACGTCTCATCCAAAACTTCCTGCGCCACACCTTGCATCGCCTCAATGCCCTGGCCCAACGTGGAGCCAGTCTGCATCGCGGCGGACACCGTCGCAGAGATCGAGCGATTGTAGCGAAACAACTGCGGCGGCGTGACAGATTCTTCAAAATGAACCAGACTATCCAGCCGGATGGGGCCGCTCTCCCGACTGGGCACCGTGAGGCTGCGCAGATCCAAGCTGTCCTCGCGTTGATCCCGCATGAGCGATCCAATCACGGAATACTGTTTCCCATCTCTTAGGAAGTATCCGTAGCGTTGCTCGCTCAAGGCCAGATTGAGCGTGTCCGACACATCCAGCGCAGACACACCCAGACTTTGTGCGCGTTCCCGGTCGATCTCGATCTGCATCTCTGGCTTGTTAAACTTCAAATCCACATCCACGCGTGAGAACACGCCTGTTTGCATAGCCTTTTGCATCATCTCCGGAAGCACACCGCTGAGTTGCTCGAGGTTCTGAGCCTGGATGATAAATTGCAATGGCAGCGACCTGCCGCCCCCGCCCACACTGATGCTTGGCTCCTGAACCACCGCCACGCGAGCGAACGGCATCTGCATCGTAGCCGCAAGCAGCGCGTCCGCGATTTCCTGTTGGCTGCGCTCGCGGGTGTCAGAGTCGGGAAGCACCAGCCGGACAAAGCCGGAATTCACCGAGCTACTGGCAGCGAACCCCGGCGAGGTGACGGAAATAACCGCCTCGCTCTCAGGCACCGTGTCCGCTATTTTCTCATTGAGTGCGTCCATATAATCCGCCATCGCGTCGTATGCGGTGCCTTCGGGGGCACTCACGATGATGCGGAGTCGGCCTCGATCCTCGAGCGGTGCCAATTCATTCTCCAACGATGAGACAAACCACCATGTGAGTGCCGCTGAAGCCAAGAGCAAGGGCAACGCAAGCCAGCGCACACGAAGAAACATGGAAAGCACCCGGCGATAGGCACCGGTCAGCGCCGTGAAAAATCCTTCCGTGGCGTGGTAGAATCGGCTGTGACTGCCGCGCCGCAGCAGCTTGCTGCACAGCATGGGGGTCAATGTCAACGCGACGAAGGAGGAGATAATCACCGTCCCGCCAAGCACGAGGCCAAACTCACGAAAGAGTTGGCCCACGAGTCCGCCCAGGAAAACAATCGGCAGAAACACTGCGCACAACGCCAGCGTGGTGGCGATCACCGCAAAGAAAATCTCTCTCGTGCCCTCAGCGGCTGCCTCTTTCGCATCAAGCCCCGCTTCTATTTTCGAATAAATATTTTCCAACACCACGATGGCGTCGTCCACCACCAGGCCGATGGCCAGCACCATGGCGAGTAGAGTGAGCACATTGATGCTGAACCCCGCGAGGTCCATGAGGAAAAAGCCACCAATCAGGCTGATCGGAATGACAACGAGCGGGATGAGCGTGGAGCGCAGGTCGCGAAGAAAAAGAAAAATAATGAGCACCACGAGTACCACCGCGATGAGAATGGTCTGCTTCACTTCCGCGATGGAGCTGCGGATATATTCTGAAGTATCGAAGCCGATGCCCAGCTCGATGTCATCAGGCAAATCCTTGCGGACATGTTCCAGTCGGCGATGGAATTCATCGGAAATATCGATGTGATTCGAGCCCGGCTGCGGGCGCAACACGATGCCGACCATGGGGATGCCATCGCGCTTCAAGATGGTGCGCATCTCCGCAGGCCCCAGCGATGCGCGGCCCACGTCCCGCAGGCGGATGTTGCCAGCAGCAGACTCGCGCACCACCATGTTATTAAAATCCTCCTCCGAGGCAAAGCGGCTCGAAGTCTTGACACTCATCTCCACAGTCGGAGCATCCAACCGACCGGACGGCAACTGCACATTCTCCCGGTCCAATGCCGTGCGCACATCGCTCGGGGTCAGCGCGTAAGCTGCGAGCCGGTCGCGGTCGAGATAGATGCGCATGGCGTAGCGTTTCTCTCCCCAGATGGACACTTCGCTCACACCTGGGATGGTTTGAAAGATGGGTTTAAAACGTCTATCGGCCAGGTCGCTGAGTTCCAGTAGATCGCGAGTTGGGCTGTAGATGTTTAAAAATACCACGGGATCGCTGTCGGAATCGGCTTTGATGACGCTGGGGGGCTCGGCATCTGGCGGCAGATCGCCCTGCGCCTGCGACACCCGGTCGCGGACATCGTTAGCAGCGGTCTCCATGTCGATACCGAGACGGAATTCCACCCGGATCGTGCTGCGACCTTCACGGCTGACACTTGATAGCGACTGGATGCCTTGCACGGCATTTATGCTTTCCTCCAGCGGCTCGGTGATGTCACTTTCCATCACCTCCGCAGACGCACCCGTGTAGCTGGTCGATACGGAAATGATCGGAGGATCGGCGGCGGGATATTCGCGGATGGCCAGGTGCCGGTAGCTGATGATGCCGAAGAGCACGATCCCGAGCGACATGACCGTGGCGAGGACCGGACGATTGATGCTGGTGGTGTAGAGCGGCACTTAGCGGGTGGCGGTTTGCACTTTCATGCCAGGTCGCAATTGCAGCAGTCCTGTAGTGATCACAGCATCTCCCGGCTCGAGCCCCGAAAGGATTTGAAGTTTCGTGCCAGTGCGCAGACCGGTCTGGACGGCTCGCAGTTCCGCGACGCCTTCATTATTTACAAACACGCTCTGCTGCTCATAGCCGGGAATGAGTGCCTCGGGTGGTATCGTCAAAGCATGGGCAATCTCTTCCAACTGCACCTGCACATCAGCAAACGATCCGGGCACAAGCCGCCCGGCTGAGTTGTCCACTTCCGCTCGGACTTTGCGAGAGCGGGTCTGCACGTCCACCGCAGGTTCCATGGCATAAATGCGGGCCGGGAACGCGTCGGCGAGGCCAGCCACTTGGAACATCACATCCGAGCCGGTGTTGATGAGCGATGCGTAGCGTTCAGGGATAGAGAAATCCAGCCGCAGCCGCGTGTTGTCGTGGACAGTGGTGATCGCGGTGTCGTGCGTGACATACGCTCCGGTGCTCACGCGCCGCAGACCCACCACGCCATCGAATGGTGCTTTGAGTTCCGTCTTGGCAAGCTGCGCGCGGATGAGTGCCACGTGCGCTCGAGCATCGTCCAGTTCAGCGACGCTGGCTTCGTAGTCCGCCGGGCTTATGCCGCGCGTCTTGAGTAGCTCGCTCTGGCGACGCTCGTTGCCCTCGGCAAGTGTGAGGCGGGCTTGGGCACGAAGAAGTTCCGCCTCCAATTCAGAAGAGTCAATTGTCACCAGCACATCACCTCGAGAGACCTGCGCGCCTTCGGTGAAAAGAATCTCGCTGATCACACCGGGGCGTTCCACGCGCAGTTCCACCTGATCCCACGACACGAGCGACCCCGGAATAGAAATGCCATCCTGCAGCGTCTGCGGTTGCACGATGTGAGTCTGAACAGTGAGCGCAGTCTGCGGGCGGCCGGGAGACTCTATCGGCTCACGATCGCACGCCGCGAGCAAGGCAAATACAAGCCAGGCGGAATGAAGACCCTTGCGGTTCATGGCAGGCTGGCTCGCACGGATCGCGGATGGTTCGTAGGCTGAGACATGGTATAGCGGTCTTAAGCGATACTGCAAAATCGAAGGAATGAAAGTGACTTTCCCTTCGCTGAGCATATCGAACATTATTCGACGCACCTGTGTTATAGGCTTTCCCGGCCTTTAGCCATGGAAGTCAGGCTACTTTGGAGCCATATTGTAAAACAAGAATATGTTGTAAAATAAGGCACGGCCAAGAAGGCAATTGCGATGAGTGCAGCGGCGGGCACCTGGTTCAG
>CBDUBV010000103.1:0-10240 GCA_965365475.1 uncultured Chthoniobacteraceae bacterium | reverse complement strand
TATCAAAAACAAATCGTCAGCAATGCCAAGGCACTCGCCGTGCGCCTTTCCATGAACGGCTATCGCATCGTGTCAGGAGGCACCGACAATCATGTGATGCTGGTGGATTTGCGACCTCATCAAATAAGCGGCAAAGTGGCTCAGGAAACTCTCGATCTGGCAGCCATCACCGTGAACAAAAATGCAATTCCGTTCGATACGATGCCCATCGCGCAGACGGGCGGTATCCGGATCGGCACACCTGCGGTGACCACGCGCGGCATGAAAGAAGAAGTGATGATGGAGATCGCTGATTTAATTCATGAAGCCTTGCAGCATAAGGAGGATGAGGAAGGTCTGCGCAAGGTTCGCGAGTCTGTATTGCAACTCACCGCTCAATATCCTCTGCCCTATTGAGTGCTCATACCAAGCAGAGTGCCCTGTCTCCTATGGAAGCAACTCGCAATCCGCTGCGCGAAGGGGTGCTCGCCCGACGCATGCCCGAAGCCTGCGTCATTGTAATCTTCGGTGCCACCGGGGACCTGACGCATCGGAAACTAATACCCGCACTTTATAATCTTGCCGTGGATGGCGATCTGCCGCATGGCACGCGTGTGGTGGGTTTCGCCAGAAGACCCAAGGATGACGACACCTTCCGCGCGGAATTGGAAGCATCCACACGCAAACATTCAAGACAGGAGCACACGGAGGAAATTTGGTCTGAGTTTGCGCGGAAAATAAGCTATCACCAATCCGAGTTTCAGGATCTGGAAGGTTATAGAAGTCTCGCTGACAAGCTGAATTCGGACTCGGCTGCACCGGTGAACCGGCTTTTTTACATAGCATCCGCGCCGGAATATTTCGATGACATCCTTGTTCATTTAAAAAAAGCCGGGCTTAACATTCCGGCACCTAGTGGCTGGAGCCGTGTCATTGTAGAGAAACCTTTCGGAACGGACCTTTCGTCCGCGCATCATTTGAATGAAGTGGTAGCGGAGACGTTTTCCGAAGAGCAGACCTATCGCATCGATCATTATCTTGGCAAAGAGACGGCGCAGAATCTGATGGTGATGCGGTTTGCGAATTCCATTTTCGAGCCGCTGTGGAACAATCGCTATATTGATCAAGTGCAAATCACCTGCGCCGAGAATCTGGGCATGGAGGGAGGGCGCGGAGCTTATTATGATTCAGCAGGGGCATTGCGCGACATGGTGCAGAATCATTTGCTTCAATTACTAAGCTTAATTGCTATGGAGCCGCCGGTGGATTTATCTGCCGATGGTGTCCGCGATGCCAAGGTGAATGTTCTAAAAAGTCTTCGACCGTTAAGTGGTCTGGAGGAGGTCACGGAGAATGTCGTGCGGGCTCAGTATCTGGAAGGCTCGGTCGATGCAAAAAGCGTCGTTGGTTATCGACAGGAAGACCGCATAAATCCGCAGTCCAACACGGAAGCTTATGTTGCACTAAGGTTATACCTGGATACCTGGCGGTGGGAAGGAGTGCCCTTTTACGTGCGCATGGGCAAGAGGTTGCCCAAGAAAAGCACGGAGATTTCTGTTCATTTTCGGAAAGCTCCGAATGTGTTGTTCAACCGCATGCAGGAGGATTTGCAGGAGAATGTGTTGGTGTTCCGCATACAACCGGACGAAGGAATCTCGCTGCGAATCGTCAGTAAAATACCTGGAGGCCAGGTGAGACTCGAATCCGTAAAGATGGATTTTCATTATTCCACATCCTTTGGGAAAGCGGGTCCGGAAGCTTATGAACGCTTGCTTTTGGATGCGATGGCAGGTGATGCCACGTTATTTGCAAGACGCGATGAAGTGGAGAACGCGTGGAAATTTATCGATCGCATTCAGGAGGCCTGGCACGCACACGGAGAGCAGCCGCCCATGGCAGAATATCCTGCGGGCTCGTGGGGTCCGACGGAGGCGGATGAGTTGCTCGCGCGTTCGGGGCATGTATGGAGGCGGCTGTGAGTGAGGAGCAGGAGATTCTGGGGCGCGAAGTGCCTGTCCAGGAACTGGAGTATGAATTGCGACATCTGTGGGATGCCGACCAGGTCAACACCAAAGCTTCTTTAATAAATTTTGCCATCTATAGCGAGCATCCGGGAGCATTGAAGCGCAACACTTCGCTCGTGGCGGCGATAACTCGCGAGCATGCCTGCCGTGCGCTTTTGATCGGGGTCACATTGGATGCCGAAGAATCGAGCGCACGCGCCTGGATCACGGCGCACTGCCATCTTGTTCATGGACGCAAATCGGTGTGCTCAGAGCAGGTGGCATTTCAACTCAATGGCAAAGCAATCGGACGAATTCGCAATGTGGTGTTTGCCCACATGGAATCGGATCTGCCATTGGTTCTTTGGTGGCAGGGCCAGTTCTCGAGAATTTTCGAGCCGAAACTATATACGATTATTGATCGGTTGATCGTGGACAGCAGCAGTTGGGAGCAGCCTGCGGAGCAATTCCACATATTATGTTCCGCGCTGGAGGCCGGACATCGCCGCATGGTGGTGCACGATCTTTCCTGGACCAGAAGCAACGCTCTGCGTGCGGCGCTAGCTTCTGTGTTCGATGATGTTCGCTGGAACACGGGTCTCAAGCGCATCTCCAGATTGCGAATTGGCTTCGCAAAGGGGCATCGCATCTCGGCGCTTCTGATCGTGGCATGGCTTGCGGAGACCTTGCACTGGGAAGGTGCCCGGCGGGGTGGCCGGATTGCCTTTACCTATGCCGACAAGGCGGTGGACGTGGACCTTTACGAAACGACATCCGAGAGCGCGACCTTGAGCCGATTGGAGCTGGACGCAGGAGACATCTCGGTGCTTTTGGAACGCGAGGCCGGAAGCAGATTCCTACGGTGCATGGTGCAACGCGGCGCGGAGATGGATTCAAGGCTGGTGCCAGCCGATGAAGAAAAAGATGCCCAACTGGTCAGTGTGCAATTAGCACGAGCAGGCTCCAATCGAATATACAAATCCGTATTATCCCGGTTGCGGAGTCTAATATAAGAACTAAAACTTATTTTTTTATTTACAAAGGAACGTAATTGTTCGAGACAAACATTCCTATGGCTAATAATTCGTTGTCCACATTCATTCTGGAAAAGCTGCTTGTCTTGCAAAAGAAGAAAGACGCTCTGATGCGGCAGGTGGAAGAAATCGAGACGCAGATCGCTCAGACTTTTTCCGGTTCCGAACCGACGACCAAAGGTCGGCGGGGCAGGAAACCCAAGTCTGTAGATGGAGCAGCAGTCATAACTCGTCCTCGCAAAAAAAAGCGTCAACGCCGTGGGGTGACCGGCGAGAAGATTGTGGCGGCATTGGAAACAGCGGGCGCCGAGGGAGCTTCCGTATCTGAACTCTCGGAAACGACAGGCCTGCCCAAACAGAATTTGCACGTGTGGTTCAATACAACAGGCAAAACGCGCGATAATATAAAAAAAATAGGACGGGGCCGCTATCGTATTGTCTAAGTTATACTTTGCCTAAGATAATACAGGAGTTGATGCCTCCGAACCCGAAGGAGTTGCTTAGGATGTGGCGAAGCTTCTTCTCCCGGCCGTGGTTGGGCACCACGTCGAGATCACATTTCGGATCGGGGAACTCGTAGTTTAATGTGGGCGGGATATAATCCCGCTCCATCGCGAGTGCGCAGATCACTGCTTCCATGGCACCCGTCGCCCCGAGTGGATGGGCAGTGTAGCCTTTGGTGCCGCTCACTGCCAACTTCCGCGCGTGCTCCCCGAAAATGCGTTTGATGCATGCCGTCTCCGTGGAATCGTTGATCTGTGTGGAGCTGGCGTGGGCGTTGATATAGTCGATCTCATCCGGATGAACGCCTGCGTCGTTCAATGCATCGCTCATGGCGCGGGAGGTGGCTTCACCCGAGGGGAGCGGACTCGTCATGTGGTAGGCATCGTTGTTATTGGAATAGCCCATGACTTCTGCATAGATGCGCGCACCGCGTTTTTTGGCGTGTTCATACTCTTCGATGACAAGACTGGCTCCGCCTTCGCCCATTACAAAGCCATCGCGCTGGGCATCGAACGGGCGGCAAGCTTGTGAGGGATCGCCGGTGTATTGGCTCATGGTGCGGATCATGGCGAACGCTCCGTAGGTGAGGGGACACAGAGGTGCTTCGGCTGCGCCTGCCACGATGACATCGGCCCAGCCATCGCGGATATAGCGCATCGCTTCGCCGACTGCGACGGTGCCACTGGCGCAGCTATTGCTATTAGTGGTGCCCACGCCGCGAAAGCCGCATTCGATCGCGATGTTGGCATGGGCTGAGCCGCCGAATACTTGCAAGGCCAGAGTCTGAGTGACACCGCGCGGACCGTGCTCCATGAAGTTGCGGTGTTCCATCTCGGCGTTGGATATGCCACCGAGTGCAGTGCCAAAGCTCACCCCATAGCGTGTCTGCGGATTCTCGACGCTGTGTTCGATGCCAGCATCTTTGAGCGCGAGCAGAGCGGAGGCGAGCGCGAATTGCGCGTAGCGATCCAGGCGTTTGCTGCGATGGAATGGGACAAAGCGGTCGATATTAAAGTCCGGAATCTGGCCTGCGCATTTGGCGTTGATGTTTGTGGTATCGAAATAATCCAGGTGTCCGATCCCGCTTTTCTCCGCAAGCAGACCCTGCCAGAAGGCTTCCTTGCCTTCACCGATACATGTGACGGGACCAAGACCCGTGATGACTGCTCTGCGTCGTTCTGTCATTGCTCGAGGTATTTCTTAAATGTGTGAAGCGTTTTGTGCGCGATGTTATCGATGAAGAAGCCGCCGATGATTTTCTCTGCCATCGGCGCAAGCGCGGGAACGCGGAATCTCAGTTCGTGGAAAATGCTGACCTTCACTGCACCGGCTTGTTGCTCATAGGTCCAGACCACGTCCATGCCTTTGGTAAATGCCCTCAGGTGATGGAAATGCATCTCGTATTTCTCAGCATCTACATGCACGCGCGACACCCAACTGATCGGGATAAAATCGCGCCGCGCTGCCATTTTTACGATGTCGTGCGTGGGGGTGCGCTCAAGAAAATGGATGTAGCGATAATGAGGCAGCACTTTGGGCCACAACGAAAGGTCTGTCGTGGTGGCAAAAATCCTTTGCCTATCCGCCTTGATCAACACGCTGCATTCCGTTTGCATGCGGCATAGGAGCGCAAAAGCCTTGGGGCGTCAAGGGAAGGCGGCAAGGGAGGAAAAAGGATGCTTGGCGCATGGGGGTGCGAATGCGTAGCGTCTGCTCCCATGACCTCCGAGTTCCCAGTTCGCGCCGTGGATTTGCACCGCTCTTTCCGCGTGGGCTCGCGCCGCATCGAGGTGCTGCGCGGCATAGACCTGGCTGTCGCGCCCGGCGAATGCCTGTTTCTATGCGGCGCATCGGGTGCTGGCAAATCGACGTTGCTTTACTCGCTTGCTGGCATGGACAAGCCGGATCGCGGACAGGTGTTTTTTCACGACATCTCGTTGTATGAATCGCCCGAGAGCAAGCGGGCGCAGCTTCGCAATTCGCGCATGGGATTCGTCTTTCAAAGTTATTTTCTGCTAAATGAACTGACCGCTTTGGAGAATGTGATGTTGCCTGGAATGATCGGGCGTCGCCCAGCGCGGGCGCAGGCGGAACAATATCTGGAGCGGGTGGGTCTCGCGGACCGCATGCACCACTTGCCAGCGGAGATGTCTGGTGGCGAGCAGCAGCGGGTGGCAATCGCGCGAGCATTGTTTAACGATCCGGAAGTATTATTTGCGGACGAGCCGACGGGCAATCTCGATAGCAGAACCGGCGGCGTGATCGTGGATTTGCTTCTTGCGTTGGTGCGTGAAAAACAGAAAACATTGGTCGTGGTCACGCACGACATGCGCCTGGCAGCGCGAGGGGATCGGACGATTGTCATCCGGGATGGGGGCATAGCTGATTGATCCGCGCGGATGTGGAGTGTGTCCGCGTCCGCTCAATTCAGTGATTTTTTCCTTATGAAGATATATATCGACGGCACGTTGCACGAGGAAGCCGATGCTAAGATCTCGGTGTTTGACCATGGGCTGCTCTATGGCGATGGCATTTTTGAAGGAATCCGGTTCTATAACGGACGCGTTTTTCAACTCGACGAGCATCTCGATCGGTTGGTGGATTCGGCCAAAGCGATCTGGCTTACGCTGCCCATGAGCAAAGAGGAACTGACTCAAGCCACGTTGGAGACAATTCGCGCCAATGAACTGCGCGATGGCTACATCCGTCTCATCGTGACGCGCGGCAAAGGAACCCTGGGATTGAGCCCGGAGAACTGCACCCCGAGCGTGATCATCATCGCGGCGGGCATTCGGCTTTATCCTGCTGAGTATTATGAAAAAGGGCTCGAAGTGGTGACGTGCGGGACCCGCCGTGTGCCGCAGGATGTGCTCAGCCCGGCGGTGAAGTCCTTGAACTATCTCAACAACATCATGGCCAAGATCGAGGCGCAGAATGCTCGAGCTGGTGAGGGGCTCTTGCTCAATGCGCAGGGCTATGTGGCCGAATGCACGGGCGATAATGTTTTTATATTAAAACGCAACGAATTATACACTCCGCCAGTCTCGGCTGGTTCGCTGCGCGGGATAACACGCTCGGTGATCCTGGAGCTGGCGCGGGAGCTGGACATCAAGGTCAAGGAATGTGAACTCACGCGCTATGATCTTTATACAGCGGATGAATTTTTTCTCACAGGCACGGCTGCGGAAGTGATCCCGGTAGTCAAGCTGGACCGCAGGCAGATCGGTGCGGGGACGCCTGGAGCGGTGACGCGTCAGTTCATGGAAAAGTTTCATCAGTTGACACAATCCACAGGCACGCCGATTTATTAGTAGCCCGCCTCGAGGCTGGCGTAATGAAAGTTTTCTAATGTTCTGCGATGTCTGTAAATCCAACGAAGCCACTGTATTTCTAACTCAAATCGTTGAGGGGAAAATGCAGAAAGTGAATCTGTGCGAAAGCTGCTCGAAAGAGAACGGAGTGAATGATCCCACCGGCTTTGCGCTGGCTGATCTGCTGCTAAATCTCGGAGCGGGAAAGGAGATTCAAAAAGGCTCGGGCGGATTGCGATGCGACGTGTGCGGGTTCACGCAGGCGGATTTCAAGAAGACTGGTCGCCTGGGTTGCAGCGCGTGTTACGACGTGTTCACCGAGCAACTCGGATCGCTACTCAAAGCTGTGCACAAAGGCACGCGGCATGTGGGGAAGATACCTGAGCGACAGCACCAAAGTCTGCTCTTCCACGACCGGCTCAAAACCTTGCAGGAGAGCTTGGATAAAGCGGTGACCGAAGAAGATTACGAAGCCGCTGCGGAGTTGCGCGATCAAATCCGGAATCTGGAAAAGGAGGTGCAATCGTGAAGCTCTCGGGGATCACGGACAACTCGGGCGATTGGGTCACGGAGACCGGGCCGCATAATAAAATAGTGATCAGCAGCAGAATCCGGCTGGCGCGAAATCTGCGCGACATGCCGTTTCCTGGGTGGGCAAAAAAGGCGGAGCGCGTGGGCATACTTGAGCAGATAAAACAAGCTGTGGATGCGCTGCCCGAGATGCAGCCCTCTTTTTCAGAATATCTGCAGGACCTCACCGCGCTGGAGAAGCAAGTGCTTGTGGAGCGGCATCTCATCAGCCGCGAGCACGCTGCCAAGAGCATCGGCAGCGCGGTGGTGGTAAACGCGCCGCAATCGCTGAGCATCATGATTAACGAGGAGGATCATCTTCGCATGCAATCACTGCGTCCGGGTTTGCAATTGAAGAGTGCATTTCGCCAGATCGACACTGCGGACACGACTTTGGAAGCGAGCTTGGATTTTGCATGGCATCCGGAGTTGGGTTATCTCACGGCTTGCCCGACGAATGTCGGCACGGGCATGCGCGCATCGGCCATGGTGCATCTGCCTGCATTGGTACTCAGCGAGCAGATCAACCAGGTGGTGCAGGCCGTGAACAAGATCGGTCTCGCGGTGCGAGGCCTTTACGGAGAAGGCACGGAGGCGCTTGGAAATTTGTTTCAGGTGTCGAATCAGACCACGCTGGGCGAGAAAGAGGAAGAGATTCTGGGTCGGCTGACCAAGGTGATCGAGACGATCATTAATCACGAAGAAAATGCGCGGCTTATGTTGCTGGAGAAACGTGCCGGGATGGTGATGGACCATATCGGGCGTGCGTTTGGCATATTGACCAATGCGTATTGCATGAGCAGCAAGGAGGCGTTGAATCTGCTCTCGTTTATCCGACTGGGAATCGATCTGGGATTTTTCCCTGAGTCCATACGGTTGTCCGTGGACGAATTGTTCATGGAAACCCAGCCTGCTCATTTGCAGAAAAGTTCACAAAAAAAATTGGCTGCTGAGGAGAGGGATTCCTTGCGTGCGGATATTATCCGGTCGAAGTTAAGGAGCTTGCCCAAACCAGACAACGCGCAATTGGACAAACCAGATAACGATCAAAAAAATGAATAATTTTACGCCACGCGCTCAACAAGTTCTCGCTCTTGCTCGCAAGGAAGCGGACCGGTTCAACCACAACTATGTGGGCACCGAGCATTTGCTTCTGGGCTTGATCAAGCTCGGGCAGGGAGTTGCGGTCAATGTGTTGCAAAAGATGGGGCTCGACCTCGAAACCGTGCGCATGGAAGTGGAGAAACAGGTGGGCTCGGGTCCGGAAACGAAGATGGTGGGCAATATCCCTTACACGCCGCGAGTGAAAAAAGTGCTCGCCCTGGCGGGTAAAGAAGCCAAGGTGCTCAATCATTCCTACGTGGGCACCGAACATCTCTTGCTGGGCATGCTGCGCGAAGGTGAAGGCGTGGCAGCCCGCGTGTTGAAGACGCTCGACATCGATATCGAACGTGCACGCAACGAGATTCTCCGCGAGCTGGACCCGAATTTCAGCGGGCCGGAAAGCGAGGACGAAGGCAGCGGCGATGAAGCTCAACCTGGTACTGGCAAAAAGGAAGTGAAGACTCCCGCGCTGCGTGCTTTCGGACGTGATCTGACAGAGCTGGCTAAAAAAAGTGAGCTGGACCCGGTGATTGGCCGAGCTGGAGAGATCGAACGCGTCATCCAGGTGTTGTGCCGCCGCACTAAGAATAATCCGGTGCTGCTTGGTGAAGCGGGCGTGGGCAAGACAGCCATTGTCGAAGGTCTGGCGCAGGAGATTGCTGCGGGCAATGTGCCCGAAATTCTGCGCGATAAAAAAGTGATCACTCTCGACCTGGCGCTCATGGTGGCGGGGACGAAATACCGTGGGCAATTTGAAGAGCGCATCAAAGCTGTCATGGACGAAATCCGGCGCAGTAAGAACGTGATTTTGTTTATCGACGAGTTGCATACGATTGTCGGAGCCGGTTCCGCTGAAGGCGCGATGGATGCTTCCAACATTATCAAGCCCGCGCTTAGTCGAGGTGAATTGCAATGTGTGGGCGCGACCACGCTCAATGAGTATCGCAAATATATTGAAAAGGATGCCGCTCTTGAGCGTCGCTTCCAGACCGTCAAAGTCGAAGAACCAAGCCAAGAAGAAGCTATTCAAATCTTAAAAGGCCTGCGGCCGAAGTATGAGGCGCATCACAAAGCCAAACTCACCGATGAAGCTTTGGAATTTGCGGTGAAGCTTTCCTCCCGCTATCTGTCTGGTCGTTTCCTTCCGGATAAAGCCATTGATGTCATGGATGAAGCAGGTGCTCGGGCGCGCATCGGCGCGATGACTCGACCGCCAGATATTAAAGAAATCGAGCAAAAGATCGACGCGATTCGCACCGATAAAGAAGCCGCGATCAAAGCCCAGGACTTTGAAAAGGCAGCCGCTTTGCGCGATAGCGAAAAGAAAGCCAAAGATGATCTGGAGAAAATCCTTGAGCAATGGCGCCAGCAGCGTGAAGAACGCGAAGTCGTGGTCACCGAGGACGACATGATGCAGATCGTGTCCAAGTGGACCGGCGTGCCGCTGCAGCGGATGGAGCAGAAAGAGACTGCCAAGCTGCTCGCGATGGAGGACGAATTAAAAACGCGCGTGATCGGCCAGGACGAAGCTGTCACGGCCATCAGCAAAGCTCTGCGGCGTTCCCGCGCCGATTTGAAAGATCCAGCTCGCCCGATTGGTTCCTTTATTTTCCTGGGTCCGACAGGAGTTGGTAAGACTTTTCTGGCACGCACGCTTGCCGAGTTCATGTTTGGAGATGCGGACGCATTGATTCAAATCGACATGTCTGAGTACATGGAGAAATTTACCGCTTCC
>CBDUBV010000102.1:0-10257 GCA_965365475.1 uncultured Chthoniobacteraceae bacterium | reverse complement strand
CTCGCTCATCCGCTCCTGGATTGCCAGCGCCGCCTCGACCGCCGCTGCCGACTCTGGGAAGGCAAAGAAAAGACTATCGCCGGCCTCGTGAAACTCCCTGCCGCCCCGCCGTCCGCTTTCCTCGCGAAATATCTGATGGTGCTTTTGCAGCGCCCGCGCGTAAGCCTCCGGCGCACGATCCAGCAGCGGCGTCGATCCTTCGATGTCGCTGATGAGGAAGCAGACGATTTCGCCGGAGAGCTTCATCAGGTGGAGTTATCAGACTGATCGACGGCGACGGAGCGTTGCGGCAAAGCCGAGAAACAAAAGAGCCAGCGAAGAAGGCTCCGGCACCGGCGAGACATCGCCATACGTGTCGCCGATCCGAATTTCGTCCAGCGACCATTCTTCACCCGTGCCGCCGCTGAGAAATCCGATGCGGAAGATGCGACTCTGACCAAGGTTGGAGGTGTTGCTCCGCGAGATATCGAGCGTATTCAAACTCGCCGCCGCCGCGACATCGGGAGCGGAGAGGCCGGGGGTGGGATTGATAAAGAGCGAAACCTCTTCTTCGAACTTTCCGCTGGTGCTGGGATCGATATCGGTGCTCTCGTAAAAGGTGATGCTGAGCACGAGGAAGTAGGTCTGTCCCAGAGTGAGAGAAGTGCTTGAAAGCGAGGACTCACCCATCGTGTTGGTAGTATCATAGAGAGCGAATTTCTTGTCGGCGTCATCATGGCGGATGCCGACGAAGAGTTCATCATTGCCACTCGGCGTGAAATACATCAGCCCGTTGGTGTCGCCGTTGACATTTCCCGCATCCAGCCGCACCAGCCAGCTCGCCCAGAGCGTCTGCCCATCGACGATGTCGCCTGATGCCAGATAGGTATCCGTGCGGCGCTGAACCGTACTCCCGGTGGAGACGGGAGCTGTGGAGACCAGCCGGTTCCCGCTCGTCTGCAGCATACCGAAGGAGAGGCTCCCCGCCACCACCGTATCGAAGCCATCTTGGGTGGGATCGCCCTGATCCTCCCAATTGCGCGAGCCAAAGCCAATGTCATCGGCGTTATTCGCGCCGTCGATGGAAGTGCCGGCGGCATAGGTGAACCCTTCGTAAATGCCCACGTCCGCCCGTGCCGATAAAATGGCGAAAGCCAGGGTGGCAGCGAGGAGGAGCGGTGTGTGACTTCGGTTTGTTTTCATGAGTAGGATGTGGTTGAGGTTCAGTGTGGAAGGTAATCAAGTCCCGTACGGCCGACGTGGAAGTCAAAGAAAAGTGTATTGCGATGCGCCCCATGCACCCGCGCTGCGGGCAGGGAGGAGATATTAGCCGCTTGATAGCGCGCGAAGCGGGGATCGAGCTGATCGGCATCCATCAGCATCCAGGTGGTACTCCGCGCGGGGCGTCCCTCTTCATCCACGATGTCCGCAAGTCGCACACTCTTCATCGGCATATAATCGGAATCGGTCTTGAATACGACGTTGTGTAGCGAGTTCGGGTAGCCGAAAGGCGGGAGAGGCCGGTCTTCTCCGCCCAGGTGCACCTCGATATTGAGAGTGTAAACCGGTGCGTCACCGATTTGCTTCACAGCTTTTGCATAGCCGGGGCAGACAAAGACATCCAACCGGCCGCGATCTTTCTTCCGTCGTTTTTGCAGCTCAAGATAATCGGCAATGTGCCACGAAAGCTGCGCGGGATCATTCCACCAAGGGTAAACTCCGGTGTAAACAGGCCCAGGGAGTTTATCATTGTGATCGAGGGTGTAGGCCATGATTCCCGAGCCGATCTGTCGGAGGTTCGATGCACAGGCGATGTCGCTTTTTTTTGCCGACACGCTACCCGCTGCAGAGACCACCATGCCCACACACACCGCGACTAGCACCACGCTGACGAGCAATTCCACGAGCGTGAACCCTAATCCAGCGTCGCGCTGGAAGCCTGTAAAACTGAGGCTTGGAGCCCGATGGCGCGTCTCCGATCCCCTGCGCCGGAACACATTTCGGCGATAAATTCCCCGCTGCATATCTAAGCGAACTACGCTTTCAAACACCCCTTGGCAACTTAAAAATATCTCCTTTTCTTATGAACAGGACGGCTTTATACAAGCCGCTCTAACTCACTGCATATGCAGGTAAAGCCAAAATTATTTCCTACCCAGTGCACAGAGTTGACTATAAGATTAGGCAGCCTTTTGGACTATCGAGTTCCAAGGTCCTCCTCGTAACGGTCTAAACGTGTTTAGATTTATCACAAGTGAGATTGCAGAATCTGACGTTCGCGCGATGGTGCGACTCGTGGGGGAAGTCGCTGCGCTGCCCGGCGATCACGCGGTGAAGAAACGCTTTCTCTTGGATGGTCTATGCGAAATAATTGGAGCCCACAAATGGGCTTGGGCATTAATCTGCGACTTCGCAGCCGACCGGGCTCCAGTGGCGGTGAGCTTCGTGCATGGCGGATTTTCCGACGAAGAATTTGGATACCTGCTTCGCGCTTGTGAGCATCCCGGCACCCTCCAGACGAACGCCCGCATGATGGAGGAATTCCGGATGCTCCAGACACATCTCACCCGGCGGCAGAAGGAGATAGACCCCAGGGACTGCTACTCACAGATTCCTGACCTGAGAAAACTATGGCACAAGGCGGATGTCGGCACGGTGCTTATGTCGGTTCGTCCCATTGGGGTCAATAGCCAGAGCTGTATCGGCATGTATCGCAGCATTGGAGCGGCAGACTTTACTCCCCGCGAATCGCGCATCGCCCACATCATCCTCAGCGAGGTCGGCTGGCTGCACGAGCAGGGCTGGCCCGAATCACAAGGAGCGGACGTGCCGCGCCTGTCTCCCCGACAGCGCATGACGCTGAATCTCCTGCTCGATGGGCAGAGCCGCAAGGAAATCGCTGACCGACTGGAGATTTCCATCAACACCGTGGCCGGTTATGTAAAAGAGGTCTATGAACATTTTCATGTTCAATCTCACGCTGGGCTCATGCGGCGATTTCATCAGGGCGACGGCGGGGATATTCCTGTGAAAGGAAAAGTCCGATAGTAATCCCCGATTGTCCACACCATGTCCAATCCAGCCCAGAGCGAGATCAGCGAAGCCGACGCCCGAGCCATGGTGCGCCTGTTGGGGGACACCTCTGCTGTGCGGGGTGGACACAGCGAGCAAAAACGGTTTCTATTAAATGGCCTCTGCGAAATCATAGCGGCGGACAGTTGGGTGTGGGGTCTTGCCTGCCTGATGGTGGCAGATCATCCGCCTGTATATGTGGGCCTTCTTTTCGGAGGTTTCACCGATTCGACTTATAGCGCATTTACCCGCGCCTATGAGCACCCCGACATGGCACCCTTCCAGCAACGTTTTGCCGCTGAACTCGCCGAGAAGCGGACCCACCTTACCCGCACCCGGCAACAACTCGATCCCGAAGAAGAGTATCTAAAAAGTGGAGTGGCGTCCCTGTGGCAGATGGCCGACATCAATGGTGTGATCATGTCCTTGCGTCCTATGGATGCGAATTCATTCAGCACGGTTTGTCTTTACCGGCGTTTTGCTGCACCACCGTTTTCATTACGTGAGAATCGCATCGCCCATATCGTGCTGAGCGAGGTGCCATGGCTCCATGCGCAAGGGTGGCCCGAGGATCGTGGCGTCTCCGTTCCGCGTTTGACCCCCAGACAGCGCATGACGATGAACCTCATGCTCAATGGCCAGACTCGCGCTCAGATTGCCCGGCACTTGGAAATCTCCGAGCACACCACGCAGGATTACATCAAGGCGGTGTTTCGCCATTTCCGCGTGCATTCCCGAGCCGAGCTTCTTGCGCGGTTCCATCGCGGCGACGGCGGCGACTGATAGCCTGCAGGCAGTTCAGGCGGAAGGTATGCAAGCCCGGCGATAGGCTCTCATCAGTTCGGCTGCTTTCAATCAGCAAGACTCAAGCAGGGCAAACTAGCTCCGAGCCACCGTGCATGGCACCCCCTGTTTTGGGGAATAGCCGTCCGCCACCCGCTGCTATAAACCCTGCCCAAGTCTTCACCATCAATCAGATGCCTTATGCAACGCACGCCGATTCGCAATTTGAACTGATGAAAACTTTTTTAATTAAAATTTTTTGCAAGTTTCGAAAAGTCGCGCGTTTCACCCATGGGACACATCGCTTTGAAACCAATCAAACCTAACCCCATGAAAACAGCGAACACGCCAAAAAATAGCAAACAGCATATCGCCCTCATGTCGTCGGCACTCGCCGAGACCAGGAGTCTGCGTGACAATGGGCACGCATTCGCCACACGGATAAACCCCAAGAGATTTCCATTCCGGAAAACCGGCAAATGTGCTTGGGGTGCGGCAGCCGCACTAGTGCTATTCGCTACGTTTCAGCCAGCCGCGGCGCAAGTGAGCTACAGCACAAGGGGCTTCAAAGTGGGCATGCATGAAAACGGAAGCTTCACTTTGGAAAATACTTCTTCTGCGGGCAATAACATGGTCGCGCTCGAAATTCGCCTCGCGAATAATACTTTTTTCGACACAACCAATGCTAGCCCAGGATTAGCTTCCACCGGGTGGTATGTGATCACAAATCCTTCCAGCATGGTGATCAACCTACCGTTCGATTCTGCAACGGATGGGCAACAATACGCGGGCATGGGGTTTGCTGGGACGTTTGCTCCTGGGACTTTTGTAGGGATCGGGTTCGACCTGGATAACTACGCAAATCCCGACGGCCCTGGATTCCCAACCGCTGCGGCTTTCCGTGCCCATTTTTTCAATGGACAAAAGGTGGTGTCCACGCTCCGCAACTTCGCGCAACCGGTTGGAGGGACGAATTACGCCTATACCACCAGCGTGAGTGCCCCGGTGCGAGGAAACTCACTGCTGAAGGTGGATTTTAATACTCCCACACCGAGCCCGACCGAGCCGGGTTGGCAGGCATTCAATGTGAGCGGAAGTGCTTCGGCCCAGACACAGAGTTATGCTGCAAGTGCCACGGAGACGTCTGGCAATGTCTCGGTCACCATCAAGTCTTCCAGCGGGCTCTTGCAATCCCGAGATCGTCTCAATCCAGCGGATGGAGGTTTCCTCACGACAGGCGAGCTGATGCGTGATTTCGCAGTGACCAGTAACAATAACATTCTGGAGCTGACGATTGGAGGTCTCACTGCCGGTAAACAATACGTCTTCACGTTTCATAGTCACGATCATGTCACTGGTTTTGTCCAGACATGGACGAACACCACTGGCGGTGTGCAGCCGAGCACCAGTTCACAACTTTTCACTGGAACTGAAATCTTTTTCGATGAGCAGCACACGGTCTCCATGAGTGCAGTGGCCAATGGTTCTGGAGTGGTCACATTTACAGCCACAGCTGGTGCAGGCGACAGCCCCCGACTCAACGCGCTGGAGATTCACACCATCCCCGAGCCTGGCAGCATTGCGCTGCTCGCGCTGGGCGGGATGTCGCTCTTAAGCCGGCGACGCTGTCGGCTGGGCTGAACCCTTCAACTACCAAAAAATAAATCCCATGAAAACACCATACCACCTCACCCTCGCCGCAGTTATGCTCTGCGTCATTGGCAATGCCGCAACACTACATGCGGCACTTGTCGTAACAAACGTCAGCCTCACCGGGCAGGCAATTGCTTATACCAGTCTTGGTAATTCTGGCTCGCCGTTGAATGAAACGCCCACCGGTGAACACAACTATATTCTAAGTGCCATCTATCTGACATCCGGCTTTGCTTCCGCAGGACTGGACTTAACAACCAGCATACAGCCAACGGCCTTCTCGCTCACTTCCATGGGCTCGTCCTCCGCAGCCAGTTCCTCTGGGTTTATCGCTGGAGCACTAGCTTTCGCCACGCTGGAAGTCACATTTACTGTCACCGAGCCGATGCTTTCGAGCGTGTCGCTTGCCGGGCTGGCAGGGAACCTTCCTAATACCGTGACCGGGACAGGTCTTTCCTCACAATTGCTGGAAAACGGTGCTTATGTCGTCGATCTGTCGATCGATTCCTTTGCCGGTGGCACAGGACCCGGAGTTGAGAACTTTCTGCTAATTCCTGGCCCGACCTATGTGTTCTCCACCTCGGCACTGATCAATGCAGAGGCACTGACAACCAGCAACCCATCCACCTCGCAATCAGGAAATCTCAGCGGAACGGGGTCTTTCGCTGTGATTCCTGAGCCCGGCAGTGTGGCTCTGCTCGCGCTGGGCGGACTGCTGCTGCTTCGTCGGCGCAATGGGCAAGCATGATCTAACCCGAAAGAAATAATCATGAAAAAATATATATGTGAAATTGTTGCACAAAGAATCCGACCATTTCTGGTGGTTGCCAGCGTGCTCAGCCCTATATCGGTTATAACTTTAGCGACTGCGCAGACGACCGATTACGCGACCTGGACAGGTGCAGGGATGGATACACTTTTTTCCAATCCAGATAATTGGCAGGACGGTCTTTTACCTGACAATACTGGCTTTGCTGGTGTGAACTTTGGCGCTGTAGCCAATAGAACCGTCACTTTGGATGCGGACTATGATTTAAGCTTCATTAGTTTTAGCTCTTTCGCAGGCTCCTACAATATCCAGACATCCAACGGTTCAGTTTTGGCTTTTGCATTAATAAACGCGCAGGATCCTTCTGCTACACATTCCTTCGACTTGGACATGCGAGTAACAACTGCACATGGCCAGGGCACAGTTCAGACTTGGTTTGGTTCCAACGGGTATCATTATCTAAATTTTAATGGAGCTTTGGATAACCAAGGCAGCGAATTGAATATCCGCTCCAGAGGACCGAAAGCTTTTAATGGCGTTATCTTCGGGGCGGGGGGCATTAACACAAATGGGTTTGATTTCGCGGACTTCTCGGCAGCAAACACGTTCACTGGTAGCGTAAGAATTGCCCGCGGCGGTCTCTCTTTGGTTGGTGACAGCGGTGCCTTTCTTGGCACAACAAATGTTCTGGTCACCGATACCGGTGTTGGCGACCGCGGCAGACTGATCGTCGGAGATGCTGCCGCCACCGCTGCAAACCCAAACCGCATTAACAATGCTGCGACAGTAGCTCTAAAACACGGTCATTTGGAACTTATCGGAAGCAACAACGCCGCGACAACAAGCGAGTTTATCAACACACTAGCCATTCAGACCGGTTCCAACAGGATCGATCTAAATAATGCCACAAATTCGGGTCAGGTGGAGCTGGTGGCAACTTCCGCTGTCACACGGGAAGCCGGTGGCTATCTCTGGCTCAATGCGGCTGACCTGGGAGGAACTGGTGCCAACAGTTCACGTCTGCTCTTTGGCGTTTCTCCAAATATGAAAGGTGGAGGGGGAGCAGACGGAACGCAATCGGTCTCGATCATTCCGTGGCTGTTTCGGGAAAGTGGCAGTGCTGGTGCACTGACGACTTATGGTCCGAATGGCGTGCGGTTTTTGGATATGGCCACTGAGTACGCCATGGATTTCATAGGCCCAGCGGGCGCCAATGTGCGTCTGGAGAGTAACGCTTCACTCTCCACGGATGCAACCGTGAACGCTCTCTGGATGCAGTTCGGCACCTCCCTTACCATATCCGATGGAAAAACGCTTGGCGTTGACAGTGGAGTTCTTTCTCTGGCACGCAACGCCAGGATTCTGGGGGGGGCGCTTGATTTCGGCAATGAAAACGGTGTCATAGCAATCTCCGGAGGTGCGTTTGGTGCTGCTGAAATCAGTGCCTCGATCCGTGGGACAAATGGATTGGAAACAAATGCTGTGGCGCATGCCAGCAACTATGGCGCTAACGCTCTAAGACTCAGTGGAGTTAACGATTACACAGGCACCACTCGGCTGGGCACGCACACTACGATCACCAATTCGGATGCCTTGGGAGCAAGCAGAGAGGTTATATTGGACTTTGGGGGAACGCTTGCTTTGGAAGGCAACATTTCCCTTCAAAAAGACCTGACCATCCATCAGGCTGCCACTTCCGTCACCAACGGTCTGGCAAGCGCAAAGCCGAATTTAGTGGCAGTGTCTGGCGACTCGACGTTGGACGGCGAACTAGAGCTGCAAACGGAGGCATCCATCGCCGTCCTTCCCACGGCCTCGCTAAATGTCACCGGGCAGATAAGTTCGACAGGTTTCCACACATTATATGCCGATGTCGGTGCGTCGGCGAACCTGACATTCTCGGGAGGAACATCGGGTTCAGAAAAATTAGGGCACTTATACAAAACTGGAGACGGAGAACTCTTCATCAATGCGGCATCGTCTGTGAGTTCTACGCTCAATGTATCGGGAGGGAAAATGCAAATTACAGATGCCGTCGATGTGGGCTACGGTATTTTCGCTTATGGTTTGGGCACTAACCCTCAGCTTAAGACGGAGCTGGAAGTGGTCGGCCCCATGGCCAGTCTTACGGGCCGCAGCTACGACGCTAGCTGGGGACGCACCTCTTTACATATCAGCGCAGGCGGAGAAGTGGATCTGAGTAGCACAACACTGCGACGGGCCGAGATCGGAGGTAATTCTGGCTCGCAGGCCTCGGTAGTGGTCGAAGATGTTGGGTCCAGGTTTAATGTCGATGGCCAACTGCAGATCGGCGTTCAGGGAAATGGGTCATTCAAGGTCCAGAATGGAGCTACTGCTGAGGCGGATCGCGTGGAAATTGCAGTCTCCAGTGCTGGATACGGGTTGCTGGAGGTGTCCGGCGACGGCTCGGCTTTTACCGCGCTCGGCGTGAACTCTCCGGTCAGTATCCATGTGGGTGGAAGCATGTTCTCGCCAAACGGCGGCCAGGGTGAAGTGCATGTGCATGGGGGAGGAAAAATCGTGGCTGCAGGTTTAGGACTTGCAGTTCATAGTAACGGAAAGCTGTGGGGAGGAGGCGGGACTGTCGAGGGTGACGTTACCAATAACGGACTGGTAGCACCCGGTAATTCGCTTGGCACACTCAGCATAGTGGGCCGCTATGCCGAACTCTCCACTGGGTTCCTTGAGATCGAACTAGGCGGCGCGGGCGCGGGACTTTTCGATGTGCTTTCGGTCACTGGCGATGTTGCGCTTGCTGGGACCCTGGATGTGAGTCTCATAAATAACTTCCAGCTGTCGCTTGGGCAGACTTTTCAAATCATACAAGCTGGCGGGACTGTGAGCGGGCAATTCAACGGGCTTGGTGAAGGCGACATTGTGGGAAATTTTGGTGGGCATGATCTGTTCATCACGTACTCCGCTCAATCACAGCCTCAATCTTCCGGCAATGGCGTGGCCTTGTACACCGCCGTTCCCGAGCCAGGGAGTCTGGGTTTGCTCGGGCTCGGCGGGCTGTTTTTCCTGCGGCGGCGGCGGCGGGGCAACTCATTCTCGCCAGGCGCTTTTGTAGCGGTCATCGCTGTGGCCGCCGTTGGCGTTGGCACGGCGGGTGCCACGACTTGGCAACATACTGCAGGCGGGTCGCAGAATTGGGACACGGGAGCGAATTGGACCGGAGTTGTGCCCAATGGCGTGAACGCGGTGGCGGAATTCAAAAGCCCGGGCGCGTGGCCTCTTGCGCTTTCAGTGGCGCGCTCCGGGGCGATCACGCTGGGAACGCTGAATGTCGATTTCGGGACGAATAGCAATCTGAACATCTCCACCAGCAATTCTACGGATTTTACATTTCAAAAATCGAGCGGCTCAGCGACACTCACTACTACACAGAGCAATCCCATAAGCAGCTTACATATCACCGGTCGGAACATCGTTCTGAACTCGAATCTTACGGTTAACAATCCTGGTTTCGTCCGGTTCAGCGCGTTCAACGTCTCGGGCGGGGGTGAATTGAAAGGCAGCGGCACGATCCTCAAGCTCGGCGCGGGAGCGCTCGACCTTAACGTCGCTAAGGCGTCCAACTGGATCGGCGATCTGAACTTGCAGGGAGGGGCAGTATCTTTGGGAGCCTCCACGGCCCCCACATTCGGCACGGTGTTCTATCACAACACTAACGGTGCCCAATTAGGCTATGGAAATTGGGGGACAAAACAGGTCAGCTTTATCAACAATGGATCAGAAACTTACAAGCTGGCAGGGGTTTTCAACGGCAACTTCACCGGCACGAACCTTGAAGAAAATATCGAGATCAAGGGAGCAACTCTGGGCGGCAACAACTCCGCGCTCACCTTCCTCAGCGCGACGCAGCGTGTCCTGGTCAATGCCGGGCAGAGCCTCAGCATCACTTCCGTCAACGCGCTCGGAGCGACCAATGGCCTCCCCGTGCGGCTCGGGCAGAATTCGCGGCTGGTGATTGGGACTTT
>CBDUBV010000101.1:0-10327 GCA_965365475.1 uncultured Chthoniobacteraceae bacterium | reverse complement strand
CCGAGAGTTCTGCTACGAGTCGGGCATAGCTGTAGGACGTCCTCCGGCCAAGGGCGGCGAGGCTGTCATTTTGCACGGCTATCCGCGCATGAGGGGTGACGTGGATTTCTTTTATTCAATCGATGGATCGAATACGGAACGTATGTTTCAAACGCTCAGCGCTTTTTGGGACGGACAAATCCCGTGCTTGAAATGTAGCAAGGAACTGCGAACACCCGGATTGATCCTTTAGCACGGCCGTCCGCCGAACCGTATAGACTTACTCAATCGAATAGACGGCGTAGAATTTTCCCAGGCTTGGGAAGGACGTGTTTCCGTTCAACTGTTGCGTGGATCAGAAACACGTTCCGTTCCTTACCTTGGGCTCAATGAATTGAAAATCAATAAGCGCGCATCAGGAAGACCAAAGCACTTGGACGATTTACGCTTCCTTAAGGAAAATTCGTGAACTCCTTTCATAATGTGAACCGTGCGGTGAGGACTTTCCGGGAATGGAATAGTTTGAAGATGAAAAAAACTTGAAAGATGTTGCTCATACGCACGGCCTGACCCCAATGGACCCCAATGTGCCAGGAGTGTTGCTTTTTCCGGTGAGCAAACTTCTGGAATATGTGGCGGATGAGAAATTGACCCGCCCCAACTGGCGCCCCAAACACCTCCCGCGCGCCGCGCCCGGTGACCTCATAGGCAAACCGGTGCTATGTGGGGTGCCTTACGGTCGTAGGTCATAGACGATCAGATTGCCACCCGCTCCATTGCTTCCCGCTACTTCATTGTATTTGCGGATATAGAGCAGGCCATCCACCAGAACCGGCGCGCTGAGTATGGGATACCTGCTGTAATCACGCGCGAAGGATGCTCGCTGCACCAGGCTCTGATTCGCCAGTTGCCCGATGCGGATACCCTCCGCGCCGTGCATGATCACGTGCTCGCCTGCCATCACATAGCTATTTTCGCCTCGGTAAACTCCGTTCCCTCCGGTCTTCGTCTTTAAACGTTGGAAAAAATCCGGTTCTCCAAATGCGGCGATGAGTCGCGAGTAGGTCTGGTTGGCAGCTTCTTCCGCGTCCAGGTTGGCCACGTTGCCTATGCCGCCCGATGGCATGGAATCGCTCGACCACAACACGGTGCCTGTGGCGATGTCGATACACGAGAACTGACCCAGCGCCATCGGACGCGGACGTCGGAACACCTCTCCTTTCGCACCCGTGATCCTGGGAAGCGGCTGCCCGGCTTTGTCGGCTTCCACCATGGGCAGCGACCCTCTTGCATTGCCCGTATTCGACCATTGGTTCTCATTATGGTCTTCGACATAGAGTTTGCCACCATGCACAGCGTAGGTCGTTCGCCATGCGTTGAGGTCCTTATTTTCCCAGACTAATTGCGGTTGTCCGTTGACTATCTTTATACAAAACGTGCGCGAAGCGCGGTGTTGGTGAGCGATGTTAAAACGATCGATAATGTAATCACCGGAGATCAAGGCCATGTGCCCGGAATAAGCCAGCCGCCAGAGGTTGCTGCCGCGTGCGCCGGAAGTTGTATCCGCAGCATCCCAAAGCATTGTGCGATCATTGCGGAGATCGGCGAAGTTTTCATAAAAATCGAACCTCCACCGCTCCGCACCATTCACGGGGTTTATCCCGACCAGCATGTGCGAGGTGTTCACCACCACGGTAGGCTGACCTCCTGGGGTGCCACCAGTGAGAGAAAAATGATTGGTGCGATGCCCGCTCGAGGGATTGGGAGGTGTCATCCATTTGAGCGCACCTGTGTTGGCATCGAATGCAGCCACGATCACACTCTCCAGGGTCTCGCGTTTGCCTGGAAGTGGTGTGGGATGGCCCAGATAATGCACGATGATGTTGCCAGCCATGAAAAGCGGACTGGCACCATTGCCCGACTTCTCATCGTACATTGTCATGAAATGGTCCTTCATGTTCACCTGCCACAGCGGAGCACCATTATTCAGGTCCACACACGAGAGCTGCCCATCAAAAGTATGGCAATAAACGCGTCCTTGCGCGATGAGCGGAGAGCTGCGGGTATAACTCGGCGTCTCCCAACTGCTGATGCTTTCATCTCCCACTTTGGTGCGCCACAGAAGCTGACCGGTCCTTGCGTCGTGGCAACTTGCATACGTGTCCTCGCGGTGGATGGCATGTGTCACCGCGTTCCCATTGTTCACCAGGGTGGCTGGATGAATGGCGTACATTCCGAACCGTGGAAAGCCTCTGCTCTGTATCCATGCTTTGGGGTCTTGTAGATAGGCCTGATAATCCGCCGGTGATAGCCCATAGATGTCCAGCGGCAGGTATTGGTTCGCTAGAGGATTGGTGCCGTGCTGGAATCCCCCCACGGTGACCACCTTGCCCTGCGAGACCACGGCGGGAGATGTGCCACGGCCCACACTGGCTCTCCAAAGAATGGGCGGAGTCGAACTCCAGTTCGCACGGAAGTCTCCGGTCGAAACCGAGCCCGAGCGGCTGTTGCCCAGCTCCTGTGTCCACGAGGAACCGATAATCGGAGGAGGGCCCTGAAGAGCGGCCATGAACTGCAGGTCGGAGATGGTGATGTTCCGTCCACCACCATGGACTGTGCCAAACATGTTTCCATGAAAATACAGCCGCAATTCATAAGAGGAATCGAGCTGGGCCAGCCGAGGATCGTCCGGCAGCGAGAGCCGCAACGTGCTGCCGCTCTGGCCCTGGGCTATGGTGGCAGCACTGCCCAGAAGCAAGGTGCCATCCGGCAATCTGACCGCGAGCGTAGCGATGATCGGCGGAGTCGAGCCATCCACCACTGTCCTGGCGATAAGGATGGCACCGCGCAGGTCCGATTGGTAGTTCGCAGCATGAGCAATGGATAAGGCCAGATATTGGTCTGCGTTTTGAGCTTCCTGAAAAGTCATCGGCCCCGTATTTGGCGCGACCACGCGAAGGAGTAATCCAGCGGAGCCCATGGTAGCGGAAGCAATGCCCCGATTACCGGAGGAGATGACCCGGGCAGAGAATCCGGCGTCCTGTATGCCTGTTTGTAAAAATGAATACGCAGAAAGCGGCGTTGTTCCTAAAGCGACTTGTGGACCGGCAAAAGAGGTTTGAAGCAGTGCGCCGAACCCTTTCGGTGCAACCATTATCTCGGCCGAAGCGTCGGCTTCCAAACCCTGAGCGTCTCGCACGGTGAGCTTCACCTGATGTTTGCCCCGGGCCAGGGAGATGCTGGCTGTTTTACCTTCCCGCGTGATGTTCCCCACCTGCCAGAAGTAGCGAGCGATGTCCGACTCCAGATCGGCAGAAGCTGCACCATCGAGTGTTACCGTCTCGCTCCCGTCACCGTCGGTATCGACCACGAAATCCGGCAGAACAAAAGTCGCAATCGGCGGCTGGTTCGGATTCGGATACGTGCTCATCCAGCTCAGGAGAGGCTGCATCTTATAGGCTGAGCCGTAGTTATCACGCACTTGTCCGAGCGACTCTGCCAGGCCCCATGAACCGAAATCTGTGAATCGCCCGATGTGGTTGAAATACTCCACCTGTTGCATGCCGGCCTCATGAAGCATATTGAGAAAGTGCGTCTGCATGGCCTTGGCACGTGGATCGCGATTGGCATCGCGCATCAATCGATAAAGCGCCTTCTGCTCGCTGCTGTTCTGCGTGATGGTTCCGGCAAATTTCGGGTGCAATGCGATACCGCCTTCATAGCAGATCGCATAGATGCCGAATTGCTCAGCGACTTTCTTCGCATTCACCACTGCTGCCCGCTCCGCTTCCACTGCTGCATGGGTCCTGCTGAAAATGAAGTCCAGGGCAGCAGCCCGATTTTGTTGGCTGGCAGTGTCCGTGCCCTCCAATGCAGCGATGGTGCTGCCCAATGTATTCTGAATGTAGGAAAAAGTCTCCGCTGCCACAGTAAGACCGCAATAAGGAGCGATGGTGATGGCGTCGGCTAAAATACCATCCGGGTTAAGCAGCGGGTTGTCCAAGGCCCGAAGGCGCCTGGTATTGATCGTCGTGCTGTTTAAAAAACCTGGCATGATTCTCAGCAACGAGGGCGGGCGGATGTGTCCCGCAAAGACTGTTTCGAATGTTTTCCAAATCTGTGCCGACCGGTAGGCGGTGCCTAGATCCGCCAGCGCAGTGTCATCCTGCGTCTGGTCGGTTATTATACCTTGCCTCACGAGTTCGCGGCCCAGTGCAATGGTATGATCGCGATGCACTTTCCACGGCGGAGCCGAATTCCATGTCTCGTTGGAATACTCCACAAACACTTTCAGCTCCGGGTCCAACGGTTGCCATACCCTTGCGGAAAGTGCATCCACTCCGGCAGTCCAAGGCGTGCCATCAGCCTTCGAGCCGTATGCAATCACGCGCGCTGCGTTTTCCACATACCCATCGTCCGCCGCATGCGGGATGCATATCCAAAGGTTCTGTTTCGTCGTGTTGCAGAGCTGCACCATGTGCTCCAAAGCCACTCCGGAAGGCGTGGACATGGTCACCCAGCTCGGCGCTGTGCGCGACGCCCATGTTGTAACTGGACTGTCATTGGTCGCGCCCCAATCCATCATCCGCAGAGTTTTAAACCGCAGGCGCGACTCGATATTCCCCGGCTGTCGCGCAGCAAGCGAGTCCAGAAAATCCTGCGCAAACATCTTGCCGGTCACGGACGCACTGTTGGGGTCGAAACTTCCAGGCGAGAGTATCTCGAACCCACGCAAATAATTCGGGCCGCTGGATTCCAAAAGCGTCAGCGACATGGTGCCCTTGGGATACACTTGCGTAAGAGGGTCTTCCGAAGCGTTTGCCGGGTTCAGCACCACAGACTCGGTATCAAAATAATAAATCGTTTCCGGAACTGACTGCCCACTGGGTGTGATTCGAGCGCCAGTTGTGGTCTTTATAATTGGCGCACCAGCACCCAGAATCGTGCCCCGGTCGAATGTATAAGTCTTGTTGTAGGGCTGCGAGGAATGGGTGATTTTGAACCTACCGTTCCCGCCCCGGAACCGAACGCGATACACTCCGGGTTTATACAAATCGATCGCCGCAGCCTTGAACTCCAGACTCCGAGTTTTTGTCACGGGCACTCCGGAAACCACGGCAGTTTTGGTCAGATTCATTGGCACAACCTGTGGATAGCCATCCGCATCCAGGTCTGAGCGGTCCAACAACTTTTCCCATAGGATGCCGTCTGCGAAAAAGGATTGAAAATCCGAAGACCCAGCTTCGCTAAGAATCCATGCACGGGCATACAGCAGCACGTTATTATACGGATGGTAGGTGTTATAGCCCAAGCTCGACAGGTTCACGCCCAGCGACATATTGCTCGCTGACACCACGGACCCGGTTGCGGTGAATTTCCCTATGGCAAATATGCCGACGAAGGCTTTGGAACCCCGCCCATACACACCCAGAGCTTCCACATTTCTAAACGCCATGGCTTGAAAATCCAGGTTGTTTGGCAAGGTCATCGCAGTGGCATCCAATTCGACTCGCGCCCAGCGTTTGCCTGCCAACGCGCTCCCGTCAAAGTTCGACAACTCCAAAGTGCCTGCGGCGGTCAGGCCTGCTTCCGAGACATAATAGTGCCCACTGTCTTTAACCAAAAACCGAATGCTTGCAGCGAGTCCCTGATTGCCGGATTGCCACACGGGCACCTCCATCAGCAAAGAAGCATTGTTGGCAAGCGACACAGATTTACCTTCATCAAATCCGGGGAAATTTTCCCGTACCCAGAGCAACGCCATGTGGACATTATAAATATCCGCCGACGAAGGGGAATTGGGCGCGGCATAGATGCCCGCTGCAAATGGCCAGGACGCGGTGCTCGGATTTAGGCGAAACAAGCTTGGCCTTATACTCCCGCTCGCAGCGGAGACTTCCAGTCCACCATACACCGGCGGCGAGAGATCGAAGAGCGGCGCGGCGGTTGAGAGATTCCAGCGATCGAGAGTTGCGGTGGAAATCGTTGGAGGTGTCGCATTGAGATACGTTGTGCGCCCGGTTTGCGACGCGTCGAACGCAACAAGCGGAGTCTGTGCGAGCGATGAACTGGCGGCAGCAAGTAAGTAAAGTGCAAATGCGCGGACGCTGAGGGACAGATGAGCATGCATGGTATTCTGTGGGGGGGGCAAAGTCCGGAGATTGGACCCGGAGTGTGTGTGTGGAGGGAGAGGGAATTCTCGCCGTGGGTGGCGGGAAGTAGGCAATGCTTACCCTCAATGGAGGGCACAGGTCCAGTTTCTGCAAATGGGTGCTGTCTCACCTGCGCTGCAGACGGTTGTAGCTCGAACACGCTGGAGGTTCATTCTTCCTGAGTTAGTTCGGTAAGATTAAAGACCTTGTCTCTAATCACACGGGCGCCTTGTTGAAAATAGGTAACCCTGGAGGGCAACGCTTCGTCGTTTCCTTGAAGCGGGCATTGGTTCAGAGCGAATGGGCGCGCTACGCTCGAAAATGCGGCAACGACAGAGCGTTGCCCTCCAGTGCCATCCAAGAGGCTAACTGCAATGGGTGCGGACTGTATCTGCCTATATCACAGCCAGAAGGTCGTGCAGGCAGTTTGCGTTTTGACAAAGTTCTTCGACGTCGTGCCATTGCAGATTTAGCCACGGATCACTTTTCTTTAAATTGGCTAGCACGCTCTCTCTGATGTGCTTTTCTGCCGACTCCAGTTTCCTCCCAATGGTACTCTCATGGCACCTCCAGATCGTAGCGATGGAGCGGCGCGCAATCCCGTGCACATGCACCAATTGCATGAACACCACGGCGTCGGGCTCGCAGGTTGCCATCGCCGAACGCAATGCCGCTCGTAACAGCACCGTGAGGTGGGGTTCAGAAGCAGATTGCGGCATGGCTCGAGTGACCGATTCATGCGCGGATAGGTCCGCTTCTTTTATTTCACACATGTGCTGATGCCGTTTCAGGCTGAGAAATCTATTCAATGCAAGCGTACTCAACCATGCTCGCAGGCTGAATTGACCATTGTAATGCTCAAACAATGGACGCTTCCCCGCAGCGGCGTGCGGGTTCACCATGCACTCCGTCCAAAGCGAGGCGACGATATCTCGCGCCTCATGAATGCGTGCGCCCCGAGCACAAAGAAAATTCTCCAGCCATCGCAAATAGTTGTCCTCGAAAAATTTGATCGCTTCCGTGTCCCCTTCGAGGCAACGCTGGGCGATGTCGGCATCCATAAGGTGCTGGGTTGCCTTGTCCATGAGTGCCATAGGCTTAGCCGTATCAAAAAAACAAATCTGAGGAAAGTTTGAAAATCAGCGCAATTATCCGAAGTTCAGGCGTAAATAATTAGAATCATGTCCTGGAAAACTATTTTACAGCTTGTTGAATCTGAACCGCGCGAGGTGGTGGGCCATGAGTGTGCCGAGCCCGATGAGGAGCATATCGAGCTGCTTCTAAAACTTCTGGACAGGACAGCGCGTTCTGAGGAAATCCACGAAGCTACTCGCTTGCTACGCACCAAACCAAGGTATGTGGCGTGGTTGGCCGAACGCATAGCGACTTCCCAAAAGACCAGACCGAATGAGCATCATCAGTAGCCTGCCATCATCATGCCCTTCACGAGCGAGGGATTCTGAGGCGGCAACTCGGAGAGGATGCGGGCCAGTTTGCCAGTGAAGACTGCTGCCGCGAAGCTGCTGCCGACCATTCTGCGATAGGTGCCCTCCCGCCATGCGACATGGAATTCAGGTGCGGCGATGCCAAATGTCGCCAGTGAATCGGGAAATACCTGCCATGCTTCGCCAGCGTGGCCTTCTTCCGCACTGGCTTCGACGCAGCGGACGGCCATGACCGATGTCAACGCGGCTGGCCATTCGCTGGTGGTGTGCGGTTGCACATTGGCAGAGGCTGCAACGACATGAATGGCCGCGAGCAATGCGCGGTCGGTCCAGGCTTTGTAAAGCGGAAGGTGCGCGGCGATAGAGCATCCAAAACTGCAATGCAGGAGGTGATAGCCGAGGTCGATTGCACGATGCGCTGCTGCGGCTACTATCGCGCTGCGCGCGGAGAGACGCGCGTCCAGGACTCGGAAGCTGCCAATACCTGCGTCTGGAGCCTGAGCGCGAATTAAGGAAGCGATGGCGGTGCCGTGTCCATACGGATCGGTTCCATTGCCGGGTAGGCACACATCCGGTGCTGCGAGGTCGATGACGTAGTCGTGCAGGAGAGGCCTGCCGAGCAGCGCAGGATGGGACGCTTCCACCCCGCTGTCCAAGATGGCGATGCGAATTCCAGTGCCGCTGCCCGACAATAACGCATGGTCAAATGCTGAGCGAGTCGGCCATTCAATTCCCATTATTCCTCTCCTAAGACTGCTACCAAGGTGGCGGCTGCTTTTTGTAAAATAACAAGTTCCTCCATGCCAAACGGCGCGGGGTCAGGCAGCTCCGCAGGGTGCTTGAGCTTTACGCAGGATACCACACCGAGGATTCCACGGGGCGACACCACAGGCACGGCGACCATGGCGCATGTCTGGACTCCGAGTGTGCGGTCGAGCGTGTTGTCGTGCTGCGCGTTGTGGGCGATGCCGTTCTCGCAGAGCGCCTGGCCGGTGATGCAGGCGATGCTCACGAGTCCGCTGGAGAGCGGCTGGCGAAAGCTCCCAACAAACTCCGCCGCGCGCTCTCCGGAATTCCAGACCGGCACGAGATGGCGCTGCTCGTCGTCCAAGAGCCAGAGCGTCCCCTCATCCGCGCCGGTCTCGCGAATGGCCGCGCGGAGGAGACTCGATGCTTCCGGGGAAAGCGTGACGCTCATCGTTTCGAGTCCGGGGAGTCAGGGCTCGTAGGGGCTGTCCACTGCGTAGATTTGGATGGCTTCGTAAATGCGCTCGTTGCTGGTGCCGGCGCCCACTACCGTTCTCCCGAGTATGACGAGATAATGGCCATCTTTGATTTCTTCATCCTCGAAAAACTCGCTGTCGAGTTCGAAATCAAGCGGCTTCCAATAGCCACGCTGGAGCGTCACGGTTTCATTGCCGTCGAAGTCCGGGCTGCTCGAGGAGAACCAGTCGGTCACGGGAGTGCTCAAATGCGTAAAGGTAATATCTCCTCCGCTGGTGAGGTCCATCTCACCCTTGTAAGCGCGAAGATTTGTTGAGATGGAAGCATCATCCGCAGTGCGGGGCAGAAGCACGCTGAAGGTGTATTCGACGTCAGTCGTGATGGTGGTGATCGACTGCGCCTGAGCGGCGGCTGCGGGCGGTCCATGTTTCACGACGAGCGGAACATGTTTTGTGCCTAAAGCTTCGGGATTATCCAGCTGCTGAAGGCTCTGGCATCCCCCGAGAAAGAGGAGCAGCGCGACAAGAGGATAAAGGAGGAAGCGGAAAGCGTGACGTGAGTTTTTTTTGAGGTTCATACGGTGACGAGTTCGGGTTGTTGTTTTTTCTCGGAAGTAAAAGAGTCGGAAGCCAGTGCCTGCTCCAGCAAAGCCGCTGGAGTCAGCCGACTCCCGGTGCTAAATTCCATATCGAACTCTGCGGATGGAAGATGTCTTCGGCAGGTGGCGATGAACTCTTCCAGGCCGACAGCTTGTGACGGGGTTAGCGTCCGATGCCCATTATGCAGGGCTTGTGCCAGGCCGGCGCAGCGGGCGGCAAAGGCCCAGTTGCCAGTCTGCCCCCACCGGTCGCCGAGTTCACAAAGAGGATTTGCAAATTCAGAGGCATGCCCGTGCCGCAGCAAAAGTTTCATACAGGCAACTGCTGCTTCCTTTGCCGGAGAATAGTCCCCACACTTGCCCAGCATGTGCGAATAGTTCAGCCATGCGTCTGCCAGCGCGATCGGTGCTTCTTCCTGCGAGAGAATCTCTACGGCGTGCCTGGCGCACTGTCGCGCTTCCTCCCAATCACCAGCCTCGTCGTGTAGAATGCTGAGATTTGTGAGAGCCACTCCCGCATGCAGCTTCTCCTCCTGCGCTTCGAAGCAAGGAAGACATTCCCCGTAGAGCCGCTTAGCTTTTTCCAAGTGGCCAAGCTCTGTGGCCATGCAAGCCAGATTCATTGTCGCGATGGCCGAGGCATCTATGCGCCCTGCCTTGAGGAAACAGTCCCGCGCCAGCTCGAGTGATCGGATGGCGCATTCTGTCTCGCCCACGACCGAGTCCAGCACGCCAGCCGCCTGCCAGGCTTTTCCCATCGCCTCTGCATCCTCGAGGCGCTCGCCCTCATCCGGCGTCGGGAGGCTCTCGCGCACCTCGCGGCAGCGTGCCGTGCGCATGGCGAAGACCTGGAGATCGCACGCCATCCGGTAGCGATCCGCCGCTGACGTGCAACGCTTCAGAGCCGCAGAAAAATTTCGCCAATCCTC
>CBDUBV010000100.1:0-10348 GCA_965365475.1 uncultured Chthoniobacteraceae bacterium | reverse complement strand
TGATGCTCAGCTAAACGTCAGATTCTTCACGCCCGAGGCCGCAGCAGCATTGAGCACGTCCATGATGCGCTCATGGGTCACTTGCATCGATGGCCGAATGATGACCGGATTCTCGGTGCCAAATTGTTCGATTAATAATTCCAATCTCCCGCGCAGCTCAGGCAGCTGCTTGCTTTGTGGATTATCGTAGGCGCTGTTGTTAAGCGCGATCTGGCCGTTGTCACCGATCTCCACGATGATCGGTGTGGGCGGCGGCCCGCCGCGACCGGCCACGCCACCACTTGGCAGATTGATTCCCAACTCTTTTTCCACCACCTGCATGCCGGCGCTGGCCATGAAAAACAGCATCAACACAAACACCACGTCCACCATCGGTGCGATCTGAAATCCCACATCTCCATCTTCACTGCCAACGCTTCCAGCCATACTATTATAAGTGTTAGAGGTTAATTATTTCTATATCAGCCAGCATTGGGATCTTTGTCCACCACGGAGAAAGTCACATTGGCCACTCCCGCGTCGCCAATGGCCCGCAGGATTTCGCGCAAGTATTCGTAGCGCACTCCACGGTCCGCGCGCATGAGCACCCGCATGGTCGGATTCCGCACCACACTCTTTTGCAGCTCTGGAACCAGGGCACCAGGCGCGGGGTATTTGCGTTCGTTCATCTCGATGCCACCTTCGTTGCCAAACTGATTCCAAGTCACGTTTATGATCATCTGGTCAGGGTTCGAGCCTGCGGATTTGGCGTCCTTGGCCACGGGCAGACTGATCTCCTGGTTCACTTGCAGAACTTCCGTGGAGCTGATCGACATGAAGAACACGAGCAGCACCAGAAGAATATCGATCATCGGAGCGATTTGAAACTCCGGTTCTTCTTCTGGCTGCAACCGGGTTTCCTTCTTCGCCCGGTCAGCGCGTGAAAGTCTGTGTCGGCTCATGGTGAAGAATGCAAGGGGGGCAGAAAGTGAGAGGTGGCGTCAGGCTGTCCAGTCCAACGGCGATCCGCAATGCGGGCAGGGGTTCACGCCCGGCGTCACATTGCCATTGCACACCGGGCAGTTGGTGGTCAGTGCCATGCTCACTTTGCGCGAAGTCTTTGCTCCCATAGTCATCGCGCCTTCTCCCGCACTGAAATTTTCTCCGATGCGCACGCCCTGAAGTTCGTCGAAAGGTATGTCCTGGATAAGGCCATTGATCTGATCATCCGCATGCACAATCACGACCTGGGAGCGGTTGCGGAACACATAATAGAAAATAAACGCGGGAATCGCGATGAACAGACCGCTGGCAGTCGCCAGGAGCACCTCACCGATGGATGTCGCGAGACCGCGCGGATTGGAGATGCCGCTCGCACCCAGAGTGGCGAACGCGCCCATCATACCAATAACGGTTCCAAGCAACCCGATCATGGGCGAGACCACCCCGATCACCGAGAGGTAACTGTTACGGGTGCGCAGGAGCTGGGCCTCACGCAGGCCGTGCTCGGAGATGCTGTCCTCCACTGCTTCTTTACCACGCCCGATGCGCTCCAATGAAGAACCGAGCACGTTGGCGACATAGTTATTATTCGCGCGACAGATTTCCCATGCTTCCTGGTAATTGCCGCTGCTGAGAGTCTGGCGCAGCGAATCGATCATGACCGGAGGAGCAAGTTTCTTTTTGCTCATCGTGATGAAGTTCTGGATGACGAGCGTCACCATGGTGATCGATGTGCCCAGGATCGCGATCCAGATCATGATGATCAACGGGCCACCGTGCAGGATGATCTCGATCACGGACTGTGGCTCGTCGGCGGCTGCGGCTTCAGCGGCAGCGTCTCCGGGAGGAGCATCCTGGGCGAGCGTGCTGGTAGCAAACAACCCCGCGAACATTGCGATGGCGAAGAGGAAAACGAGGGAACGGAGTGTGGATTTCATGAAGCTTGGTATGAAGGGGGTTTTATTTGAGGCGCGTGAGGAGGGAATAAAAAGAGAGGTTTTAAAAGAATTGCAAGGCGATATTTCGGAACCAGATTTCAGGGAACTTTCACTGAATGCTCGGCACGAAGCGCATCGGCTTTCTCCTGCGCATTGCGGGCCGCCCTCGCATCGTGATGATACAGCGTGACGGTGCGCAAATAGCTTGCGAGTGCCTCAGAGTGTTTGCCTTCGGAAGCGAGGATGTCTCCCATGAGCAGCGATGCCTGGCCGTAGGATGCTCCTTCAAGTCGAGAAACGGTTTTCTTCTCCGCAGCTTCGGCGAGGATGGGCTCCAGCTTGGCACGGGCACCTGCAAAGTCCTTCTTCGAAACCATGACGCGCGCCATGCCCACATCGGCTCCGCGCGAGCCTGTGCCCGGATAATGTTTTAAAAACTCAGCATACGCCGCTTCGGCACCGGCGGTATCGTCCGAAGCCAGAAGGATGTCGCCGAGCAAGGCGCTTGCTCGCTGCGCCCAATCGGTGGGCAGTCCGTTAAATTTCTGCACCAGCGGGCGGATGCTGCCAAGAGCCTTCCCGGTCTCCCCCTGCTCCCACGCCGCGAGGCCTTCATTATACTCAGCAGGCGGCGGCATCTCCACGGACTCGATCTGTGCCTGGGGCACGCCGATCTCGCCTTGTGCCACACGCAATTTCACATCCGTGGCAGTGGCGCCGACGATCTCGCCCTCACGCGGCGCGCCTTGTTTCAGGATGATGCGATGCTGACCGAAAGCATTGGCTCCGAATACCAGGGCTATGAGGACAGGAAAAAGAAGTTGATGGCGGAGGGGGTTACCACTAATGCTCATGAGTTCACGAACATAGCTGCATGTTCTTGAAGAAATCAATCGCGAACTCTTTTCCGGCACGACTTTTCCCGCTTATCCCATGATCACACTCATCCGCAAAAACCAGAAGGGCCTGATGATTTTTATCACCGTCCTCATCGTCATCGCGTTCGGCTGGCTATACAACGATACCAACCTGGAAAAAGTCGGCACAGATCGAGTCGCCACGATTTATGGCCGGACAATCACCATGACGGATGTGGACCGCTCCCGCCGCATGATGCAGCTCAGCGGTGCCTTGCAGCAGTTCGATTATTTGCAGGCGCTTGTCGGGAATGTGGTCACCGATGAACAGGCGCTGGAAGCCTTCACGCTCAACCAGGTGATTGTTAAAAAAGAAGCCGATGAGCTGGGCATTCACCCTTCGGATGAGGAGGTGGCGTCCACGCTTCGCAGCTTGCCCACATTTCAAAGCGAAGGCCGATTCGACGTGGCACGCTACTCGCAGTTTCTCGAAGAAATGCTCGCGCCGAATGGTTTCACACAAGCCCAACTGGAGGAGGCGGTGAGAAACAGTCTGCGGTTTCAGAAAATCCGCGAGCTGGTTGGGAGCGCGGCGGGATTGTCGCAGCAGGAAGCACGCGAACTCTTCGATCGGGGTCGGCGCAAGATGAAAGTCTCTGTGGTCCGTCTGGACTCGGCTGCGGTGCCCGGCACAGTTGAAGTCACAGACGAAGAGATCAAGGCCCGATACGACGCCGATCCGGAGTCCTACAAATCCGACGAGAAACGGTCGGTGCGATTTGTGAAGCTGACGCTGCCAGAAGAAGCGCAGAAACTGGAGGGACGCGAGCGTGTGAGCAGCATGCAAGCGCTGTCCAACCGGGCGGGGGAATTCACGCAAGCGATGCTGGAGGACGGAGCGGACTTTGAGAAGACAGCCGCAAAGTTTGGCTTGGAAGTGCAGACCACGGGCGAGTTCACGCGTTCGGGCACGGACCCCGCTTTCGAGGCGGTGCCAGCACTGGTGCCCGCTGCGTTCTCGCTGAGCGAAGAGGATCCCAATAGCGATGCCATTACTTTCAAAGATGGTTTCTATATTCTGCAGCTTCATCAGGTGGTCCCATCACGAGCCTTGACTTTCGAAGAAGCGCGGGAGCGAATCGCAGCCAATTTGCGTGAGGAAAAAATGCGCGTGCAAATGCTCGCCCACTCGGAAGCTGTGCGAAAGCAAATTGCGGATGCCATGCAGAGCGGGGTTGCTTTTTCCGAAGCCGCCGAGCGAGCAGGCGTCAAAGCCGAGACCATCGCGCCCTTCTCACTTGCTGAGCCGGATTTCCAAGTCCAGGATCTGCGCGAGATCGCGATGACTGCCATGGAACTCAAGCCAGGCGAGACCAGCTCGTTTACACCCACGGGCTCTGGGGGAATCCTGGTTTATCTCGAAGGGTATGAGCCGGTGCCGGACGAGATGTTTGCTTCCGAGAAATCAACCATCACATCGAGTTTGCTTGAGAATCGCCGCAACACGCTCTTCCGCGAATGGCTGCGTGAACGCAGGGATGCCGCGCGCATCCGCCTCGTGCAGCAATCATGAACCCCGAGGTCGAAGCCATCTTCGAGGATGCCACGGGCGACCTCGCTGTGGGCGACCTGGAAGTGGCCGCCGGGAAATATCGGCAGTGTGTGGAGTTGGACCCCGATTATTTCGAAGGCTGGCACGCGCTGGGCATGGTGCTAATGAAACTGGATCGCCCCGCAGAAGCCATAGAAGCAGGGTTGCGGGCGGTGGAGTTACGGCCCAACGAACAACTCGCCTGGTCGAGCTTGTCGCTCTTTTACGTCCGCAACCATCAGATTCCTGAGGCGGAAGCCGCAGGTGCCAAGGCGCGGATTATCTCCTGGGGCGGCAAGGTGCGCAAGGACGTGTAACCTTTTACCATGCCCCAGCCACCCACCATCGAGCTTTGTCAGCGGTTAAGTTCCATGCGACTCGAGGCGGAAGAGTTCGAAGAATCCTTCGCGCGCTCCTCCGGTCCCGGCGGTCAACACGTAAACAAAACCAGCACGGCGGTGACATTGCAGCACGTGCCCACGGGCCTTCAAGTGCAAGCGCAGGATAGTCGATCTCAACATCGCAACCGCCTGCTGGCGTGGGAGCGACTCATCGATAAAATAGCCGCCCAACGTGCATCCGCGCGTGCTGAGAGACGTCGCGCTGCGGAGAAGGAACGCCGCAAAAACCGGCCGCGCCCGCGAGGAGTGCAGAAGCGGATATTGGAAACCAAACGTCGCCGCGGTGAGACGAAAAAACTGCGCAGCCGTGTGGAAGCCTGATTCGACTTCCCTGACTACTTGCGTGAGCATCCAGTCGGTGCTTCGCTCTTTGGCATGACGGTCGCACAACGCCAGGAGCATACGATCACACGTGCGCTCATTCTGCCCGATGCCCAGGAACGGCTTGCAGACATCGTGCAGCGCGCTCAGAACATCCCTCCCCTGCCCCCGTCCGATCGCGTTCCCGCCAACCTCGTGCCGGGCTGCATATCCCAAGTGTGGCTGCGGCGGACGTTCGATGGCACACGATGTCATTTCCACTCGGACTCGACATCGCTTATGGTGAGAGGTCTTTGCTGCGCCATGGTTCAGACTTACGACCAGGCAACACCACAGGAAATTCTTTCCACGCCTTGGGTGCTCTTCCGCCAGCTCGGCATTGATTCGATCCTCACACCGACGCGCTTGAACGGACTGGATAATCTCCATCGGATGATCTTATCTTTTGCCAAAGAAGTTGCGCCCTTATGTGGATAGATGCTCACAACCATCTCCATGCCGTCCTCGGACACGGTAATGCGGACTCTGTTCTGGCTGAGTTGCAAGCCACCGGCATCGCTGCGTCGCTGGTAAACGCCACGCAGCCCTCAGATTGGCCCGCTGTAGCCGAGCTTGCTTCGCGCCACTCGTGGGTCATTCCCGCATTCGGCATCCATCCATGGCATGCCGAGCGATGGAGTCCCGACGTCTGCTCTCGACTCCAGCAGCTCCTGCGCGGACACATCGGTGAGATCGGGCTGGATGCGTGTGCGCCCGATCTGAGACGGCAGCGCGCTGTTTTTCGCGAGCAACTCGCTCTGGCGCATCGACACGGGCTGTGCGCTTCGATTCATTGCGTGCGAGCGTGGGGACCGCTCCTGGAGGACCTCTCCGCGCACCCCCTCCCGCCGTTCATCCTGCATGGATACAGCGGTTCAGTGGAAATGGTGAAACCGTTCGCTGCGCTCGGAGCCCGTTTTTCATTTGCCGGAAGTTTCCTCCACGCACGCAGGAGCAAAGTCCGCGATACATTTCGTCAAATCCCACAGGATCGACTACTAGTCGAGACAGATTCTCCGCACTCGCCGCTTCCGAGTGAACTCGCCTCGCATAAAATGGAGGACGCAAAGTGGAATCATCCCGCCAATATCATCGCGGTCTATCGCGGCCTGTCGGCGTTACTGGAGACCCGAGTAGAAACACTCGCAGCGCAGATCGCAGACAACTTCGCGAAGCTGTTGCGATAACGGCAAAAAAGGCTGACGGCCTGTCTTAGCGCTTGGAGAACTGGAACCGCTTGCGCGCACCAGGTTGCCCCGATTTTTTGCGCTCTTTCATTCGCGGATCGCGCGTGAGAAGTCCTTCACCACGCAGCGGCACCCGAAGATTCTCGTCGGTCTGCAACAGCGCACGCGCAATCGCCAGGCGCACCGCGCCGGCTTGACCCACAGGCCCTCCGCCCATCGTCCGCACAGCCACATCGAACTGATTGGCAGCATTCGCAATTTCCAGCGGACGCATCACGATAGTTTGCAGAACTGTGGTAGGAAAATAATCCTCAAACATTCGCCCGTTGACGCTGATTTTTCCCGAGCCCTGTTTGAGCCGGATGGTTGCGACCGCAGATTTGCGACGACCGGTTGCGAGGATTTCCTGTTCTTGAATCATATGTGGAGCGTAGGTTCGGAGACTGTATTAAGATAGCTTGTCGAGCACCACGGGCGACTGGGCCTGATGCGGATGTGCAGTGCCTTTATAAACTTTGAGCTTTGTAAAGATGGCGCGTCCCAGGCGGTTGTGCGGGAGCATGCCGCGCACAGCACTTTCAATGATCAATTCCGGATGCCGCTCGATCCGGTGGCGGAAAGACTCGGATTTGTGACCGCCGACGTAGCCTGAGAAACTCGTGTACATTTTGGCTTCGTTCTTCTTGCCGGTGACCCGCACTTTATCCGCATTGATCACGACGACGAAATCTCCGGTATCGACATGCGGAGTGAAGATGGGCTTGCCTTTGCCGCGCAGCAATTTGGCGGCCTGCACAGCGACGCGGCCCAACACCTGGTTCTCGGCATCGATCACATACCAGCGGCGTTCCACATCTTCGGATTTGGCAGAAAAAGTTCGCATAAAAAAATAGCCCGTGTTTTCGGGAGGGGAGAAAATAGGGACCGTCGCAAAAACTGTCAAACCCTTTTCCATGCTTTTTGTTGTCCGCTTCAATGAGGCAACACGGCCAGTGGGTATTTACGTTGATTTTCTCGCCTGAAGGCAGATGATGAATTCATTGTATGGGTGGCAATTTTCCGCTGGAAAAAATTCTTTCGATTGGTGAAGACACCGGCTTTTCTGCGGTAGCACTTTCATTTCATGATTACGAGAAAGGCGTCTCTTTCTCCTGGCAGGGCGACCGCTGGTTCCATGCTGCGAGCACATTCAAAGCTGCCATCCTGCTGGCGCTCTTTGATGCGGTGCACAAAGCCGAAGTGCGGCTCGAGGATTATTTGCATGTGCGAAACCGGTTTCATAGCGCGGTGGATGGCTCGATCTTTCGCACCGACGCGAAGCGGGACGGCGAACCGACTGTTTATACTAGCATCGGGCATTGCCTGCAGTTGCGGGAGCTGGCGAAGGCGATGATCGTGCGCTCCTCGAACCTCGCGACGAACCTGCTGATCGACTACCTCACGGTGGAGCGGGTACAGCGATTTCTGCAAGATTACCGCGTGGAAGGACTCCGCGTGTTGCGCGGTGTGGAAGACGAGAAAGCTTTCACGGAAGGTATAAATAACGAAGTGACCGCAGACGGTTTGGTCAGCCTTTTCAAGCTTCTGTGCAGCGAAGATTTTTTACACGAAGAGGCTCGTGCCGAGATTCGTGACATTCTATTAGCACAGGAATTCAAGCGGATGATCCCAGCGCAACTGCCTGATCACGCGGAAGTGGCGCACAAGACCGGGGAGATTTCGACGGTCTGTCACGATGCGGGGCTTGTTTACACGCCGGATACAAAGCCCTACGTGATCTCGATTCTCACAGAGGCGGACGAGACGGTGCAAAACCGCAAAGCGGCTGTCGCAGCGATTTCTTCGGCGGTATTTAAATTTTTACGGCCAAGCGAAAAGGAGACCGAATTGTGAAAAGTGTGCGCGATCTTAAAATCATCGGTCCTGACGCGCTACGCCCCGAGGCGAGGGCACTGCTGAGGCCGGGCGAACAGGTAGAGTGTTTCGACGGACGCAAGCGCCGCCTCCCGCGATGGTTTGTAGAAGTCCCGAGCTGGCAGGTGGCAAAGGAAACACAGCTTGCACCGCACTTTACGCTCTCCGAGCTGATGCTGGTCGATTGCCGCGAGCACGATGACCTGTTACAAAGTTTTCCGCATTATCTTCCGGCAAACGTTCTCATCTTCGCCGCCTTTCTCGAGCTATTGCGGAGCAAGGTAGATGCCTCTGTTTACATCGCTGCCAATGGCGGCTACCGCTCGCCCGCGCATCGTCTGGTGGATCGGGCAGATCCACACACGTGGGCTTGCGCGGCGGACATTTACCGGATCGGAAACACCTTCCTGGATGACCCAGAACCCATCCGGCGATATGGCGAGATGGCGAAGGATCTGAATCCCGCCGTGGAAGTAAAGCCGCCCGGCGACGAGCCGGGCGGGACTGACGATCATCTTCATCTTGAGTTGGGATATCTTCACTGGTCACCTCCGGGAGAAGCGGAGGACTAATCCGCCTCGATATGTATGCGTGAAGTGGTATCAGTCGCAAAGAACGCACGAAAAGGTGAGCGAGTCGGCGCGGGGCCGCTGCGTCCAGTCATCGGTGCCGAGTCGGAGTTTACGGTGCTCGTGAATGATAAACCACAGCGGCCGGAAGTGATCTTCAAGACACCGCAGGAGATCGTGCGGGAGAAAATGATGCACCGCGCCGGGCGCTCCTATCACATGCCTTCCGGCGGCGCGATCTATTTCGACACCGGCGTGATCGAGGTCGCCACGCCCATCATCGAGGTGGAGGACGACTGCTGCCTGCGCGTGATTCGCTCGCTTTGGGAGCAGATTCGCTACCTGCGGACGGAACTGGACGCCTGGGAAAAGCGTGACGGGCGGAAGGTGCGTCTCGAGGGATTTTCCACGCACTATTCCGTCTCGCTCCCCGTCGAGCGTCCGCTCGATGAGCGGGCGGCAATGCGGCTCGCGCTGCTGCTCAGCTACGTGGTCGCGGTGCCGGGACTTCTGCTGTCGGCGAACCGGCTTTCCACGGGAATCGGCGTGCGGCCACGGGGAAATCGAGTGGAAATCACCGCCGACTTCACGCCAGACCCGGAGTTAATGGTCGCCGCAGCAACATTTTTCACGGCAGCCGTGATGGAAGTCACAGATTGGTCGGCGCACGATCTTAGCGTCTTGCGCGAGCGGAAAATCCCGGTGATTCGTGGGTTTAAACCGCGCCGGCACACATCGCGCAAGGGCTGGTTGGCGCGTTACGATTGCTACCCGCGAAATCCCTTTGCTGCAGATATTGTGGCGGAAGACTGGGAGACGCTCGATGGCCGTCGGATGAGCCTGCGGAGTATCGGCCTGGATATCGCCAGCCGATTTACCGCGCGCATGCGGCAGTTGGCAGATCGGGAGGTCTGCGAGCATGTGCAGGCGGTGCTAAATGGGCGCGCAAGGTCGCTTATGGATTTCGATGGCCGTCCGCCTCAATACTCAGATGTGGGTCGGGCAATAATGATGGACCGGCGCCGCATGCGTTCGCTCCCGCGCTCTGCGTATGAGCAGGTGATCGCACGGATTCTGGAGCGGCGACCGCTGCAGGTCTTTGGGCGGTGCTGGGAGCCGGAGCGGATGAAAGGCTGGTTCGAGGTGGTCTTCCGTGACGCGGATGGAAGGCGGAAGACCTTTAATCTCGATGATCTAGCAGCCGCATTCGCACGGAAAAGACCGTGATCATCGATGCAGGCCATGGCGGACGATGGCGGCGCAGAGATGGCCGGATCTTTGCGGCATGGGCTCAAGGACTTCATAGTGGTCTGCCCCTCCCCTTTACAAAGTCCTGTGGATGACAATGCTCGATGCGCCTGCGGGCGAGGATGTTCCCGAACGGCGGGCACCCTGCGTGTGGCGCAGCATCAGTTGGTGGAATGAAATGCAGAACGATCGTTATTATGATACCGACCCCAAGACCGCCCCCTTCTCAAAACGCCACCCCATTTTTGGTGGCGAACATTAAAGCGGCGGGTCACGGTATTTTGCAGCCATCGCATTCCATG
>CBDUBV010000099.1:0-10532 GCA_965365475.1 uncultured Chthoniobacteraceae bacterium | reverse complement strand
TTGAGCCCCAACACGATGTCCGCTTCTTCGTCGCGGGCCGTAAGCATGATGATCGCCACGGCTGGGTTCTCCTGCCGGATGGATCGACAAATCTCATAGCCATTGACGTGCGGAACCATGATGTCGAGGATGATCAGGTCTGCGCGGCACTCCAGTGCGAGGTCCAGCCCTTGCTCACCGTCTCTGGCAGTGAGGACCTGGTAGCCGCTCATCTCAAAATTGTCTTTGAGCCCGCGGAGAAGGGCGGGGTCGTCTTCAATGATGAGGACTTTATCCATTTCCTTTTCTTAAAAAAGTTCTTCCTGCTGCGCGGCGTGCGGCACCTCGGCTTCTACCTCGCGCAGGAGCGAGCCGAATTCATAGCGACGCATGTGCGTGGCCAACGTGGCGGGATCGGGCGTGATCCGCGCTTGCTCCACGGGCAGCGGCAAGGGAATCGAGTAATCCAGGGAGACCATCTCGAGGTTCTGCTGGATGCGTGCTGCTGCGCCCGTGATGCGCTCGCGCAATTTCTCGTTGGCGATACTGGGCAGGTTTGCAAGCAGGTTGTCGATCGATCCGAACTCGAGGATCAGTTTTGCAGCGGTCTTGCCGCCGACACCTTCCACTCCTGGTATGTTATCGACTGTATCTCCTGTGAGTGCCAGCACATCGCGAATCTGGTGCGCCTCGACCCCCCATTTCTCGCGGACGTGCTCGGGTCCCAACAGGGCAAAAGTCTTCCCCGGCTGCAAATCCGCTTTGTTAGTGGAGTAGATGCTCACCGACGCGTCCACGAGTTGAAACAAATCTTTATCGTTCGTAGCCAATACGGTCTGGATGCCTTTCGCGCGAGCTTGCACAGCGTAGCATGCAATGAGATCGTCCGCCTCGGTATTTGGCGCGGCCACACTATGCAAGCCAAGACATTCCACCAGATTCCGGATTTCTGCCAATTGCGGGATCATGAGATCAGGCATCGCCGCCCGCTGTTGCTTATACTCGGGTTGAAGCAGGGTGCGGCGCTCGGGCAGACCTTCGTCCCACAGCACCAAGCCCAGATCGGGTTGCAGGTCTTTGAGCATGCGGCGGATGGTTTTTATAAATCCATAAATCGCGTTGGTGGGTTCGCCGCGTGAATTGGACAGCTCGCGGATGGCGAAAAACGAGCGGTAAACATAGTAGTTGCCATCGACCAGGAGAAGTTTCACAGGCGTGAGTATAAACAGGTGAGTGAAAAGGGAAACCTTTCACTTTCTGCTGGAGTCCGGCTCGGGAAATTCACCGCGTAGCCGATAAAACTCCGCCCGTGCACGGATCGCTGCGACGTATCTTCTGGTGCTTTCGAAATCCATCGTTTCAAGCATCTCTCTTGCAGGCAGAGGGTCTTCGCGGTCTTCGCCCCAGCGCAGTGCCCGACTTCGACCCGCATTATATTCTGCCAGCGCGTACGGCTCGGGATCGTCCGCGACCACCCAATTGTGCAACGCGCGGGCCAGATACCATGTGCCTACTTCCACATTGGTCTCGGGGCTGAACAAGTCTGTGGGCTGGAAGGTCTCGATCTTGTTGGCGCGCACCCAATCGGTCGCGGCTCCTTCCATTACCTGCATGAGACCGCGTTCTCCACTGGTCCCGGTCTGGTCGGGTCGGAACGTGCTCTCGCGCCATACCACAGCTTTGATCAAGTTCGGGTCCACCCCATGGCGTCGGGCAGTCTCTTCGATCAACTCGTCGTAGCGATGATACCGCCCAAGCGACGCCAACTCTCTGAGCCGATAAATCGGATCGCCGGAATGCAACACATCCAGCAGCAGGTACAATGCACCCGCTGCCAGCACCCCGATTACAATCCGCCGTGTTCGCATGGTGTTCATTGTAGCTTTGCAAAGAAAATCGTCGCGAACTGTTTTTTCCGTGTGCCTGCGGCTGCGGGTGGCCTATTTTTCTTCCTCCATGGAACTTCTCGAGCCCTCACCTCCGGTCATCGCGCGTGTGATCATCGACCGGTCGGCCGACCGGGAATTTGATTATACTGTTCCCGAACCCCTTCGGCCCAAGGTGGAAATCGGCAGCCGCGTGCGCGTCCCTTTTCGCGACAGGACTCTCAACGCCACCGTGGTGGACCTGCCTGCCGAAAGCCCACACGCCAAATTGCGCCCCATCGATTCGCTCCTTGCCGAACGCCCCATCGTGGGGCCAGTGATGATCCAGCTCGCCCGCTGGATGGCGGATTACTATTGTTGCCCGGTGGAGACGGCCATGCGCGCTGTGTTGCCGGAAGTGATTCGCAAAGCCACCACCGGTCATCGTGAAGTCATCGAAGTGCAGCTCGTTCGCACTCCCACGCCGGAGGAGATGGTCTCGCTGCAAGACAGAGCGCCCAAACAAGCCGAGATATTGCGCTATCTCTCCGCCCGCACTTCCGACCCCATTCCGGCTGCGGCTCTCTCCAAAGCCTGCCACGCTGCACGCAGCATCCTGCACACGCTGGAAGAGAAAGGCTGGATCAACATGCGCCCGGCCACGGTGATGCGCGATCCATTCGGCTCGGAGACGTTTATTCAAAATAAACCGCACGCACTGGAGGCCGAGCAGACTGCGGCACTTGCAGAAGTGCTCAAAGCGATCCGCAATCCCACTGGCGGCAAGCCTTTGCTGCTGCATGGCGTCACGGGCAGTGGCAAGACGGAGATTTATCTGCAAGCGTTGCAGGAAGTGCTCGATCAAGGCCGCACGGCCATCGTGCTCGTGCCGGAAATTTCGCTGACTCCGCAGACGGTTGAGCGTTTTAAAAGCCGCTTCACCGGCCACCACGTCGCCGTGCTGCACAGCCACCTCTCGGCAGGTGAACGGCACGATGAATGGCATCACATCCACCGGGGCCGAGCCCGCATCGTGATCGGAGCACGCAGTGCGGTGTTCGCGCCGGTGGAGAATCCCGGCCTCATCGTGGTGGATGAAGAGCACGAGAATTCCTACAAACAAGAGGAAGCCCCGCGCTATCATGCACGGGACATCGCGGTGTTGCGTGGGCGCATCGAGAAATGCGCCGTGCTTCTCGGCAGCGCCACACCATCGCTCGAAAGCTACCACAATGTGACCAAGGGCAAGTATCAACTCATCGAGATGCTGCAACGCGTGGATGCGCGGCACATGCCATACATTCGCATCATCGACATGCGCTTGCATGGGCGCAAAGATCAAGCCTCGCTGCTCTCCGAGCGACTGCGCGTGGCGATCCAGGATCGTCTGGATAAAAGCGAGCAGACCATTCTCTTTCTCAACCGCCGGGGATATTCCACCTCGCTCACATGCCCGCAGTGCGGGCATGTCTGCATGTGCGAGCATTGCAGTATAGCACTCACATTTCACCGCGCCGCCGCCCGACTGGTATGCCACCTCTGCGGGCATATGGATCGGGTTCCGCCGCGTTGCCCAGCGTGCGCCGATCCCGCCATCCGCTACGCTGGCACTGGCACCGAACGCGTGGAGGATACCGTGGCGAAAATATTTCCTGGTGCACGAATCGCTCGCATGGATGCGGATTCCATGACGCGCAAGGAAGCTTACCGCGAGACCCTCAGCGCATTTCGCTCAGGCAAGATCGATATCCTTATCGGCACCCAGATGATTGCCAAGGGCCTGCATTTTCCCAACGTCACGCTGGTGGGCATCGTCAATGCCGATCTCACGCTGCACCTGCCGGACTTTCGAGCTTCGGAACGCACGTTCCAATTGCTCGTGCAAGTGGCCGGTCGCGCCGGCCGCGGAGAAGTGCACGGAGAGGTATTTGTGCAAAGCCACACGCCGCACAGCCCAGCTATCCAGTTTGCGCGCAAACATGATTTTAAACATTTCTGGGAGCAAGAGCAGGAGTTTCGTGCACAATGGAACTACCCGCCTTTCTCTCACATGATACTTATCCATCTGCGTTCCGAGAATGAACGCCTCGCGGAGTTCACCGCGCAGACACTGCATCGACGCTTGCTCGAAGGCCTCCCGCCGGATGTGTATCTCGGAGAAGCCGCACCCGCGCCTTTGCAGAAATCCAAAGGCAAATACCGCTTTCACATCGCTTTGCGCACCCGCCAGGTGCTCACGCTCAGCCGGTTTATCCGGGAGAAGATTCAATCCCTGACTTTCCCCGACGATGTGCAGGTAACCGTGGATGTTGATCCATATCAACTGCTGTGAACCGAGTTGCTTGTTTTATTATGCAGCTACGCTGGTGGCATTGGCTTGCACTTGCAGCCTGGACGAGTTTTTTGCTGATCGCATGGCTGGGAGAGAATTTTTCTTTTACCGGGCTGGGCCTGTTCATCCCGCAATGGTTCTGGCTCGTGCTGCTCGGCATCGTCGCGGTGGCCGCGCTGCTTGCCAAGCAAAGCAATTTTGCGATGTGCGTGGGAGCATCCATGCTGCTCATGCTTCTCGGTCCCATGCACTGGAGGCCTGCACGTGTCGAGCCGCAGGCGGAGACCGGCGTGCGCGTGGTATCGTGGAACCGCGATGACGGAGATGACGGTTCATTTTTTGCCTTCATCCAGAAACATCAACCGGATGTTATCTTTATCCAAGGTGCCAATGGCTGGGCACCGCTATACGCGCACAACCTGCCAGGCTATCACCTGGCTTCAGCAGATGAATTCCTTCTGCTCAGCCGATTCCCCATCGCCGAAGCTCGTGAGGTGTACCTGCAGGCACTCACACGAAGAGTACCTCTGGCTGCGCGGTTTGTGGTGGAGCTGCCCTCGGGGCCTGTCGCGTTGTATAATGTCCATCTGCTCACTCCGCGCGATGCGATCGAAGCCAGCTTCAGCACCAATGGCGGCAGTGAGACATTCGACCACGCTTTCTGGCGCAACCGGCTGGCGATGGCACGGGAACTCGCCAACCGCGCAGCACTCGATCCCCTGCCCTCCATGCTCGCGGGCGATTTTAACGCTCCCGCGTGGGGCCGCATCTACCGCGCTTTCAGCCAGCGATTTCAAGATGCACACCGCATCGCCGGCACAGGCTTCGGGTTTACTTTTCCCGACAAAAAAAACTACCGCATCCAGCCGCCGGGCCGCTGGATGCGTCTCGACTGCTTGTTCGCGGACGATCGTTGGACTATACTGCACAGCAACGTTCAGCGCGTGCCTGGTGCTGAGCATCTGCCGATCTGCATCACCCTGCAACCCACTCCATGAACTCGCGCATTCCTTTCGCCATAGTAATTATCCTCACCGCTCCGGCATGCAGCCTTTTCAAAAAAAAGGAAACGCCCGCTGTGTTGTCCGATGCGCCATCACATCGACCCGTCATGGGCACAGTAGTCTTTGTCAACGCCGCAGCGCGATTCGTGCTCGTGAAATCCAACCGCGATCTGCGGGCTGGAACTGCTCTTTATGCGAAAGCAGACACCGCAGACCCAATCACCCTGCGCGTCAGCACCGAACGTCGCCGACCATTTCTCGTAGCAGAAATTCTGACCGGAACCCCCACTACCGGCATGCAGCTCACGGAGTAAGTTCGTTTTGCAATAACTCCACTGCCTCTGCATATCGACCGCTACGCGCAGCAGCATGCGCAGCACGCACGCGGAACCATCGCGGCGCACCTTGCATCTGTGCGGAATTCATTAATACCTTGTCCGCCTCCTCAACCCTTCCCTGCGCCATTAATGCCTGCACCAGCATCTGCGCATTCACCCAATCCTCAGGGTTGATCCGGTTCTGACGCGCCAGTTTTTCAGTATCCACCTTGGCATCCACATTCGAATACTCAGGCGCAGGTTGCACTTTTAGCAATAGCTCCCACGCCTCCCGCTGTGCCCCCCATTGCCTGAGAATCTCGATCCATCGCCCGGCGTGCTGCCCGAGCAACTCCGGATGCTCCGCCCGCCACCCGCGAAATTCTTCCGCCAGCGACTCGTCCACAAGCGATTCGTAAAACGCCTCAAGCTCGAAAGGAAACAACTCCTTATTGCTTCCGCGATGAGCGAGCCAGTAGCGCACCGCCGCAGCTTTCTCCGCCTCTGTGCCCCGCCCAAGCAATATGAATTCCGGCCGATTGGAAACAAATCCCCGCCAGAACTCATCGGCACCTGGCAGTGAAGCGGTCTGTGCGCGCGCGGTTTCAAAGACTTCCCCCGCCCTTTCCCCTGCACGATCAATCGCCAGTTCCCAATACGACAATGCCATCGCAGAGTCCACCTCCGCAGCCAACACTGCTTGTTGCTGCGGAAGAATCCACGAGTCGGGTATGAGCCGGTTGATCACGCTGAAATGCATCCACGCCTGCACGGGCCGAAGGCGGAGTTTATAAAGTGCGGCTATCTGGTGCAGCTCCACATCAGCCGGGAACGCCCGCACTGCATCGTTAATCCCGCGCATGGTTACCGCGCCGGGTTCCGTCCACCGCGCTAGAAGTCTTTCCCGCGCCCCGGATGACCAGGTCGGTATTCCCGTGAGGAACCCCATCATCCAAAGCAAAGCAACACCGCCCACCGGCACCGCCGCCCAACGCCCGGCGGGCATGAGCACTGCCTTCCGCACCGGCCATGCGGTGGCCAGGGCAGCCAGCCCGAACGCACCCGCGGCCCAGCGCCCAGCGGGCACGTCATAGGCGGAATGCGTCAGCAATACGAGGAAACCACACAGACCTGCCGCACGCATCGAGAACCCACGTCCCATCTCGCGAGCCAGGCGCAGCCATGCAAACAAGAGCAATACAAGCAAAACCAGCCCAAGCCCCAACGGCACGAGCCCCAGCTCCACCGCCCACAGCATCCATCCGCTTTCAGGATGTAGCACGCGGTCATTTCCAAGGTTCATGCTTTTATAAAATGGAAAAGCCGCTCGAAACGTCCCCAACCCATGCCCAAACCACGGCGCGTCCCGGATCATGCTGAGACAATCCTTCCAGATTTCGAACCTCCCCACGGTGGACATTTCATCCGTGGCATCCGGGCGCAAAAGCCGCACCATACTCTCGCCGCGCGTAAACAGTGCCGCCGCCACTCCCAATGCAGCCACTCCCAGTGCGATTCCCAACCCTTTGCGGCTTCGCGCATGCAGACCATGCAGCATCAGCAGGAGCACCATGCCCACCGCACCCGCCAGCAGTGCCCCGCGTGATCGACTCATCATCAGCCCTGTTAAACAAATGCCCGTGCCGATTGAGCACAGCGCCAGTCCGCTCCATGCTTTGGATTTGATAAAATGAATCATGCACCCCGCACCGATCACGCCACCCATCGCCAGCACGCTGGCTGTGTGATTCCTGTTTGGAAACGGCCCAAACTGCTGCCACCCGCGCACCAGCCGCACGCCATAGATCAGCTCCGAGTCCCACTGCATCATCACCAAGCTCACCACCGAAAGCAACGTCGCGGAGCATAGCAGAATCAGCGAGAGCTGGACCGGGCGCATCGTATCTGCTATTAACCCGCGCACCCAATAAAACCACAGCACCGCAAGCGCCATCGTGACGAGAAGCTCGGCTGCCACAATCGGCTGAGGATTTCCCCAAGCGCGCATGGGCAATCCGTAATCCTGCGTAAGACTTTCCCGCCATGCCAGAGGTGCCAGCACATTGGAAAACATTTCCTTTAATACAAGCAGTCCGACAAACAATCCCGCGAGCAGCCAATGCACGCGCGTCCCGCCAGGCTGAGCAGGGGGAGCTACAGCCACACCCGCAGCAAATATCAGCAACAGCATCGATTGCCAGGCGCGGTCCACCGCTCCATACAGCAGCGGCGCAAGCACCACGAGCAGAGCAAAAACAATCAGTCCAAACTTGCGTGCGAATGCCATTTTTCCTGAGCTTTTCTGTAAGCGGGCGCGAAGCATTGAGCGACTCTTCGCCAGTGCGCCTCGGTGAGATCTTCGGTGGTCTGGGCCCGCAGCACGAGCGGCTCATCACCATTGTAACTCAGTGAAATCTCGCAACTTGTCCTGTTGCCCTGCAAAGGATGCCGCGACAATCCGACCCGCATAAGTGCTGTCTCAAACACTTGCCAGAACTCTCCTTCACTACGACAACGGTCCACTTCAAGTTTCATGATGCTCGCCTGCAACAACGCGTAGCGTACGCTGCTGCGCTTCTCGCCCGTGTTGGAGAAAACCCGCTGCACATCGTCCCATGTGGAGAAGTAGCGCAGGTACCGCACAGCAAACAACGCAAGCAGGAATACAACTCCCATCGCAATCGGCAGCGTTCGCCCTTGACTCCAGAAGATACTGAGCCCCACCAGACTCAACACCACACAGACACCATAGATCGTGAGCAGAATCCGTCGCTTGCTTAAACCCAGATTCTGCAATCGATGATGGATATGCTCATCGTCCGCATGGAAAAGCGGATACCCACGAAATGTTCTGCGGATCATCGCAAGCAGCGTATCCAGAATGGGAAGCCCCAGCGCCACGACGGTTACAAACAACACCGCCGCCACAGAGCCTTTGTTGCTGCTATTCAAGGACAACGCAGCGATGCAGAACCCGATAAGATAAGCACCGCCATCGCCCAGAAAGATTTTTGCCGGCGGAAAATTGAACATCAAAAAAGCGATCAACACTCCTGCCAAAGAAAAGCAGAACCACGCTACAGGCAATTGCTCGGTCGAGAATGCCACGACTCCAAGCGTCACCGCCATAAATAAGCCCAGCCCGCCTGCCAGCCCATCGAAGCCATCGATCAGGTTGATGATATTCGGGATGGCGATCAGCCAGAAAAGCGTCACAGGAAGACTCCATGCATTCAAGTCCGTGGTGAAATTCCCACCCGGATACGTCATTTTGTCGATCCCGAGGCCCATGGAGTATCCCGCCAGCGCGATGAGAATCTGCCCGATGAATTTAACCTTTGCAGGCAGCGGGCGCAGATCGTCCCACAGCCCGAGCAGAAAGATCAGCAATGAACAGACAACGATCGGTGTCCACTCTCCGACCACATCGGGCCGCAACACCAGCACCGCCACCGTGCTGGCCATGACCACCATCATGATCGGAATCCCGCCCAGCCGGGGTATTTCGCCCGCATGCCGCTTGCGCAAAGAATCCGGCGCATCCAGGCCGATCGATTTGCTTTTCGCCCAGTAGATGAGCACGGGAAAAAGCACCACCCCTGCCACCAAACTGCACACAAAGAATAATATAGAATTGATCACAGCCTAAATACGGAATGCACTCGACCTGATAGAGCACGATACATGCCATGACCAGCCAGAATCCGGCAGAAGGTCAATACGTTTTGAGCCGGTTCCGCCAGCCTGGCAACCAGCGTTCCTCGCCTCGTGACGCAGGAGCGTTCTTCACCCGGCGAGTGAGCACACGGTCCGCGGAACGGGCAAATTCACGCGGAGCATCACCCGACTCATTCATCCCCTCCAGCACTTGCAACAAGCCCCATCCCTCACCTTCATAACGCTCTGTCGCGGATGTGCCTTCGCCTTTGAAGTTCACATAGTCCATCATCGCGTAGAGACCTTGCGCCGATTGAGCCAATTTATAGAACTGCTTTTCCACATGCGCTTTGCGGTCGGTATGGGCGAGCATCTTGCTCAAAGCCTCCTCCAGGCGCATGGCTAGAAACCTGGCTTGTTCAGGCACCGTGCGTGCAAGCAGGTCGCGGATTGCCTTCATTTCTACGCTATCGAAGTCCCGCATGAATTCGTCCCGCGAATCCCACGGGCACGCGCCATCCAGGCGCGCCCCCTGCGGCAGCCGCACGCCACTCCGCTCTAGATAGCGCACGAGGCCGGGAAAGCTTTCCTCAAATGGGCCGCGTTTATCTTTGGGATACCAAATAAAATGGCCGATGCCCAGCGACGCAAAGTCCTCGCCTTTATTCCATGCGGTCAACCCTTGAATCGTCCCGCCACTCTCATTCTGCCACACCCTTCGGCCCACCTGTTCTGCCTGCTGCGGACTTATCTGCAACGTGGCAGCGAAGCTGGGTTCACCAGTCCATCCGCAAATGCAGAGTGCGATCGTCGCCAACGCGCGTTTCCCTGCACCACGACGCCACAGGCAGGTGCAATCTATTTGTGAGTCAATCATGGTAGTGCCAAGCTTTAGGTTTAAAACCATTGTCGAAATAGCGATTCATCGGTTTATAGGAGCGTATGTAGCTCTGCATGCCTCGCTTATCAAGCCTTCCACAGCTTCTCTCCCCTTGCAGCATCCATAAGGTAATCAGCAAGGATCATCCACCACCGCTCGCTCGAGCGCACCCATCAAGATTTCAATTTGATCTTTTCTGTCATAATTCCGGTCATGCCGCGTGCTCAGTGCGCGATAGAATTTCCTGCTGAGTAGCGGTATCGAGATCGACAAACCGCGCCGAGAATCCGCCCACGCGCACGATTAGATTTGCATAGTGTTCCGGGTGCTCGAGTGCAGCGAGCAGATCCTCGCGTCGCGTGACGGTGATCATCGCCTGGGTGCCACCCTGTTTAAAATACCCACCAAACAGCGCATGATAAAGCTCGCGGTGCTTGCGCGGAAAATCTGCGGAGATTTTCACGTTTTGCACAGTGCCCGCGTGGATGTGAGCATCGG
>CBDUBV010000098.1:0-10755 GCA_965365475.1 uncultured Chthoniobacteraceae bacterium | reverse complement strand
CTGTGCAGTGATACTGTATCATAATTCACCAGTTCCCGCCCCCCTTTCGACACTATAGTTGTCAGGCTATGCTCATGAGCAATCGTCCACGCCCCTTTCTATGCTTCGCGTTCTGGTGGATGATTGCGACCATGCTGCACGCGCAGGATGGCAGTGTGCGTGCAGTGCGCGTCCATGCCTCCACCCAAGCCAACCCACCACAGATTACGTTGCATTGGGAACCTAGTCCCTACAGCGTCGAAACTTTTAACGTTTTCAGGCGACCACCTGGCACTTCCACGTGGACATATCTCGGAAACAATCCCGCGCCGACCGCGACATCGTTCGTGGATGCCACCGTCCAGTCCGGCGTTCGCTACGAATACAAAGTGTATCGACAGTATGTGTTTGCCGAGTTCTCGAATCACGCGCGTGGCTACACGATCGCCGGGAATGCCGCTCCGCTGCTGGATCAGCGCGGCAAGGTGATCCTGCTGGTGGATTCCACCAAACAGTCCGCGCTCGCACCGGAGATCGAGACATTTACCAACGATTTGATTGGCGACGGATGGACGGTGCTCATCCAGTCCGCAGCACCTTCCGATAGTCCGGTGTCTGTGCGGGAAACTTTGCGTTCGCTCTACAATACTGATCCCGCAAATGTGAAAGCTGCCATTCTGCTTGGTCGAATCCCGGTGCCTTATTCTGGCAACATCAGCCCCGATGGTCACACTCCCGATCATCGCGGCGCCTGGCCGGCTGACACCTACTACGCTGATCTCGATGGCGTGTGGACGGATACGGCTGTCGATAATGCGACGGCTGCTTCGGTGCGTAATCACAACGTTCCCGGCGATGGAAAAATGGATCAAAGCAATCTGCCTTCGGATGCGGACATCGCCATTGGCCGTATCGACATGGCGAACCTGAACGGCTTTTCTGCTGGTGTAAACGAGACTGAACTGCTTCGGAATTATTTGCGAAAAAACCATGAATTCCGTCACCGGCTCGGTGCTTACTCAGACATCCCTGCGCGTGGTCTTATTCGTGATGGCTTGAATTATCTGGGCGGCGAGGCACCGGCTTCTGCTGCGTGGCGGGGGTTTAGCGCCATGTTTGGCCCTGGTCAGGTGGTGGTCACTGCAAATTGGTTCCCGACTTTGGAACTCAACAAATATCTTTGGGCTTACGGTAGCGGGTCTGGCAGCTACACATCCGCTGCCGGCATCGGGTCCTCGTCCGACTTTAAAACAAAAACCAGCCTGGCTGTTTTCAATCTGCTCTTCGGCTCCTACTTTGGCGATTGGGACAGCCCGAACGATAATTTTCTGCGAGTGCCCCTCGCCGACGCCACCGGTTCGCTTGGTCTTGTCTCCATCTGGGCCAATCGACCAGACTGGAATATTCATGGCATGGCTCTCGGCGAGACTATCGGAGACGCGTATCTGCGCACGGTAAACAATCCCGGCGATATCAGCTCCAATTGGAATGTGGGATATTTCAACCCTCATACAAATACGCCGCGCATGGTGCACATCGCGCTCATGGGCGATCCCACGTTGCGCCTGCATCCGGTCGCCCCGCCGATGATTGCTGCGGCTCCTACGCGCATGCAGGGGACCTCCACGGATACCATACACCTCACATGGCATGCGCCTGCTGAAGCGAACATCGTGGGTTACCACATCTACCGTTCAGATTCCGCCTTGGGTCCATTTACGCGACTGACGAACAGCCCGGTGGCAGCGACCAGCTATACGGACGTCTCCGCGCCCAAGGCCACAATCCATTATCACGTGCGGACGGTGGTGCTCACCGGCTCCGCTTCGGGAACATATTATAATGCCGGCCAGGCTCTTTGTTTTATGGTGCCTGTTTCCGCACCTGCCAGCGTGTCGGCTGTGACAGCTACCGCCATCAGTGACACTGAGGTATCCATAAAGTGGGGGCATAGCGGTATGGACACCGACGCATATCGAGTCGAGCGCCGGGCTGTGTCTGGCGGGACGTGGAATCTGGTGAGCATTCTCGACCATTCCGCGCGAAGCTTCTCCGATGCAGGCCTGGTAGCCAATGTCAGCTACGAGTATCGCGTTGCCGCGACGAACATTTTGGGAACCTCATCCTTTGCCAACTCATCAGCCGTCACCACACTGGCACTCGTGACATTAGTGCATGATTCTTATACCGACGGCGATGTCACCAATGGAACTGACGCGCTCGATGTGGCATGGAGTCGGACGGGCAATACTTTTCATATAGTCACCGACGGTCTTCTCGATTCCGGCACGCCGGGCTACGTCGCGGGATTGTCGATGTCCACGGCCAACAAAGACGAGTATATCAGCTTCGCGCTGCCTTCTCCGGTGAGTCTGGAAGTGAGCCAAGGTCTGCGCGTGCAATTTAAACTGCGGCACACAGACGCTCCGCGAGCCGATGCGCTGACCACCGGCGTTTCGATAGCCCACACGCCCAACGCGCGTGCGGAGCCATGGAACAATGTCAGCAACCGCGAATATTTTTTCCTCAGCTCCTACGGCAATTCCACGCCACTGGGCTCGATCCGCAAGACTGGCTCGGGCGGAGCGCAGCTTCTCAACACTGGCACGCAGACGCTGGCCAGCAATCTCGCTTCGATCGATGCAGGCACACACGCCACGACCGTAATGCTGGAGGTCTTCCGATCAGGCACGGACACCATGCGCGTCCGCTTCCGGCTGGGCAACGGGCCTGTTCAGGAAGTCTCCGATAGTGCGGGGATTGTGACCGCGTTTAATCGTGTCTATTTGCGCTTCCGCACTCGGTCCGACTCAGCGGTCCCTCGCTTTCGGATCGATGACGTTTTTGTGCATAAATTAGCGGCGTCCTCAATACCTCCGACCTCGCCGATTCAGACGTGGCGTGAAGAGCATTTCACCAGTGCACAGCTTGCAAACGCTGAACTCGAATTCACGCTCTGGGGAAATCTGGCGGATCCCGATGCGGATGGTTTGAACAACCTGTGCGAATACGCGCTGGGCACGCATCCGCTCGCGTCGGAATCCGCATCGCCCCTGCAATTGCAATTGTCCAATTCCAGGTTGCAAATAAAGTTCTTCCGCGCTCGCGATGATGTGGTTTACGAAGTTCAGGCCAGTTCGACTTTGCAGCCGGAATCATGGACTGTCATCGACACAAATCCAGGTCGTGTAGGTGAAGTGGTGACGGTGGACGACACGGTGACTATAACCGGACATGCACGCCGCTTTTTTCGGCTGCATTTGAGTCGATAACACATGGTTCATTTAATTAAGATCTTCGCAATTTGTTTTCTCATCGGGATGCAACTCGCGCTAGCAGCTTCCTCCGCGCACCCAGAGAGCGATCGACCCAGCCTCATTTGTTTCGGCGATTCCATCACTGCCCACGGCACATGGGTGGACTCGGCGGAAGCGGCAGGGCCGTGGAAGCTGATCAATGCTGGCCGCGCCGGGCGTCGCACATCCGACGTGGCTAAGGAGCTGCCCGCCACTCTCGCCGCACACCCCGAGGCCCAAGGCATCCTGATTCTGCTCGGTGTCAATGATCTGCCAGCGCGCGATTCTCGATCCGATGAGGAAAAGCTTAACGCTTGTCTGGCACATCTGGAGACCGCGCTGGACCTCGCAATGGCGCGTTTTCCTCGTGAGTCGATCTTTCTAGTTGCTCCGTGTGGTGTTGATGTCGCGGGATTAAACGCGATGAATCTGGCGAAAGGTTACGGCGTCGTGCCTCCATTGCTAAGCCGCCTGGAGATTGGTATGGAACGGTTGGCCAGGTCGCGCGGAGTCCGTTTTTTCAGTCTGCTCGATACCCTGCAACCCGGACATTACACGGATGGCCTGCATCCCAATGCGGAAGGCGATGCTGCGATTGCCGCAGCTGTGGTTAAAGCGTTTGCTGGAAATGCTCCCGATCCGCTGCCCGCATTTTATCTCGTCGGCGACAGCATCTCGATCGATTACCATGAAGCCTTGGAGCGCGAATGCCTTGGGCGCTATCGCTACAGCCGCAAAGGAGGATTGGAGTTGGCTCGCAAGGATCTCGATCATCCGCAAGGTGCGAATGGAGGCAACTCGGGGCGCGTGCTTGAGCATTTGCACCAGGTCCTGCAAGCTCCCGCCGCCATGGCGGACACAATCGTGGTCAACAGCGGCCTGCACGACATCAAGACTGATCCCGCGACCGGAAAGCGACAGGTCTCACTCGAGGATTATCGAAAGAATCTGCGGGCAATGCTCAAGCTTGTTCTGCAGGCAGGCAAGCGGATGGTCTGGATAAGCACAACGCCGGTGGATGAACTGCGCCACAATTCCCGGTCGTCATTTCACCGCTTTGAGAATGATGTTGCGCGCTACAATGCTGCGGCGGCAAAGATCATGGCAGAGCAAAATGTGCTCGTGATCGATCTGCACGCGTTCTCCTCGCAGATTAAATGCGATCTTTTCCGCGATCACGTTCATTTCAAATCCGCAGTGAGTCAGCAACAGGCAGAGTATATCAAGGCAGGGTTGGACCGCATACTTCGTGGGCCGCATGCCGCAACAAATTCACTGCGAGAGCCAGAGGATTGAGGTCACGCCGCGTGGGTAGTATTTGCTGCCACGCGCCTTACCGTTCACGATCTGGTCGCTCCACGCCCAGTAGCTGTTTTGCTCATCGAGTAGCCATTCCGCGTGAGCGGTATCGGCAGAGATGTCAGCTTCTTCACCGAGAATTTTTGTAGCAATAAACTGGCAAAGATACACCTTGCTTAGCCATGTGTTATCGCTGGTAGAACTGATCTTCCACGCTCCATTGGGGAAAAGGCACACCCCCCGCCGCAGCACAGACTTGAGGTGGTTGCGAAGCGTGATGATCAACTCACCATGCTCTCCATTCGCGGAGAGCACTTGGGTAAGACCTAGTGCGTAAGGAACGATGAGCCCCTCGATGGCCGGGATGATCCGGCTGGCGACGTTCTCGTGCAGTATCGCAGGCAGCAATCCTTCCTCGTCGGCTGCGCTGACGATTGTGGTCGCCGCACGTCGGGCTTGATCGCTGGCAACCTGGCTCCGCCCCACATCTCCGACGGAACCAAACAAGTCGGCCAACCCGATGTAGCAACCCCAGCATTTCACCGCAAGATACAGATTGTTCCGGGCCTGCCCCAGCGATACGTCCAAACTGTCGTAAGTGGTAATCTCACTCCCTGCCTTGCAACGAGAGCCATCCAGAGACATCACACCATCGCGCTGTGCGGGATCGGGATGGTCCCGGTTGAGCAGGCTCTGGAGGATGTCATTAAAAACCCCGAGTTGTTCATTGCGCCATGAAGTATCGCTGGTGTGCCTAGCATACACGAGGGCGCATACCAGCCAATTCACGAGTTCTTCGTGGCACATGTGCGAGAAGCAGCCATGCAGTCCGCTTTTCTCATATACGGAATGATGTGCGCGGGAAAAATGATTGTTTGCTCCCATATCATGCGTAAAAGCAATCCCGCCGGGAAACTGCGTAGCCTCACCAGAAAACCGTACGGTATCGGTATAACTGTAGCGTTGGAGATACCAGTCCAGTACGTTCCGCACAGTCCAGGGGTTCATCTCCATTTCGAAGAAGAGTTGGTCCACCGTGAGGTCGAGAGTGTTGAGCATTCGGTATTCTCCTTCGTTGACGACCCAGAGAGGTTTGTCGTCACATTGCAGAAGTTGCGTGCTGCCGTAGTAGCTGTGGATGGCCTGCGCGAGCATGAAAGCCCGTGCGGTGCCGAGATGGGCTGCATCGACTCGCTTATCGAATGCGTCTCCTCGCACTTTCAATGATGAGAAGTTGCTCAACGCATAAGCGGCGACGGCCTCAAGATCGGAGAAAAAATTGGTGTACAAGTAGCTGGCATCAAGTCCTGTGGTCGCTCTACCCGCGCGGTAAAAACATGCAGCCACGCGCATGGTGCGGCACTGTCCGGCTGGCACGGTGCAAACTAGCATGCCCACCGAGCCGATCCCAAACGGAAAATTATCGGGATCCGTTTCGGCCAAAATCTCCGCCACCGTGAAGCCCAACGCGGCGGTGACATCAACCGTGTCCGATGCCAGCGCGAGCGTGTCTCCGCTGGCGATGGCTCTGATCTCGCCCGTCTGCTCAAAGAGCCGCATGCCACGCGCAGAGTCCGTGCCTTGAAAGCCAAGAAATATCCTACGTTCCGACTGGCACAGCGAGTTATCCAAAGTCACTTCCAGAGTGATCGCGGGGACATATGCATGCTTCAAGGCTTCCTCATCATCAACTCCTGGTTCAGGTGCGGACAGGACCGGTGTATGCATGGCAAACGTAAGGTCTCCGGCTCTCCATATATCGGTCCCCGCTGTGAATTCGCGGATGATGTTTTCATCAGCCCATGGCCGAGGGACAAGACGATTTCCGATTGGGGCCGCTTCGACATCAAACCGCGCACTCTCATCCTTGATTTCATCGAAAAATGGCAGGCAGGTAATGCCTTCGGAGTCCGCTATGCCAATGAAAACATTTTGATCTGCGGGTTTGCCAAGCTCAAGGCCAAGACCACCCTTTGCGCCTTTCGATCCGAGTGTAAAACTGGCAAAGGCACCGATAGGACTATGCTGACTGTTAAAAAAAATGTTGGGTGTCATGCGTCGTCTTAGAATGCCAGATTGCAGGGAGATTGCACGCAGTCATTGGCCTGAGCTGTTTGAGTGAGAGGCAGTTCGCTCAGCATCAGCAGCCCAATCGTGTGGTCTCTTGGTTGCGCTGGCGGGGACATGGCGTTAGGTTCTTGCTCACTGGAATATGTTTGAAATAAAAGAGCGGCCAAAAATGGTGGAACGCGCGTTGCTGGTGGCAATCTACGAGGGCAGAGAGTGTGCTAAAGAAGCGGCTGGTCTGCTGGAGGAATTGGCTTCGCTCGTGGAGACGCTCGGCGTGCCGGTGATTGATCAGATGCTGGTGAAAATCGTGTCGCGAAATCCGAGGTTCTACACGGGGACCGGGAAGGCGGATGAGATTCATGAATTGATCAAGCTCAAGCAGATCGATTGCGTGGTCTTCGACAATGAACTCACCCCCTCGCAGCAGCGAAATTGGGAAGAGCTGACCGGCGTGTGTGTGATCGACCGGCAGGAGGTAATCATCGATATTTTCGCGAAGCGAGCACAGACGCGCGAAGCCCGGCTGCAAGTGGACCTTGCACGTATGGAATACAGCCTGCCACGACTCAAACGGGCATGGACGCATCTCGACAGGCAGGGCGGTGGCATCGGTGGGCGCGGTGAAGGCGAGCGACAGATCGAGACGGACCGGCGACTGGTGCGGTTGCAGATCGAGAAGCTTAAAGACGAACTGGTCAAGGTGCGCAGCCAGCGGGCGACGCAGCGCAAGCAGAGAGAACGCCTTCCATTGCCCAACGCTGCAATCGTGGGCTACACCAATGCGGGTAAATCTTCGTTGCTAAAAAAACTCACTGGTGCCCAGGTGCTCGTCGAAGATAAGTTGTTTGCGACACTCGACACCACCACGCGGAAGATTCTGCTGGAGACCGGCCAGCCTCTATTGCTCACAGACACGGTGGGTTTCGTGCGTAAATTGCCGCACCACCTGGTGGATGCCTTCAAGGCGACGCTGGAAGAAGCGGTGTTGGCGGATTTCCTGGTCCACGTGGTCGATGGCAGCCATCCGCTCGCGCGGGAGTTTTTTAATACGACGCAGGAGGTGCTGGCCTCTTTGGGTGCGGACACCAAGCGCATGCTGACGGTGGTGAACAAGATGGACAAACCTCTCGAGTCAGGTCGCATGGAGATTCTTCACGCGGAATTTCCAGACGCCATTTTCATCTCGACCCATACGGGACAGGGACTGTCGGAACTGCAGGAGCGCATGACGGACATGCTGGCTGATCGCATTCTCGCGGGCACATTTCACATTCCGCACGAGCACCAGGACTTGATTGCGCTGGTGCACCGCGAGGGGCATGTCACCCACTCGGAGTATCAGGACGAAGAAGTCGTGATCTCGGCATCGTTGCCACCGAAATTTCTTGGCGCATTGGCTCCGTTTCAGCGCAATACATTTTTAAAGAATGGCGATCGGTTGCATGGCATTTAGGAGCCGCAGATGGCGTCGTCTGCTTTGTGTATGCGGCGTGGCATACGCGGTAGTGTGCAGCAGCGGCTTTGCACAGACTGCTCGTGACCGAGCTGTGGAGTTGAACGCGATAGTGAGCGAAAACCCCGCACGCATCCGGCTGGAGTGGCAACCACTTCGTTATCCGGTAGCCACGCAGACGGTGTCCCGACGCTCGTCCCATCTGGAGCCTTGGGGCACGGGCACGGCAGTCCCCACAGCCCATCGCTATTATGTAGATACCAATGTCTCGCCCGGAACGGCGTATGAATACCGGGTGGTGATAGAATATCAAGGCGGGTCCCCTGCGCCTGCGTATGGATATCTGCTGGCGGGCATCGGATTGCCTGCCGTGGAGCAGCGTGGGCGTGTCATTCTGATCGTGGACGCGTCCAAGGCCGGTGCTCTGGGGATGGAGTTGGCGCGGCTGGAGCGGGATTTGGTCGGAGATGGCTGGACGGTTGCGCGTGCGGATGTCGATCCTTCATCCACACCGCTGGAAGTGCGCGGAGTGATTCGGGGACTCTATGAACAATCGCAGGCTACGACGCATGCGCTGTTGCTGGTGGGCTCGGTGCCGGTAGCGCAGTCGGGCGACATCCAACCGGACGGCCATCCCGAAACTCGTGGTGCCTGGCCTACAGATGTATTCTATGCGGACATGGATGGGGTGTGGACAGATGAGTCGGTGGATCGCGCCGGACGGAATGTGCCAGGAGATGGAAAGTTCGATCAGAGCAGCATCAGCCTGGTGGGCAATGGCTTGGCTGAGTTGCAAACGGGCCGGATCGATATGGCCAATATGAGTTGGTGGCCGGAGTCTGAGACCGAGTTGCTGCGGCGGTATCTCAACCGGAATCATGATTTTCGGCATGGCATCGTGGAGGTGCCTCGTCGTGGTTTGTTGAAAGATTACAGCTTTGGATACTTCGGCGGCGAGGCGTTTGCGGCGGTTGGCTGGCGTGCGTTCTCCACGTTCTTCGGCCCGAACAATGTGACGGAGACCGCGATTTTTCCGGAGTCGGAATTACGGAGCTACCTGGTGGGCTATGCCTGTGGGGGTGGAACGCAAACCAGCATGGATGCAGTGTCCTCGACGGATTTCAGAGACCGCGCGAGCAAGATGGTATTCAACTTTTTCTTCGGAAGCGGATTTCTGAGGTGGGATTCGGCCAATAATTTTCTGCGTGCACCGCTTGCAGGAAGTAGCGGCTCGCTGGCATTGACGGCAGCCTGGACGAACCGGCCCGATTGGTATCTGCACCACATGGCCATGGGGAGCCCGATTGGCCTCAGCGTGCTGCTGAATCAAAATTCTGGCAACAGTGCTGTGCGCGGGTATTTTTTTGCCGATGGGATTGCCCCGGGTGCTTCGGAAACGATGGTGCCAGGCGGCGTGCATATGGCACTCATGGGCGATCCGACACTGCGTCTTCACGTGGTCAAATCGCCTTCTCATCTGAGCTTGTCGGCAGGCGACTCCGTGGTTCTACAATGGCAAGCTGCGCCCGACATCGCACGCTACCGGATATACCGTTCGATGAACGCGGGCGGGCCGTTTGCACTGATCGGCAGCACCGCAGGCACGAGCTATGAAGACTCTTCGCCGAGTCTCGGCGCAGAAAATTTTTACATGATCCGCAGCGAACGGCTGGAGACAAGCGGCAGCGGCACGTATTGGAATCTAAGTCAGGGCGTTATGGGCTCGGTCGTAGTAAATGGGACACCGCCTTCTGCCCTGGGACCCGATCTCGTGCCAGATGCTGCGGCCTCTGCAAATCCGCGATCAGTTGCAACCGGGGAGACCGTGTCCTTCGCTGCAACGGTGCGTAACGTTGGCGATGCCGAAGCCGGATTTTCCCGTTTGCGGGTGCTTTTGCGTGGCATGGGCGGGAACTTTCTTCTTGGAGAACGCTCGGTCGAGAAAGTGCCTGCGGGCGGTGCCGTGGCCGTTAGTATCAATGATCTGATTGTTCCCGGAAATGTGTCTGCGGGAACGTATGATGTGGAGGCAATCATCGATGCGCGCGATGAGGTGAATGAAAGCAATGAGACAAATAATGCGCTCGTGCTGCCTAACGCACTCTCTGTGCGAGTCTCGGGTCCCGTGGTGTTGCAAATGTGGGGCGCGGATTACCGCCTGTATGGCGCTCTCAAAAAACGCAAAGCGCAGCGTATGTCTGGCCGGATCTCGCGCACGCCGCGAGGCAAATATGAGAAGGCATGGCTGCGCGCAGCGGGGTTGGTGAACCTTTCGCAGACTGCGACTTCCGGGCCACTGAGTTTCGAACTATGTGCGATGCCAACGCGAAATGCGTATCACGGAAAAATTAAATTTGCCAAGTCTCTTGGTGCTCTTCCGCCGCAGGCTTCGCACGGCGCGGTGTTCGCCAAAGGTCGGGCGCGACATTACAGCAAGCGGCTTTACCCGCAGATTGTGGTGTGGGAACTTACCGCGCAAGGCTGGGTAAAACGCACTGCGCGGACCTATCCCTCACGGCGTCGGATGTGATCGTGAATGCTTCGGCAATAAGCCTGAGGATCGGATGATTGCAAGATGGCGGACACCACAACCACTCGCTGCGCCCCGGCGTCCATTACGGCGTCGATGGTTTGAAGATTTACTCCGCCGATGCAGAA
>CBDUBV010000097.1:0-10780 GCA_965365475.1 uncultured Chthoniobacteraceae bacterium | reverse complement strand
CCGGCTACGAGGCGCTCACCGCTACGGCGAGTCTTTCGCCCGAGGGCGACACGCTGTATCTCATGGTTTTTAATAAACACACAGGGAAGGATCTGGACACCCAGGTATCTTTGGAGGGTTTCACAGCGATGTCGCCAGCACGGCGCTGGACAGTGAACGGTGCTCGAGGCAAGGCTCGAGGAATTGGACCAGGTATTAACTTCCGCTGCGGCGAAAGGCATTAAAATCGTTGTCGATCTGCATTCGCCTCCTGGCGGACGCATGCCGGATGGAACATTGCGCATGGTGTTGGAAAAAGAATTTCAGGAAGAGTTTCTTGCTCTGTGGCAGCGAATTGCCACGCGCATAAAGGACCATCCCGCACTGTGGGCTTATGATCTGATAAATGAGCCGGTGCAGAACACTCCATCGCCCAAAGGTCTCGACGACTGGCTTGCCATCCAGGTGCGAGCGGCAAAAGCCATTCGCAAAATCGATCCGAAAACGGCGATTTTTTCTCATCGGACCAATGGTGCTCGCCCGAGTCTTACCAGTGGCTCGAGCCGGTGCCGCTTCCCAACATCATCTACCAGGTGCATATGTACCATCCACACGAGTTCACCCACCAGGGAGTGACGACAGACCAGGGCATTGCAAAAGGCACCCGGTCGGGCTTCGCAACCTACCCAGGGATGATTGCCGGGCATGTCATCGACAAGAACTCGGTGCGTCGCTATCTCACGCCAGTCCGCGATTTTCAACTCGCAACCGGTGCCCGGATATTTGTCGGCGAATTCAGCGCGATCCGATGGGCACCAGGTGCCGCGCGATACCTTGAGGACTGCATATCAATTTTCGAAGAATATGGTTGGGACTGGACCTACCATGCATTTCGCGAATGGCCCGGCTGGAGTGTCGAGCATGCAGACTCCCCTGTGGACCTATACCACCACCCGCGCTCTGCCCAACCCACTGCTCGGCAGCAGCTCCTGAGAAAATGGTTTTCGAAGAACGAGCTGTTTTGACCCCACTCGTATGCTTGCAACCCTCATACTTATGAGCACACTCCAGCTCCACTCACTCATCTCTGATCATGCCGTCCTACAACGCGGGAAGCCTGTGGTGCTCACTGGAAAAGCCGCGCCAGGAGAGACTGTTGATATCGCACTGGGCGAGGAATATGCACAGACCATGGCGGACCGAGTCGGCTCATGGCGCGCTGAATTGCCGCCACCTCCGGAGAAGACATCCCTCCACCTGCGAGTCAGCAGCGGTGGCGCAAGCATCTGTGTTGCGGACCTGGTAGCCGGAGAGGTTTGGATCTGCTCTGGCCAATCCAATATGGAATGGCCGTTGTCGGCTACGGACGACGGAGATGCGCTGCGGACCAGCCTTCCTGATGACAAATTGCGGATTCTCACCATCCCGCGCCGGATGTCCTCCGAGCCGATTGATGATTTCGTCGGCTGCTGGACTTACGCGACGCGCGATAACGCGCAATCGTTTTCTGCCGTGGCGCTGCATTTCGGCAAACGACTGCAAAAGGATCTCCAATGCCCCATCGGGTTGATTCACGTAAGCTGGGGCGGGAGTGCGATCGGCTCGTGGCTACCAGAACAGACGATTAGTAAAAGCTACCCGCATCTCTTCGAGCGATTGCGCAACGCAAGAAAAGATCCCGCACATTTCGACGCCGCCCCCCAGCCTTACCTGGACCCTGGAGTAATGCACGAAGAATGGGCCGATCCGGCCCATACCGATTCGGACTGGGGTACAATGATTGTGCCGGGGATGTGGCAGGCGCATGGGCATGAGTTTAACGGCGCGGTGTGGTTTCGCCGGACGGTAAACGTGCCGCAGCAATTTTCGAAACGCGATCTTTGGCTGGAGCTTGGCCGCCTCGACGACTTCGATATAGCGTACATCAATGGCGTGGAGATCGGCAGGACTGTGGGCGAGAACGCCCATCTCATCGAACGCAGGTACCGCGTTCCTGCGGGATTAATTCATCCTGGCGAGAACTGCATCGCTCTCCGCATTTTTGATCATCTTGGCGAGGGAGGTTTCGCGGGTTCTCGAAAGCAACTGCGCTTGTCTGATCCGGGCACTGCCTGAGCACTTTCTCTTGATGGAGAATGGAAGATGAAAGTCGAACACGCGATGCCATGGAGAACATTCGACATCGCTCAGATTCCAGCAAGCCGTTTCAATGGCATGATTTATCCCCTTCTGCCAATCTCGAACGCGGGTGTCATCTGGTATCAAGGCGAGTCCGATGCGGGCAAGCCGGAAGCCTACGCCGGAATGTTGAAGGATTTAATTTGTGGGTGGCGTAATGCCTGGGGCGATGCAAGTCAGGCATGGGTCGTTGCCCAATTGCCGCAATTTGGTCTGGCGCATGAGCATGCTTTGCTGACCAGTTGGGCAAAGCTGCGCGCTTCGCAAGCCGATGCCACCATGCTTGATCGCACGTATCTTGCCATAACGCTTGATCAGGGGCGGTCGGACGACATCCACCCAAGATCCAAGCAAGTCATCGGCGAGCGTATGGCTTTACAGGCTTTAAAACACGTTTACGCCAGGTCAGTCGCAGCCGATGGCCCACAGTTCTCGAAATTGTGGTGGCATGCGGACCGGGTGGATGTGCGATTTCGCACGGAGGAAGGATCGGAACTCGCCCGCAATGAGAGCGTGGCTGGCTTTGAAGTTCTTACCGCCGAAGAGCAATGGCTTCCTGCTATTGGGAAGGTCACCGCTCCCAATAGGATTTCTGTAAAAACAAACCGTCCTATCTTGGGGATTCGATACGGCTGGCTCGAGGCTGAAGCAGCCAACATCTTCGACACTGCGGGTCTGCCTGCCGCTCCTTTTTCTCATATTATCAACGGCACCGACAAATAACGTTTTCCCATTCGGACAAAACCTCAGCTGGCAAACTGAAACAGTATTTTCCCGCTGCGTTTATTCTGTTGCGCGTGTTCCATCGCCTCGGTCGCCTGCTCGATGGAATACACTTTCTCCACCGGCATGGAGAGTTTGCCTGCTTGTGACAGTGCGACGAGTTCACCGATCACCCGCTCTTTCTCCTCGCGCGTGGCGCCATCGAAATATCGCGTCACCCAGAAACCCACGGCGCGGATGTCTTTGAAAATAAGCAGCCCGGCAGGGAGTTTCACCGGTTGCTTTGCCATCGCGCCATAGGTGACCAACACGCCTCCGGTCGTGAGCGCAGCAGCCACTCCGACTGCATTATCCCCGCCGACCGCATTCAACCCCAACCGGATTTTGGCATTGCCAGTCCGCTCTTTGATCGTGCCAAACGCTTCGCGCGTGTCGGTAAGCACCACGTCGCCTCCCTCCGCTTCCAGCTCCGCAATCAACTCCTCGCGGCGGACGATGTTGATGGTTTTCAGCCCGCGCGCCCTCGCGATCTGGATTACGCAACGCCCGACTGCGGAGTTGGCTGCGTTCTGAATGATCCACTCGCCGGGTTCCAGCTTCACGAAGTTTTCCAGCATGAGCCAGGCAGTGGGCGGGTTTACACGCATCATCGCCGCCTGGAGCGGATCGACTCCATCCGGGATCGCTATCAGCTCATCCTCTGCGATGACCGCCTTCTCGCGCCACGACCCGACACTGGATGGCACAAGGACCATCTTGCCGGAGGAGACGATGCTCCCCACGCCTTCCAGACCGCCCACTGCGGGGAGAGGCGGTTGTTTTCCGTATTTGCCTTCGAGCGTGTTGAGATCGGCGGGATTGATCGGTGCGGCAAGCATTTCCACCAGCACTTCTCCGGTGCCAGGGCTCGGTAGCGCGATTTCTTCCAGACGCAGGATGGATGCCGGGTTGCCATTCTCGTGATAGCGCAACGCGCGCGTAGTCGTATTCATAGGGTCGTCACTATGCCTCACCAGCGCAGCCGTGGCCAACCCCGTTTTTTTATCCCCCGGCCGACTTGTCGCCCGACGAGCTACGGAGTGAGAGATATACTGATGCGATAAAACCGGCGAGCCCGTCCGCCCGGCAGGCTGCCAGTCTGCGTGCCGTCATCAAGCCACTCGTATGCTGCGCTGTTGCTGCTCGCATCCCACGGTGCGCCCGCAGGTGTCCAGGTCACGAGATCATCGGAAAAGATGATCTGGTATCTGCGTCCCGCCATTACTGGAAACACCACCCGGTTGGCACCGCCGCCTTGCGGAAGCACGAGCGCCTTGGGGAAGTTCTGAGCATCTGCCAGCTTCGGATTCAGCCCGGTCACGTATTCCGCTCCGTTGTTTATGCCGTCGCCATCGGGGTCGCCATCCATGCCGTTGTCTCCAGTGGCCGAGTCCGGGTCCAACCCCTGATCGCGCTCCCACCAATCCGGCAAGTTGTCAGCATCGGAATCCGTTCCGGGAGTTTCCAACACAAGCGCGAGGGAGAAAGTATTTGTGAGGTTTTCGAATTCCACCTGATGCGTGAGTGCTTGGTTGCGCATGTTTACAGCATCCCATTCCGCTGTTCCTGGCAGATCATCCACCGCATTGGGATTAAATTCCGCTCCGCTATTGTAGCGCACGGCGGCGATGAACGGGCCTCCCTGCGCGTTATTCCTCAGCGAGACCCGGTCGCCCACATGCGAGATGCCGCTCAAGTCCGCCTGTCCGCGCGTGAGAAGATTCTCGAGATGCGGCGACAATCCGAACCGGACATACAATTTGTTCACGTCGCCGGAGAGTGTGTATTGCGCCACGAGCGCACTGGAGGTATCGGCGAGCGAAATGGTTTTCACGACGTATCCGCCTGGAGCTGTGAAGGTCCAACTATTTCCGCCCGACGCTGTCACAGCATAGAGCGCGTTATTATAAACAACTGACCCGCCGCCCGCGCCGTTGGCAAACCAGTCTTTGAACCCGGAAGTGCGATACGCTCCCACAGCGCCTCCGAGCACGTTCGCATAGCCTTCCTCCTCGGTCTCTGAGCCTGCGTAGGCGGGTTGCGTGCCGACGCTTTGCACCACCGCACCTGTGCGTGGATCGCGCGCAAACGCTGCGACCAACCTGCCGCCGATCGCCTCAAATACGGCATACACATTTCCATTCTGCAGGATGTATTCATCCTCACCATCGAGATCGACATCCGCAGCGATGGCAGAGGCTGTGGCGGGAGGTGCGAGTGCCCACTGCTCGACATGCTTATACAATCCCGCGTGCCGGGCTTGGCTTTGTGCGATGCGTGAGAATCCGGCGAGTGTCTGGTAGCTCGTGTCCGGAGACCGATAAGCACCCGTGCTGAACTTGCTCAAGTCCTGATTCGCTTGATTGTGGAATGCCGTCACGAACATCGACGCATGCAACGAAGCCCGGCCAAGGAACGACGGCCCGGAGTCCATGTCTGCGATACTGCTTACCTGTGTCCATGCGTCGTGTGCGCGACCGCTCACTCCCACTTCACCGAAAGGCCCCGGCACCTGGACTCCAGAACGAATGTCAAACACCTTCCCGCTCAGACCCTCTTCCCGTCCGCTCTGCCCGTAATACCAGTGGTCGTAATTCTCTTGCGTGGCATGGTCCACCCAATCTTTTGCTGTGCGGGCAAGCGTGAGATTGCTGTCGCGGTCCACCGCGCCCCACGCATCGCCCACGCCATCGGGCGGCTGCGAGAGGTCCACCTCGCCCGCAGCCACGCTGTCCAGAGTGACCAGTTCCACCCACGGACGATTCGACAGCCAACGCAGATTGCGATCATACGCGGTCGCATTGCTGACAGTAGAAAAATCGTCCATGTCCATCGCGAGGATCAGTATCTGGTCCTGCGCACCGCGCCGGGCACGTCGGCTCAGCAGTTCACGCAGCGGGTAATTCAATCCGTTGTTTACATTCTGGAACCGGAACTCACTCGCAGCATCATTAATCGCAAACACCTGCATGCCATTGATCGCATTGAGCCGGTAGCCTTCTTCGCCCAGCGCAGCGTTGCGTCCGAACCATTTAAATAAATGCCGCATCTGATCCACCACCGTGTGCGTGAACCCGAGTGCCTGCAATCGCGAGAGCACCACATGGTCCACCACGCGTTCCGCCGGCCAGAACACGCGTTGCGATGGCGCCTGTCCGTAGATGTCCTCCAGCATATCCGCTGCGAGCGCCACGCTGTCGGCAGTAAATTCCACCGGCGCATACGGAGCCAACTGGTCCGCTGCGGTCGTTCCCAGCAGCGCAGCATTGCCCTCTCCAAGCAGGTTCGCGATGCGGGTGTTAAACGCGGGACCATCGCGCCACGGCTTGTTGATCGCGGGATCGACCGCTGCCCACTGGATTGCGGAAGCCAGCGTGGCAGTGAGATGCAGATTCACCGGCTGCTCAAATGCAGTGTGCGCATCCACAAGGCGGAACCAACCCGCACCCGCACCCGTGTTGATTTTTTGCTGAATCTGACTGCCGGGCAGGATCGCCTGGTTCCCGTGCGCCACGAGCGCGACTTTGGCCCGGCGTCCGCGATCATTACTCCCGCTGCGACTAAAGAACGAGATGAGCACGCTCTTGTCTCCCGCAATCTCGCCCTGATCCCGCCAGTAATCCGATGCGATGCGGTCATCATATATCGTGTCGCGGATGTCGCTGCGTCCGCCGATGTCGCCTGCGCCACGCGGGGAATTCGCTGTGCCATCGCGGGTCGTATAGACCTGATAATTGAGTGTGTCGAAATTCCCATTCCAACCCGCATCAAGCAATGCCTGACGGCTGATGGAGAATTCCACCGCATCCAGATCGGAGTTAAAATAAGACCTTCTGAAACCATGCGAATGCGACTGCGTGCGTCGTTCCACGCCGAACGCAGTCAGATTCTGCCCAATCGACGTGGTGTTCGAGCCCGAATTCGTATCCACATACACAGCTCCGTTGTCGCTCTGGTACACAGCGACCACAGCTTCCCAACGCATATCCGTGCGCGTGTCGATGTCGTCCGGCAACGCAGATTCGCCCACAGCCGGATTCCCCGTATCAATCGCCACGTAGATATCAAGATTCCCTTCCTCGGCAAATGGCCGCAAATCATGCAGGTCCACGCGGAAATAAAGCAGGCCGTCTGCTCCGCCATCACGCGCATAGAACGCCACCAGATCGCGCGAGGAATCGAACCCGTCCCAGCCCCGGTACACGTCGGAGCCTTCGCGATTCACGCCATCGCCATCGTATTCATCCAGCACGAGGAGATCGTCCACCGTCCAGTCGGTGAACTCGTGGAGGTTGATTGCGAAACCTTCCGTTCTGTTCTCGCCAGCCCCGATCAGAATGGAATTTCCAGCCGGTGGCGGCAGATTGTCGTCGCGTCGCGGGTCGGTGCTGTTGGCAAGTTCCTGTGCATTAGTAAAGCCATCCTCATCTCCGTCGCCAGCCGCGCCCATGATTGCATTGCCGTCGCTACCGATGGCCGTGCGAAAGTTCTCGGTGCCGTTGTCCAGCGGGTCCAGCCCATTGGCCAGCTCCCACCCATCCGGCAGCCCATCGCCGTCCGTGTCCGCAGCCAGCGGATCGGTTTCACTCCATGTTTCTCCGACATCATACACGCGGTCGTTATTGGTATCGCCGTCGATGATGCGGTTAAAATTTTTGTCCTCCCCGTAGCCGTCCGACAACCCATCACCGTCCGTATCCGCCCGATTCGGATTCGTTTCGGTCCAGGTCTCGCCCGGATCGCGCACGCCATTGGGCCAATTCCGCGCAAGCGACGGCTCCGCCTCGCGGGCCAGCGGTTGCCCATCGCCATCGATCCACCCATTCCGATTTGCATCCTCCACTCCATCGAGAAGCCCATCCCCGTCCGAGTCCGGATTGGACGCGTCCGTCGTGCTGCCGCGCAATTGCCGTGCGCGGTCTCCTCCTTCGCTCAGGGTATTCACGCCGGGAACCTTTCCCAGATTATCCAGCGTGTTATAAAAAGGCGGGTCCAGATCGCCGATGAAGTTCGGGAACGCATCGCCATCGGTGTTCTCATTGATATTCGTGGCAAAATCAAACCGCCCATTGCTGTTGCTGTCGGTGAACGCCTCGGAAGCCTCTCCTGCATCGTGCCGCCCGTTACCATTCACGTCATCGAAATCGAACCGGCCATTGCCCGCGCCCACCAGCGGCGCACCATAGCCCGCATCCACAAACGGCTCATCCAGCACCGACGGATTGCGCCAGCCTACTTCGAGTGCGTCAGGCAATCCGTCGCCATCGGAATCGGGCATGTACGGATTGGTCTTTCCAAAAGCATTGTACACGTGCACTTCGCCATTGGTCCACTGCTCAGAATTGGGTTTCGCGGGCGGAGTTACTCCATCCACACTCTGATCGGGCAATACCCGAGGCGTGTTCTCGTCGATATCCAGTAGCCCGTCATCGTCGCTATCCGGGTCGTGCTCATTGGCTGGCATTATTTCCCGGAATTCCACCCGCGCATTGCGGCTCGCGCTGTTCGTGCCACCGGGCGAAGTGACCACCGCAGTGAACCGATAATCACCCGCTTCAATCTGCGACCAGGTGAAGTCCCACACTTTGTTATTTCCATCGATACTTGTGGTCGGCGCACTCAGCACGCCCGTGCCAAAATCAAAAGTCAAATCCACCGCAGTCGCGTTCACGCTCGTCGATATGCGGATGCCGTATTCGCGCAGCTCCGGTGGCACAGGCGCGGGCACTTTCGGCAGAACAATCACATGGGGACGTCCGTCGGACCCTATCTCCGGCGGGTTTACAAACGCCACACGCGGCGTGGACACCGGAACCGCTCTCACCACGCGGTTTGCGACCAGATCGGCCTGCGGGTTGGGCCGGTCGAACGTGACTTCGATATGATGCCGATATTCCGGTACATCATTATAAAGATTGGGCAGATCGAACGCCAGGGCATGGAAATCCGAAGTCGCGTCTCGCTCGATTGTGAACAAGGTGCGATCCTGCGGTGCCCCGATTTCACCGGGCTCCCCGGAGCCGATGCGAATCTGAAACTTCTCGATGAGCTGCGCATCCGACAGCCCGGCTGCGAGTGCTTTTGAAAAATACACCTTCATCACGTAATCATCTCCCACCAGCTCTCCATCGCTGGATGGATAAGCCACAAACAATCTCTCGTCGGGTCCGTTCGGAATTACATTCCGCAGGAGCGTGGTGTAGTGCCCGGCGACATCCGACTGCGCAAAATCCGCGAAGCCCGCTGAAGAGATTTCCCGCAGCCGCACACGTATCTGCGCGGGACCACCGGGCGGCTGAGGCGACGCTGGCGGGACATTGATGTAGTCCAGACGCCACTCTTTGCCCAACGCAGCATTCGCAGGCACCACCTGCGGATTGGGCGTGACCTGCGTCGCGCGCACCCACGACTCGGCCAGAGCAGCGTCCCACACACCGTTGCCATTGAGGTCTTCATAAGCCTCGCCGGAATCGCGCTGGCCATTGCGGTTCGCGTCGGTATAAGGCTCGAACCCGCTGCCATTGCCGCTCAAGAAGCCCGTCGAGCTGTCATCGTTTGCCGGATCGTTATCCGCGATGTTTACCCACACTTCACTCACGCTCGCGTCCGTGCGGATCACCACCCCGTAGCGCGAGCCCGGAAGCGTGTCGTTCTCCTGCGGAAAAACGATCTCCCCTTGCGGCCTCTGAGCATCGTAATAAAACGTCTGCGCGAACGTATTATAAATAGCTGCCTTGCCCAGCCGGTTCAAAAACGCCCGCGCACGGACGATGTGAAATCCTTCCTCCAGGCCAGTCTGCGTCAACGGGTTGTCGTTGGCATCGCGGGCGTAATCATTGTGCGGGTAAAAGACCACCGTGTTCGCATTCCAGCCTGTGATCTGCGCTCGCGTCAGCATGCGCTTTTTGCGTTCGACGGATGCCGCATCGCCAGGAAACCAATCCGGCGCTCCGGTTTTTAGAATCCCGATCTTGTAACGCGACACACCTGGAAGGAAATCCCCAGGCATCGCATCGCTGCTCCACCAGTCTGCGCCGCTTTCATCGTGCCGATAAAACATCTCCGCCACGCGCGTGCGTCCCACGCCCTGGCCCGCTGCCCCTTCCGGAAAATAGGTCGCGTCCGTCGTGTAATAAACAAACATCCTGTAGCCCGCGCCCACGCTATTGGTCTTGGCCCAGAGCCGGGCCGCTCCGCTCTGCCACTGCTTGGGCGGCGTCGCACCCAGACCTCCCACGTCCGCCGTAGGATCGTGATCGATGTAAGCAGCAGTATTCGCATCGGTATATTTCGGACTCACACCCGCGTTCTGCATACTGGTGGTCACATAGGTCTCCGCGCCCGCTGACCCAGTGCTGTTGCGGCCACTCCCCGCGACCGCCGCGAACAATTCCGGGTGCCACCTTTCCAACCCCTCATTGGTCTCATACCCCAGATACGTGTCCCACGAAAGCGCCGGCGGATTATCCCGATTCACCGGGTCTTGATTTGGCATGCCGATATTGGTGGATGCCGGGCGGGTGCCATTGAGATCGATGCCACCATCCAGCTTGAACAAAGCACCCGCCACGGAAGCATCCGTGCGCAGCACGAAATCCAGGTTGCTGCCATCGGTCACACGCGGCACCGTAGCCGTGTAGGTGTAATCAGAATTGCTGGCGTTCTCAAACACTGGACGACTCGCTTCCGGCAAAGTCGATGCGTTAAAATTCGCATCACCATTGGGCCCATCGCGCCGATTCACCTCGCCCGCGGCGAGCGCGGGCAGCACGCCGGCCAGCTCGACCCTCTCGGCCGCCGACAGATTGCCGCGGCCGTCGCCACGCAGAAAGTAGAGGACGCCCCCGCCCCGCCGCGCCGC
>CBDUBV010000096.1:0-11168 GCA_965365475.1 uncultured Chthoniobacteraceae bacterium | reverse complement strand
GTAGCGATCGCCGTCAGGTTGTGGAAACCACTGGGCGGAGATTGCCATAAAAATTAGGAACCGACGCTTTGACTGCAGAGGCCGGCTTGGGTGGCCGGACCTTTTTCCCTGCCTTGATCTTAGTCCCGCAAAGCAACCGGTCGATGCTCGCCGCACTCATCCTCTCCAGCTGCTCCCGCACCTCCGCAGGGCAGTCCAAATGCAAGGCCCAACATGGCAACATGTCTTTCATCCGCTTGCCGCAGGGCTGATCCATGGCACGCCAGCATTCCTTGAGAAATCCCAGCATCTCATCCCCATCATAGCGAACTGGTGCACCTCGCTTTCCACGCCTGCCTTTGCTCCGCCGCTTGATTCCCAACAACACTTTGTTGACGTGTTTGCGCTCCCAACCGGTCACCTCAACGCATTCATCAAGCAACTTGCCGCGTGCTCTCTTTCCGGTCATCCGCGCATACCGACCCCGCAACTTCTCTGTGTATTCTTCAATGCTTTTTTCACTCATCTTCATGGCTCGCGCCATGGTGTCCTCATTTATGAGGCAACGGGACCATTCTCGACTCCCACAAAAAACTTTTCGGTGTCCGCTTCAATGAGGCAACACGCAATGCCGCGTCTGGCAATATCCCGCTTCTCAAATGCTGGGCAAGACGCTAGCGTGACTCCGATGCATAAATCTGCACTCTGGCCCGCACTGTTTCTGATCTTATGCGGACTGTTTCTTCTGCGCGAGATGGAGCACCCCGTTGTGCGAGCGGTGGATGCGCGGTTTCACGATTGGGTTGCGGCGCAGGGGAAAAGTCCCGCCCGCCGCTCGGCACTCACCATCGTGGAAATCAACGATGCGAGCATGGTGCGCGATGCTGGCTGGCCGTGGCGTCCGCTGGACTATGCACTATTTTTAAAAGCGGTGCTGCCCGCGCGCCCAGGCGTGGTAGGCATCGAACCCATTCTGCATTGGGAGGAGGAAGCTGCGAGTCGGGGCATTCTACAGAGTTATGTTCTCAGGACGCCCAAGCTTCTACTCGCAGCGGACCTGGATGTGGTGCGCGATCCCGATGCCAGAATCATCCCGCTGCCAATCCTGCGTAAGGTGTCTGGGAACCTTGCGGGGCTGCCTGAATTTGCTGGCTTGGGCGATGCGCCTGCCGAAGAGATCGCTGAGCGGGCAGTATTACGCGCAGTGCACTTGCCGCAGGATTCCGACGGGCATCTGCGTCGCATCCCGATGGTGATGCGCTATCGTGGCGACGCGATTCCCTCCTTTGTTTTGCAAGCATTGATGTTGTGGTTGCAGTTGGTGCCGGACCAGGTCGAGTTGAAGATCGGCGATAGCGTGCGATTGGGCGATGTGGTGGAGGTGCCGATCGATGGTGAAGGATGCATGCAGGTGAATTTTAATTGTCTCCACTCGGTGCAACGCATCGGGTTCGAAGATTTGTTGGTTGCAGTGGAAGCTGGAGAAACCGGAGTGGAAAGCGACTTTGATCTCTCGCAGTTGGCACGCCACATCGTGCTCCTGGGCAGAACGGACAAGCTCGCCCGCGAGCTGGGCGTGGTAGGGCAAAGGCATGTCTCCCGCGTGGAGGCACTGGCTGCTGCAATCGCCACGATTCAGCAACGCGGTTTCCAACGCGACCTGACAGGATGGCCTTTATTGGCGATGGTGGTCTGCATCGGGCTGCTTTGTTTCCCTGCGTGGCGCCTGCCGAAAAGCTTCTGCCTGTGGCTGACGCTCATCGTCTGCGCAGCATACGGGATGGTGGCGGTGGCGGTCTATAACGCGCAACACGTCTTCCTGCCCATCGCGCTGCCATTTGGGCTTATGGTTTTGCTTCTAATCATGCGCTTGCTCACGCCCCGCAAACGGAATTAATCCAATGTGTCGCGCACTATTTTCGTGCCGCGCGGTAATTTAATTTCCAACTCTTCGGGTGGAACTTCGCGCGCGGTCCAACGCGTCACGGTGAGTAATCGCACCCGCACTTTATTGGGCGAATCGTGGCGGATGGTTAGCGCGGTGTAGGGGACACCATCCTCCGTGTCGGCACCAGTCAATCGTCCGTAGCTTCCGAAATAGGTTCGCTCTTTGAGCAACTTGCCCACGGAAAGCGATTCTCTCCGTGTGAGCAGAAGGTTCGTGTCGTCGGAGAAAAAAAAGTATCGCTTTTTATCGCCACCTTCCTCAATGGCCACTCGGAAGCCTGCGCCTCCATCGGGCGTAATGAAAAGACCGCTACTGGAATTTTTTAACGCGTTGTAAACAACGAAATTGGCCAGCGTGGGATCGACATCGTTGGGGCGCATACGAAATGCGGAATCCGATTGTGCCCGGAGCAGGACCATGGTGGCCTGGTCTTCATCGAATGTGGCGGTGATGCCGTCCTGGTAGCCGGTCCATTTGCTTCCGCGTGTGGCCGACTGGACAGGCCGGGCAGGCGAATCCCCCGGCTCGAGCGGGATTTCCAGCAGCTTGCTTCCAAGCGGGTTGCCGATCCAAGCCCAGGCGGTCTGGGCGGCTGGGCCGAGCTTCTCCAGCAGAAGTTCTTCGAACTTCGTTGCAAACGCTTCGGCTTGATCTGGAGTCACCACTGTGGTGGTGAGCACTGCGGCTTCTGCCTCAATATGCTGCACTTCCCCCGATGGAATGTCCCACTGTGATTCACGGACTTCCATCGCGCCGGAAGTGAATATCGTGGAGCGATGTTTGAGCCCAAGCGCGAGGCTTTCGGAATCCGGCAATCGGGCTACTGCGGGATGCGCAGCGCAAAGAAACAACAACGCCGGAAGAAGGCGGTTCATTGCTCCATCACGATAGCACTGCCACTTCAAACGTGCTGGGCTCGGAGACTGCGTCGAACTTCGGGTATATAAACCTCGCAGCCACGCCCGCCTTGGGGGTGATCCCGCACGCTTTGCTCAGGCCTTTCTCAGCGAGCACGCGAAGAGATTCTTGAAGCAGGAGACCGCCCAGACCGCGGCTGCGGTATTCACCCAAGACCAGCGGTCCGGTAAAAAGTTGGTACTCTGCCGAGGCGTCTGCATCGAGGATGGAGACGCCGATGATGCGCACTCCGTGAGTTAGCACGACACAATCTATGGAATCTTTGCTATCGAAGATGTCTTCGATTTTCTCGGTCAACAGCGGATCGATCTGCTTGAGAAGATGAGTCCAGGCGGAGTCCAGTCCGAAGGCGGTGCGCGCTACGTTGAGCACAGATTTTTCCTCGTCTTTGGTGGCGAGACGCAATTGATAATGCTCGGGAACAGAGGGGGCAACCGCCGGTACGGTTTTCAGATTCCAGGTAAACTTGAGCCAGTCGGACTTGTTCATTCGCACTCTTCATTAAACCCTTTGCAGTAAAACACAACAGCAATATCGCCCGATTCGATTACCCATCTCAGCCTCACGCACTCTGCCATGGCGCACCCTGCAGGCTAGAGTGCAGCGATGTCCATCGTCTGCATGCACTCCAGATAAATCCTGTTGTTTTCCTCTTTTTGATGGATGGCGTAATCGAGGGATTTGTGGAGATGCGGCAGGTCTGCCGTGTTGAACACCAGGTCCATGCTGAACGCGAATGCCTGCATGGCGTCGCCTGTGCGGAGGTTGGGCCCGAGCATGGCGATGAATTGTCTGCGTCGCTGCGTGATGGGAAGCTGCACCACTTCGAGGTATATCTCATCGCTGTTCATGGTGCTGGAAGTGGATACGCTGGAAATAATGACCACCTGGTAGGGGTGCGCCCGCAGCTTGATTGTCGCATCGTCTGTGGAAAATCCCAGGTGCACTTCATAGCCCATCTGGCCGAGCGCATCGACCAGATAGCGCGTGATCACCTCATCATCGATGGCGATAAGCGCGTTGCGATCGCCGAGCGTGAGCAGCCCCGGTATATGCGTATCGAAAGTCATTTGGTGGTCTTGGAAGTCGTATCCAGTCGCAGGCCATAGGTGTCGTCATCGCCCATGCCGCTGCGGGTTTTTTTAATAATGTCGAGTGCGCGTGTCACCGTGCCTCGCCGTGTGGCAAACAGAAGCGCGGTCTCTTCGGAAATCAAATCCGCCTCGAAAGACTCGAGGATGGACTGGTCGAAGGTCTGCCAGCCAAATTGACGGTTCACTTCGATGATGTCGTAGAAAGTGCGGTCGTCGGTCTCGCCTTGCTCGATAGCTTCGCGGGTGCGCAGATTGTGGCCCATGATTTCCATGAGCAATAAGCGACCGCCCCCGGTTTTCGGTGCCAGACGTTGGCTGATCACGTAGCGCAGTGTGTCTGAGAGCCGGGTGCGCACGTGCTGTTCTTCGCGTTGCCCAAACATGCCAAGGATGCGATTGATCGTCTGGCCGGCATCGATCGTGTGGAGTGTGCTGAGCACGAGATGCCCGGTCTCCGCGGCGGTGAGCGCGATCTCCACCGTCTCGCGGTCGCGCATTTCTCCGACTAGAATCACCTTGGGAGCCTGGCGCAGAGCGGATCGGAGGCCATTTGGGTAGTTGTCGAAGTCCTGTCCGAACTCGCGCTGGCTGAAGGTGGCCATGCGGTGGGGATGGATATACTCGATGGGATCCTCCAGCGTGACCACGTGCACGCCCAGCGATTCATTGATGTGCTCCAGCACTGCCGCCAGCGTGGTGGTCTTGCCGCTGCCGGTGGCACCTGTGATGAGCACCAGTCCGTTGCGCTCGCGTGCGATGTCCTTTAAAATCATGGGCAGATTCAGCGAGTCGATTGTGGGCACGTCGCTTTGGAGTTTGCGCATGACGATGGCGATGTTGCCGCGTTGTTTAAACACATTCACGCGGAATCGGACGTCTTCGCTTAGGGCATAGCTGCAATCGCAGGCTCCGTAGCGGAAGTGATCGCGCAGCATGCGCCGGTTGTTCCCGATAAGACAAAGCGCCATCTGCTCGGTCTGGAACGCAGTGAGAGATTCCACTGCGGGCTCGATATAGACAGGTTTCAGCACGCCGTTCGACTCGACCTGAAATGGGCGTCCAACTGTGAAGACAAGATCGGAGATGCCCTCGTGGCTTCGAAGCATGGAGGAAAGAATGGCGTCAAATTCTATGCGGCGCATATGGGTTTTAGTCTTCGAAATCCTCGGGAGGCTCGGGCAGGAAAGGGCGGAACTTTTTCTTATCCATGCATTTTTCGTAAGCTTCGTTGGGAGAGATGATGCCTTTCTGAAGATGTGCCATGATGGCGTCGTCGAGAGGCTGATTTCCCTTCTTCTTCCCGACCTGCAACATACCGGGAATCTGGTGGGTCTTGCCTTCGCGGATGAGGTTGGCGGTAGCTGTGTCGCAGACCAGGATTTCGAGACCGGCGACGCGCCCGGGTTTATCGATGCGTTTGAAAAGGTTCTGTGCGACTACGCCTTTGAGCGATTCCGAGAGGGTCGCGCGGATTTGGTTTTGTTGGTTGGTGGGAAAGACATCGATGATGCGATCGACTGTCTTGGCGGCGCTGGAAGTGTGCAACGTACCAAAGACCAGGTGGCCTGTGGCGGCGGCGGTGAGTGCCAGCTCTATGGTCTCAAGATCGCGCAATTCTCCCACCAGGATAATGTCCGGGTCTTCGCGCAATGCTCCGCGCAATGCGCTTGCAAAGGATTTCGTATGGGGACCGACTTCGCGATGGTTGATGAGACACTGCTGGCTGCGGTGGACAAATTCTATCGGGTCTTCCACGGTGATGATGTGGTCGTGGCGTTTCAAGTTCGCATGATCGACCATCGCGGCGAGGGTGGTGGATTTGCCTGATCCCGTGGGGCCGGTGACCACGACGAGCCCTTTCTTGAGCATCGCAAATTTCTTCAACACCGGCGGCAGCGCGAGTTGCTCCAGGGTGAGAATTTTGCTGGGGATCAACCGAAACACAGCGGAGATACCCGAACGTTGCATGAAGAAATTCACGCGATACCGGGCGTAATCGGGGATTTCGTATCCGAAATCCACGTCGCCTGTTTCTTCGAAGGTTTTGATCTTCTGCTCGTGAGCGATTTCATACACGAGACTGCGCAAATCCTCGTCGGTCAGCGGCTTGTGCTCGACGCGGATCAACTCGCCATCGATACGCAGGATCGGCGGGTTGCCGCTGGACATATGAAGATCCGAAGCATTTTGCTCGGTCATCAGGCGGAAAAAAACATCGATGCGTGCCATGGACTATAGTTTTATCTAGCACTTCACAAAGCGGGAATGATGCCAGCCGCCATGGAAAAGTGGTCTTTTATTGAAAGACTCGGCGGCGGGAATTATCGAGGATCGACCGGATTTGTGTGAGGAGTTTGTCCGGGGTGTAGGGTTTTGGGATAAAGCCTTTGAGGCCTTTGGAAAGCATCTGGCTGAGTTTCTTCTGATCGGCGAACCCGCTGCTTAAGACTGCTGCGACGTTTGGATTGACCATCCGCATGTTATCGAATAGCTCGCCGCCGTCCATAATCGGCATGGCAAAGTCGAGGATGACAAGGCCTATGTGCGAGTGGATGCGCTTGTATATTTCGTAAGCTTTGGCTGGTTCGCTCAGAGCCAGAACGCGGTAGCCTGCGTCGGTAAGCATCATTTTCGCCAGCATGAGCACTGCGTTCTCGTCATCGACCATCATGATGAGTTCCTTCGGGCCAGATGCGTTGGCGATGGCGAGATGAAACTCGCGGGCGACAGACTCTGGATCGTCATCCTGTGTGGCGGAGCTTGTGTTGTCGATGCTACTCTTGGTGGAAGGTTCTCCATCGGAAGAGGCGGCCTCGGAGATGCGAGGTGATGCGTTTAATGTCTCGGAGGTGCGGATGCGTTGAAGGATGGAGCTGGTAACCTTCGAGGCGCGATCTACGCTTTGGACGGTGATGGCAAGGTATTGGCGCACATCGGGGCGCGAGGAGCAGAGGGTCTCGATGCGATAGGAAGAGGCCGAAATCTCTTGCAACAAGTTGTTTAACTCGTTTGCACTTTTTTTAAGCCAATCGATTTCCTCACGAGTCAGCATGATGAGCAGAAAAATAAACTACGAGGCACATTGACGCTCGCTGAGCGTCGGAAGTCAACCTTCATCTCGATTACATGCCCACCAGACGCAGCCCACGAATGCGAAGAAAATGACCGAGAATGTTCCTAATGTAAGCATATGCGTCTTGTCAGTGCCCCATGGGCTGGGGCGAGTCAAACTATTTCACGCAATATGTGGTGGAAGATGCGAAAGTTATGGCATTGCGCACAGGCTGGCGGTTATTTGGCCAGAGCATTTTCAAGCGTGGAGATCAGTTCGGAATTATCGGGCGCCACTTTACTCGGGTAATCGGCAATCACTTTGCCTGTGCGATCCACGAGGTATTTGTGGAAGTTCCATTTCGGCTGGGAGCGATCCTGCGTGAGGTAAACATAAAGCGGATGCTGTTTTTCACCTTTCACATGGACTTTTTCTGTCATGGGAAAATCGACGCTGTATTTGTCCTGGCAGAACTGTGCGATCTCCTCCGCTGAGCCGGGTTCCTGGCCACCGAAATCGTTGGACGGGACGCCCACCACAACCAAGCCGCGGTCTTTGTATTTGGCATAAAGCTCCTGCAGACCGGTGTATTGCCGCGTGAAACCGCAGCGCGAAGCGACATTGACGAACAATACCACTTTGCCCTGGAGCGCGGCTGTGTCGAACGGTTGGCCATCGAGACGCTGGATTTGAATCGTATCCAATGGAGAGGCGACGAGGCTGGAGGCGAGAAGAAGCGGGAGTAGAAGCAATTTTTTCATGGCGATGAGTTACGAATCGTGAGGGCGGCAGGGTTTCAAAAAAACAATTTGGCGATGTATCGGTAGAGGGGGATGCCGACGGTGATGTTGAAGGGAAATGTGAGCCCGAGCGATGCTGTGAGATAGAGTGTGGGATTCGCATCGGGAATGGCAATGCGCATGGCGGCCGGGGCGGCGATATAAGACGCGCTGGCGGAGAGTACAGCCACGATAAATGTCCCGCCAGGCGACATCCCTGACCAGGCTGCTGCGGTGGCTCCGATCAACGCGGAAAGCACAGGCATGCCGATGGCGAAGACGGCCAGGAACCAACCGCCCACGCGCAAATCTGCGATGCGCTGGGAAGTCACGATACCCAACTCGAGCAGGAAAAATGCAAGCAGACCGGGGAATGCGTTTTTAAATACCGGGTTGAGCGGAGCCAAGCGCTCGGGGCCAAATGCTGCGCCGAGCACCAGGCCCGCGATGAGTAGATAGATGCTTTTATTAAAAAAAACTTCGCGGGTGAGTTCTCCCCATGAGGTGGCCACGTTCGGGCGTAGCACGCGGTAAAGCAGAATCGCCACGCCGATGGCGGGTATCTCCATGAGCACGAGTAGGACGGATACGTGTGGCTCGAAGAAAGTGCCCTCGCGCTCGAGCATCGCGATGGCGATTGCAAAGGTGACCGCGCTCACAGAGCCATAATGCGCTGCCAACGCCGCAGCATTTTCCAGCGAATAACGTCCGAGACCGCGCAGGATTCCGAACGCTGCGAGCGGAATCAGGAAAGCTGCACTCATGGCGCCCACAGCATGTGGCAGCATGGGAAGCAGCACCGCTCCGTGGAGTTCGATCCCGCCCTTGAGTCCGATGGCCAGGAGTAGGTAGATGCCGATGATCTGATAGATCGCCTCCGGCAGGCGCAGGTCGGTTTTTAACAAACCCGCTCCCAGGCCGATGAGGAAAAAGAAGGGGATTGGATTGGCGAAAATGTCCATGCTGTGAGGCTGGGTGGGGGGGGGCTACGCAGACTGCTCAGCAAGAGACCGGAGATAGCTGAAACTGTAAAGGCCGGTATTGTGTCCGTCGCTAAACTTGAACTGAACTGCGTAGCCTCCGACCATGTCCCAGCCAGTCACTCTCACGTGGCTGTAGTCTGTGCCGGGTGCTGCACCGCCATGGACGCGTCCGGTGAGATCGATCTCGCCGGTGTTCTCCGCGCTGGGCGAGTTCGCACGCAGCCGCTCCTCGGTGATGTAGTCCTCGCGTCCGTCTTCCCAACGGATGGCGATTTCGTTGCCAATGCGTTCGATCTGCGCTGGCCGGATCATAGGGGCAATTCGCGTTGTGCGCCTGCGGGCGGGGTAAGCCCAAGTTTCCCGTAAGCCGAAGCCATGGCGACGCGACCTTGTGGGGTGCGTTTGAGATAGCCGCGCATGATGAGGTAAGGCTCATGCACATCCTCGACAGTGCCGGAATCTTCGCCGATGGCGACTGCTAGCGAACTCAAGCCCACGGGGCCGCCATGGAACTTGTGGATGAGCGTTTCCAGCAGGCGTTTGTCCATTTCGTCCAGGCCATCTTCATCGATGTCGAGCATGGCCAGTGCGGCATCGGCACTCTCGCGGGTGATGCGTCCACCGACTCGAACCTGTGTGTAGTCGCGTACCCAGCGCAGCAGATTATTGGCGATGCGCGGTGTGCCGCGGGATCGACGGGCGATCTCCAACGCGCCATCTGGAGCGATCTCCGCGGAGATAAGCCCGGCGGAACGCTCGACGATGCCCTGGAGTTCTTCCGCGCTGTAGTAATCGAGCCGCGTGGCCATGCCGAAACGTGAACGTAGCGGAGCGCTGATCATCCCTGCCCGGGTGGTAGCGCCAACGAGAGTGAATTTGGGAAGGTTCAGTCGCACGCTGCGGGCGCTGGGACCTTGATCGATGATAATGTCCAGCTTGAGGTCTTCCATCGCGGGATAGAGGTACTCTTCGATGGCGGGCTGCAGGCGATGAATCTCGTCGATAAAAAGGATGTCGCCGCGCTCCAGAGCGGTGAGCAGACCAGCAAGGTCGCCGGCTTTTTCGATCATGGGGCCGCTGGTGCTCTTGATGTTTACCCCCATGGCGTTTGCGAGGATGTAAGCCAGCGTGGTTTTGCCCAGACCTGGCGGGCCGCTCAGGAGGATGTGGTCCAGGACATCGCCGCGCTGCCGTGCTGCTTCGACCATGAGTTCGAGACGCTCACGGACGCGAGTCTGACCGACGAATTCCTGGAAAAGCGGGGGGCGCAGCGAGATGTCGAACTCGCTGGATTGTTCGACCTCATCGATAAAACTTTTCGGTTGATCGGGCACGTCCGGCATTCAAATGCGAATGTGGGCATCCAGCCAAGGCAAAAGCGTTGACCGTGGCTGCCGGTGATTGGTTTGGAAAAAATAAAGCTCTTAACATCGCGGGAGTATTCCGTTTACCTTTGCCGTCCAACCCCTCATGAAAACATTTCTCACCTTCCTGCTCCTCCCAACGCTCGCACTCGCAGAACCCGGGCTCACTATTTACAATCAGAATTTCGCTGTGGTCCGCGACACGATTCCCCTCGAGCTGAGTGAAGGCGTGAACGAGGTGAAATACGACGGCGCAACGGTTCACCTCGAACCCGATTCCGTGATCCTGCGCGACCCTGCCGGGGCACCCATACAGGTGCTGGAGCAGAACTATCGCAACGATCCGGTGACACAGCAGCTTTTGCTTTCGCTTTTTGAAGGGCAAGTGATCGATTTCTACGTGCGAGAAGCCAACAAGCCGGATCGAGTGGTAAAGGGTAAAATAATTCGCTCAGGGTACATGCCGCATGGTGGCGCGGCCATGGCGCGCTATGGGAATCAATACGCCATGAACCAGATGGCCATGGCGAGTATCGGAGCAGCAGGCCAGCCAATCATCGAAGTGGATGGCGTGATTCAATTCAGCCTGCCGGGCGAGCCGCGCTTTCCTTCCTTGGGCGACGATACCATTCTCAAACCGCAGCTTGCGTGGAAAATACTTTCGCCCAAATCGGCAAAGTTCGATGCGGAGTTGGGCTATATCACGGGCGGAATGTCTTGGGAAGCCAGCTACAACGTGGTGGCGCCGGAGAAAGGGGATTTGTTGGACATCACCGGTTGGATCACGATGGACAACCAGTGCGGACGCGATTTTCAAAATGCAAAGATCAAACTCATGGCGGGCGATGTTAACAAGCTGGCACCGGAGATGGACGGCGGACGAGCCATAGGTTTTGCGGCTGCCCCAATGGAGAGGCGTCGTGATGAAGCGGCGGTGACGGAAAAAGCGTTTGACGAATACCATCTTTACACACTGTCGCGACCCACCACGTTGCGCGACCGCGAGACCAAACAGGTTGAGTTTATCCGCGCCTCAGGGGTGGAGTCGAAA
>CBDUBV010000095.1:0-11726 GCA_965365475.1 uncultured Chthoniobacteraceae bacterium | reverse complement strand
CACATTTATCCAAGGGTGACGACAAAATCCAACGCCTACACCGTCCACGTCCGCGCACAGCGGCTAGCGGTCACCCCGGCGAGCGCCGCCGCAGGGAAGTTCGACTCCTCGCGAGATCGCGTGGCTGGAGAATTCCGGGGCTCGTTCACCATAGAGCGCTATCTCGATCCCAACTCCGATTCACTGGTTAAACCCGATGGCAGCGGCGGCTTTATTGCAGCCAATGAGACCGACCCTGCCGCCTTCCTCGGCCCCTATAAAGTTCGCGTGCTCCACACCAAACAACTCGCCCAATGATCCTCCAATCGAAACATCGCGGCTTCAGCCTGGTCGAGATCACCATCTCGCTTGGGATCATCTCGTTTGCCTTCGTGGCGGTCTTCGGCATGCTGCCCGTGGCCCTCACCACTGCCAGCGATTCCGTGGACCGCACCCGTGCCGCGCAGATTGTGCAGCGACTCGTATCCGAAGTGCAGCAAACGCCGTTTGACAACATCCCCAATCTTCACGGAACCAAGTATTGGTTCGACGGCGAAGGCGAGGCACTGTCATCGGCAGGTGCTCAAAGTCGATCGGGCCCCGCAGGCTTTGTGTATTCCTCCGTCATCGAGGTGAAATCCGGCCCGAGCGGTGCTGCATTTACCGGGCAACGCACGCGCAACATTGTCGTGAAAGTGGCCAAGAACCGTGAGGTGGCGAGTCTGCCTGCGGGCCAGGAACCGATGGTGGAAGCGCCCTACATTGTCGGAGATGTGAAGCTATGAAATCCGGCGATGTCCGGCCGCGAATGCACGCCCGCAAAGGATTTACTCTGGTGGAGATTCTTGTCTCCATGGTGTTGCTCACCCTACTCATGCTGGTGGCCATGAACATCGTCAATCACACGCGCGGCGTGTGGCAGCGTACCACAGGCAAAATCTCCGCATTCCGCGAAAGCCGGGCGGCGTTCGAGTCGCTTACCCGGTCCCTCGCGCAGGCGACCCTCAACACCTATTTTGATTATGTAAATAGCGCAGGCAGGAGTCGCGCGGAAGTCGGCTCGGGTTTTGTGCCCGACAAGTATGTCCGGCAATCTGAGCTGCATTTTGTCACTGGGCAGGCACGCACGCTCGTTCCCAATTCACCCGAGACATTCCACCCTGGCCATGCTGTTTTTTTCCAAGCTCCCCTGGGCGTCTCCTCACAGCCGAGTTCCGGCGATGCGCAACTAGCCAATCTGCTTAACGCGACAGGCTACTTCGTTCGCTACGGCAGCGATGCACCGTGGCGTCCGCCATTTCTCGATGGCATCACCCCCACCAAGAACCGCTACCGCCTCATGCAAATGCTACAGGACACCTCGGAGTTGCGCATATACGATCAGCCCCTCACCGCTGGCAACCGGTTCAATTGGTTCCAGACCCCACTCGCTGCTTCACCTTCTCCGGCGCGACCCCTGGGGGAAAACATCCTCGTGGCCCTCTTCCACCCAATGAAAGCGGCCAACGATGTCGGCCAGCCGCTGACAGCAGATTACACCTACGATACCAAAGCCTACTTGCAGGCCAATGCCGCTCTCAGTCGCAATCAATTACCGCCCATGGTTAAAGTGACATTGGTGGCACTGGATGAAGTCTCCGCAGCGAGGCTCGAGGCGAAACATGCCGGAGGTGCACCATTGCTCCAGCCGGGAGCACTCTTTACCGTCGCCTCGGAGTATGAGCGCGACATGCAGAGTCTGCTCGACTTCCTAAATGAGGAACGTCTGACTTACCGAGTATTCACCACCAACGTGCCGATCCGACAGGCGAAATTCAGCGATCAATAGTGCCATGCAACCCCATCGAGCATCATCCGGGTTCACCCTCGTCGAGCTTCTCGTCGTTATCGGCATCATCGCCATACTCACGGCACTAGTGATCCCAGCATTTAACGCCATCGGCGGCGCGGGCAATGTAACGCTCGGCGGGGATATGCTTGCCGGCCAGCTCGACCTGGCACGGCAACGAGCTATGGCTGAGAATCAGCGCATCGAACTCAGAATCTGGCAGATGCCTGCCACTTCCGGCGGGGGCTTGGAATGGCGAGCAACACAGATATTTCGCCTGGATACTGGCGCTGCGATTGAGAAACCCGAGCAACTGCCTCAAGGCACGCGCATGCTCCAGCACGATAGCTTTTCGTCGCTTCTCAGTAGCAGCAATCCGTATGCAGGGGTCGGCACTGTAGGCGGGCAACCCAATCGCCAATTCAAAAGTGTCCGCTTCCGCCCCGACGGCTCCACCGAGCTGCCCCAGGCGGTAGTGTGGACCGCCACAGTGGTCCCCTCCAACTCCACTCCCACGCAGGATCGACCGGCGGATAATTTTGCTACCGTTCAGGTCGATCCCATCACAGGGCGGGTATCGCTGCACCGTCCGTAATCAGACGCCTTCGCGAGTCTTGCTGCGTGAGGCGCGGCTGTGGTAGAGTTTTTAAAAATGGCACGAAAACCTGCTCATGTCGGCATGGCCACCAGCCTACGGACAATCGCTGAGAAAGCTGGCGTATCCGTAAACACCGTTTCCAAAATCCTCAACCGCGGTCGGGACGATCTTTATAAAAAAGAAACCGTGGAGCGGGTTCGCAAAGCAGCCTCCGAAGCTGGCTATCGCCGAAGCCTCGCCGCGCGCATGCTTCTCACCAACTCCAGCCGCATGGTCGGCTTTGTGACTTTATCCCTCGAAGACAGAGGCACGGTGAAGAACGCGGTCGTGTATCCCTTCCTGGTAGGCGCCACGGATTACCTGGCAGAGCGCGACTATCATCTGGTGCTTGTGCCCATCAAAGAATTGCTTGGTGAAATGCCGCGCATTCTGCGGGATCAATTTTTCGATGCGCTCATCCTGCAGCTCGGCCCGTGGGATCGCATCGTGAAACACGGACAGCTCAATAGCACCCCGGCACTTTACTGGGACAGCGGTAAACTCGAATCTGCTAATTGCCTTTATCGCGATGAAGAACTGGTGGGCACAGAGATCACTCGAAGACTTCTTGCGCTGGGGCATCGCCGCATCGCGTTTGCAATGACTTCGACCGACTGGGCAGGAGTCCGCACGGATAGCAACGAACAGACCACCGCCCACTTCAGCGTAGCATTCCGATACCGCGGCTATCAGAAAGCCATGCAGGACGCCGGGCTGCCCGTCATCCATATCGAGACCGCGCCAGCCGTTGTGCTTGCCGACAGACTTCTGGAAGCGAATCCCACAGCGGTCATCATCCTGGGTGGCTCCGGCTATGGTGCATTTGAAATGGCCGCCCGTCGCATCGGCTGGCCTGTGCCGGAAAGACTTTCCATCGTGTCCTGCGATATCGACCCCAGCGTGCAAGGTGAGGACGCGGTAAAGCTTGGGGGTTACACTTACGACCGTTACAAAGCGGGCCAGTTCGCTGGAGAAATGCTTATAGAAATACTGCAATCTGAACAGCGCACTACACCCAGCCGCGTGCTAACCGGCAGCTTTCGCTTGGGCGAAACCTTGATCCGCCCCCCAGCATCTCTTCGAGAGTAGTTTGGAAGATAAAGCCTTCGGGTTGATGACACGCATCATTATTTCTCGAATTAAAATACTTGAAACCATACAGTTATGAGAGAATACATTACAAACTGTAAAAGAATGTCAGCGCGTAAGATTTCTATATTTTAGCTCCGCGATAGATTACAAGTCATTACATATCTAATCGACTGAACATTTTTCTTTTGCGATTCATCCTGTCAATTACTCCTCCACAGTCCTCGCTCGAACATGGTGGTCACGAGGAATCCAGGCGGGGGGTTGGTGCGAAAGTTCACGTCGAAAAACCAGTTCCGATTCGGCGCATTATACACATTGCTCTGGCCCCACACTCCCGTCGCCTGCCTGCTTTCAAATAGCTGGATCATCGACCCGTAATACGAAAAGCGGATGTTATTCCAGTCCTCGAGAAACCGCGGAAAGTTCTCCGCGCCTCCGCTATAGGTGTTGGTGGTCGCACCATTTACGCCTGAACGTTTGCTCGTAACATTCCCCGACAGTATGCCTGCATTTACCGTGGTGTGCGACGCACGGCGCTGGGAAAGACTCAACGTAGAGTTCGCGTCGTTCCAACTATTTGAAAGAATGTTTACCGCATCTGCAACGATCGCCGCAGGTTTGCGGTCGTATCCCGCGCCTGTGGGCGAAGCATTCACAGCAGAGCTTGTGTTGGTCTCCGGATTGAAACCTGTGTTGTAATCTCCCTGGATATAAACGGGAGTATTGGCCGCCACGGTGAGGCCTTCCGCCGGCAATTCCCTCCCGTTGGCAAGCCGCAGCGCATGCTTCTCCCCTGCCCCGGCTGGTGTGGATCGAGCATCATCAAAATGAATCACGCTGGAAGAAGTGAAATCGGAAATTCGGCCGTCATTGAGCCCCTGCATGAATACACCTACATCGAGTGTGGTGAGGCCTATGGTGCCGGAACTGTTTGTCGAAGTCACCTCTCGGAAATCACTGATGGATTGCCCGGTTGTCAGCGCTTCGCGCACCGCTGCGTAGTATTGTTTGTTTCTTCGACCACCAGAATTCGGGAACACTTCCACAGGGTTATTTCCAGTGCCTTTGAAAATCCTTATTACGGGTTCAGAGCTGGTTCCCTCGATAAGGATCTTTAGCGCGGCAGTGGAATAAAGCCGCTGTGACGGATCGGTATAGGCAAGCGGGTCTGTGTGCCCGGTCACCGGTCGCTCCACGATCTCACGGTAGCCGTCGTTGTTCGGGTTCGCGTCGGCCGTATTGAAATCTCCGGGATTTATCCCCAGTGCATCTTTGCGCCCCGACGTCGTCGGGGGCAGGTCGGCATTATAATTGGGGGAAGTCGGCCTCGGACTTCCCCGACGTATTTTATCGCCGGGCGCATAATCATTGATGAACTCATCCGCCGTGGTCACGCGTCCATCGTAAGTCAACGAGCTGTGCGCCGCATAGAGCTTGCCATTGGTGTGCACAGGGCCCGTGATGCGCTGAGGAGGCCCCGGATGCATCTCCAAATCCGATTCGAAAAAAATCGCATAACTCCAGGGCGACTCTATCGTTTGACGAAATATCCTGCTCACCCCGGCACGCACCGGGCCGGAGCGCGTGGGCACGGTCACTGCCACCGACGCCAGATACGAATACATGTTTGTATTCTCGTTGGTGCCTGCCTCGCGACGGTTCACGTTATTATTTTCCGGAACCAACGTGGGATCTACGGCGGTGATTCCATAGTTTGTGATTTGAAACACATTGCTTCCTGCTGCCCCACTGGTCAGACCGTGAAAATCTGCTGCAGTCGGTTGGTTGATGTTAGCAAACGCACTCGTGGGCTGCGGCAGCCGGGCATTAGCGCGACAGATTTGGCGCCATTGCGCATAGGCCAATTCCAACGATGCATCCGCCACCGCCATGGCTTGCTCGAACGCGATACTTCGCTGCGTGATCTGTGCTGTGTTGATCGTGAACGAAGCCGTGATGCCTACCAGGATACCAATTATTGCGATGGTTAATGCCGTGATGATTAGCGCACTGCCTTCGCAAAACCGTGTTACTCGATTGCTCATTTTATTGGCCCTCCGTGAGCTGGAACCTTGCCCCAGCCCGAGTATTCAGATTTAGCCCCTCTCTGCGAAACAGCCCCAGATAAGCCATCCCGGCAGCTTCTCCGCTGCGGATATTCATTAAAATCTGACGCGTATTGGCAATGCCTGCCGGGATGGAGAACGGCGTGTTAACCGCCAGATTTGTCGCGATGACGTTAAAGTTTCCCACCTCGCCCGTGGGATAATACCGCAGCTCACGCCCCGATGTCGCCACTGCGGATGGCCTCGTTATAAACACGATGACTTTGGCATTCGCCGCAGGCGGGTCGCTTACCGTGATGCCTTGCCCAAGCGCATTGGCGAGCGTGAGCGTGCGCACCGTGCTCGAAAATGCAGTATCACTCTCGATACGATGCTGCATATCAAAAGCAGGTATCACCAGCCAGTCGCCCGCAGCGGGATCGAATCCATTGGTGAGGATTCGCAGGGTAGTGGACGATGCGAGCGCGTTGGCGTGGACAAGAAATGGCCCCCCGACCACGCGTTGATACGAGACACCCTGCGCCGGGCCATTGCCCGCTACCGGAGACAGAGTTGAGTTCACAAGCCGTGGCACGGACACTGCCGAACGCAGTTCCAACGCCACAAACTGATACGCCTTGCGCGCCTCAAGGCTGTTCATATTTAGCGAAGTGTTTTTAGCCTGAAGATGCAACGAAGTCGTCAGGACATAATAGACTGCCCCGCCACCCAGCATCAGGATTCCGATGGAAATCATCAGTTCCACCAAGGTAAAACCTCCCCTTCGCATTCTGGTTTTCATTGGTCGTTGGCGCGAAGTGTGGTTTGTGCAAAGACGTGCTGGCGCCCGCGAAGATTATATGTGAGAGTATAAGTAGCGCGCAGCAACCGCAAGGCATCACGGCCAGCAATCATTTGGCCATTTGTATCTCGGCTGCCATCTTCCACCCGAGTCACCAAAGTACCACTCACCAAGGCCTGACCCGTGTTGGGGTCTGTCACGATCGCGATGTTGTTCGTCGTGCGAGTGCCTGTCTCCAGAGGGCTGCCCGAGGGCGGCGTTGCTGTGAAGGGAGTGGCAAGGAATTCTTCCACCGAGTTCTGCACGATGGACAAAGCAGCCACCCGCGCCCGCGTGTGATTGGAGAAATTATTCAACCCAGATAGCGCCACAAACGTGGACCCCGCCACCAATGCAAGTATGGAAATCGCGACTAGAAGCTCCGCGATTGTCAGTCCCGAACACCGGATGGAAGGCTTTTGCATGGCGGTTACAGCACGAACGACATTGCACCGTATTATAATTTCCATAAATCCGCAACCTGTTTTTGTTTTACGCAAGGTTATGGAATCTCCTGTCCCGCAGCCACTCACCTTCGCTGGCTTGCAATCGACGACCCTCGCTAACTGGTCAGTGCCACCCGGGATTCCAGATGTCTCAGAAAGGCCTCCGGCGTCACATAATTTCCACTTGCCTCGCGGATCAGCTCAGTCGGGAGATGGACGCTGCCATGCCGGTGTATGCGGCAGCGCATCCATTCCAAAAGCGGGCCATAAACGCCTATTCGAACCCCGTCTTCCACCTCCGCACTGCGTGAGGCCGCTTCGAACAACTGCGCGGCATTGAGATTACCAATAGTGTACGTGGGGAAATACCCCAGCGCGCCGCCGCTCCAATGCACATCCTGCAGACAACCACGCGCATCGTCCGGCACCTTCAAACCAAACATTTTTTCAAACTCAGCGTTCCAAACCTCCGGCAAATCGGCCACCTGCAAGCTGCCCTCGATCAAGCGTTTCTCAATGCTAAATCGCAGGATAATATGTAGATCGTAAGTGACCTCATCCGCTTCCACCCGAATCCGCGAAGGCTCGATGCGGTTCACGTACCGGACCATGAGTTCAGGCGTCATGGTGCGCAGTTGCGGGAAATGCTCCACCGCTTTATCCATCCACACCTCCCAGAACCCCAGCGACCTGCCCACATGGTTCTCCCAGAGCCGCGACTGCGATTCATGCACACCAAGCGAGACAGAGCTTCCCGCAGGTGTTCCATGGTGCTCCGCGCGCAGCCCCTGCTCATAGAGTCCGTGCCCGGTCTCGTGCAGCACTCCATAAAGCGAACTCGTGAAGTCCGCCACATCATACCGCGTGGTCAAACGCACATCGTCCGGTCCCAGGTCCGTGCAGAACGGGTGCGCAGCCGTATCAATACGTCCACGCTGGAAATCAAACCCCATCGATTCGGCCACCAGTCGGTTAAAAGCTTTCTGCGCCTCCTCCGGGTAAGGCCCCTTCGGCAGTGAGACGATCGTCCTGCCCGCGCTGCGCACCAACTGGCTCACCTGTGGGGCAAGCTTGGAAAATAAATCCCCCACCATCCGCGTGCTCATCCCAGGTTCATAGCTCTCCAGCAGCGCATCGTAAGGATGCTCGCCATAACCGTAATGTTCCGCGCTCTGCCTCACCAGCCCGACGATTTTTTCCAGAGGTTTTCTAAAAATGGTAAAGTCGGATTGCTGCCGAGCCCGCTCCCATTCTTCATGCGCAAGAGTCGTCACGCGGGATATTTCCTCCACCAACTCCACCGGCAATCGCGTGGCCCGATCGTATTGCCGACGCCATTCCCGCACGTTGGCCACCCGCACGGGATCGGAGAGTTGCGCGTCCTCGCACTGCTTTATCCAGTCGCCCACTTCACGCGCGGTGAACAACCGGTGCGAAGTCGCCGACAGCCACGATGTCTGAATCGCGCGGTAAGCATTTGCTTGCCGAGGCAGATACGTCTGTTGATCCCACCCCAGCACCGCGCCGATGCGATTGAGCAACGACACTTCCCGGCTGCGTGCCTCAAGCTGCGTGTAAGCGTCTTGCCCCATCGACACTGAAAAAATTATCCTTGTCCCAGTCTGCGCGATTTAAAACGGGATGTCGTCTTCTTCCTCAGCCGGCGCACTCCCCGTGTCGGCTTGCTGCGGAGGAGCCGACTGATTCGAACGTTGCGGAGCACTGCGCTGCTGCTGGCCACCGTGATCGCCGCCATCCTGTTTACTCCCGAGGAATTGAAACGACTCGCCCACCACCTTCAGCTTGCTGCGTTTCTGCCCGCTCTGTTTATCTTCCCAGCTATCGAGCTGCAACCTGCCTTCGATAAAAATCGGTCGCCCTTTGCTCATGTACTGGCCGATGGTTTCCGCTTGGCGCCCCCAGAAAGTCACATCCACAAACGTGGTCTCTTCCCGCTTCTCATTCGTCTCCGACATGAATACCCGGTTCACAGCCAGCCCCAATTCCGCCACAGCAGTTCCTTTCGGAGTGTAACGCACTTCAGGGTCCCGTGTCAGGTTCCCCATTAACATCACTTTGTTCAGATTAGCCATGAGCGCAGGCTAGAAGAACTAATTGGCTTTGGCCACGCTTTTCCCACGCAGCCGCTGATAATGTTGTCGATAGACTTCTTCATCCAGACGGAACTTGGACTGAAGTTTGGAGATGACCTCCGGCGCAGCAGCGAAGATGAAGTTGGCATAGTAGCCGGAATCCAGGTCGCCTGCCACATAGCTGAAGTTGCGCTTGTCCATTTTCTGGACTTGCTCCACGCTGGCTCCTTCTTTTTCAAACTCGCCCGTCAGGCGTTCGATGATTTCTTTGGCACTGTCTTCGGTGCCTTTGGTTCGGAGGATTAAAAGTGCTTCGTAACGATTGGTCATGGGTGTTGGTGTTTATTGTAGAGGTTCATCGCGACGGCAAGGCCATTTTTCAAAAGATTTGATACAGCCTCCACCGCACGGTCCACACCGGCTCGAACAAGCTCTCGCTCGTCCTCCCGAAAATGCCCGAGGACATGGCCGGTCATCCGACCTTCTCCTCCAGCGTCTCCGATGCCTATGCGCAACCGTGGCACTTCCTGCGTGCCGAGATGAGTAATGATCGACCGCAATCCGTTGTGGCCGCCCGCGCTTCCCCGTGCGCGCAGCCGCAACTGACCGGTCGGCAGCGACACGTCGTCGAGAACCACCAGCACCTGCGAGGCTGCAAGCTGATGGTAGCGCACCACCGCGCCCACAGCTTCACCGCTGAGGTTCATATAAGTCGCCGGTTTTAAAAACATAATGCCGTCCGCACTCAGACAATCGCCTTTCCATTTCGCCTCCCGGCAAAACGTGGCACCACGCGCCGCCGCGATTCTGTCGAGCACCGCAAAGCCGATATTGTGGCGGGTCCCCTCATACTGTCGGCCTGGATTGCCCAGCCCGACCACCAACCGGAGGTCTTCCCCAGCCATGCAAGGATACCACGGAGATTATTTCTTCTCCGCATCCTCCTTTTTCTCTTTGAGCACTTCTGGGCTGGAAGGCGCACCGTCCGCCGCAGCCTGCTCCACACGAGGCGCGGCCACATGGAATACGGAAACTTCAGGCTCCGCCGTCGCGGTCACGCCTTCAGCCAGCGGCAGTTGCCGGATGTGCAGTGCGTCGCCCACATTCAGCGCCGAGACATCCACGCGGATGACTTCCGGCAAATCCTTGGGCAGACATTCCACTTCCACTTCGTGCAGCAACTGCTCGAGGATACCGCCGAAATTCTTCACCCCCGTCGCCTCACCGATCGGCTCCACCGGGATCGAAGCCGTAATCATCTCGTTCATCGAGACCGCGCGGAAATCCACATGCAGGATATTGCGCGTCACGGGATGATGCTGCACTTCCTGGATGAGTGCTGCGCGGTTTTCTTTCTTGTCGCCATCGGCAATCTCCAGATCGACCAGAATGTTCTCGCCCACCGCGTGGCTTAGAAGACGGTCCACGTCGCGGCGGGAAAGTTGCAGCTTCTCAGGCGCAGAACTGGACCCGTAAATGACAGCAGGGATAAGCCCTTGATTGCGAAGTTTGGTGGTGGTGACGCGGCCGACTCCAGATCGGCGGCTGGCGGTGAGTTTGGGTTGTGTGGACATGGTGTTGTTTGTTTTTTTAATTAAGCAGGTTCGTTGATGTCAAAAAGTGAACTCACGGATTCATCGTCGTGGATGCGTTTGATCCCCTCGCCCAGCAGCTCGGCTATGCAGACCACCTTGATCGGGCAACCTTCTTCCACCCGCACCGGCGTGCTGTTGGTGGTGATCAGACATTCTATATTGGATTCCTTCAGGCGCGACACCGCGAGGTCGGTAAGCACAGCGTGAGACACGGCAGCCAGGATGCGTTTTGCTCCGCGATCTCTCAGCACCCGCGCGGCATTGGTGATGGTGCCAGCCGTCTCGGTGAGATCATCCACCATGAGCACATTGAGCCCTTCCACGTCCCCGATCACATTCAGCGCATCCACCTCCGTGGCGCTCTTGCGACGCTTGGCCACGATGGCGAGAGAAGCGCCCAAGCCGTGAGCGTATGCCTGCGCCATTTTCAATCCGCCGACATCCGGAGAGACCACCACGAGATTATCCAACTCCAATGTCCGCATGTGTCGGATCACCACGGGCTTCGCATAAAGATGGTCCACGGGAATGTCAAAAAATCCCTGCACCTGTTGAGCATGCAGGTCCATGGTCAACACGCGATTTACACCCGCCGCCACCAGCAGATTCGCCACGAGCTTCGCGGTGATCGGCACCCGCGGCTGATCTTTTCGATCCTGCCGGGCGTAGCCAAAAAATGGAATCACCGCAGTGATCCGCGCCGCGCTGCTACGCCGGGCTGCATCCACCATGATCAACAGCTCCATGAGATTCTCATTCGTGGGCGGGCACGTGGGTTGCACGATGAAAACATCCCGTCCGCGCACGTTCTCGTTGATCTTCACAAACGTCTCACCATCGGGAAAACTGGTCACCGTAGCATCGCCCAGTGGCGTGCCGATGTAAGCACAGATTCTCTGAGCCAACTCGCGATGAGCCGACCCGCTGAAGATTTTCATCTCAAGTTGCAGTGGAAACATTTGGTAAAAATGGAATGCGACTGTACAAGGCAAAATCGCGAATGCAACAGGGAAAGCATAAAAATCGCGTGCGAAAATGATGATGCAGGAGGACTTTGACGTTGTGCCGATTAAGTGAAAGCATCCACCCAATGTCCGCAGAACACATAGCGTCAATCCTTGGAGATTCCCGATGGGTAGGCGCACAGATTGCCAAGGCTCAGGTCGCACT
>CBDUBV010000094.1:0-11974 GCA_965365475.1 uncultured Chthoniobacteraceae bacterium | reverse complement strand
GGGAGCAATTGCACCCGGAGAGAACAGCAGAAGGTTTCCTAAAGATCTACCGGCAGAGGAGCTGACCCCGGATAGGCTCTTGGTGCCACGCGCAAACCCCGCCAGTTGAAATGCGCAGTTATTATGGAAGTGAAAAATGCGGCATGGGTGGGTGCGGTGGAAGATGGCCATTGGTATTACGGGCTGGGTATAGAATCGCGGATTGAAAGGCGGTTACTTCATCATCAATATTTCACTCTGCGCTGAACTGTGCTGCCAATTTCTTGATGCTCATATTCTCTGCAATTGCGTCGTGGGGGATGAGCAAATACCTCCACGGTCTGCCGCCGTTTTTGGCAGCATGGTCGGACGCGTGCTGACACCAACGGACTGCGGAGTCTTTTTTGGCAAGGACTTCTCCGTCTTCCATTTCCTTCCGCATCTTCAGCTCCAGCATGTAGATGGCGTCTGCGGTCTCCGCGACAAAGTCGGGTTGGTATTCGCGCTGATCCGAGCCCCACTTGTTGCACCTGATCGTGGAAAACGGCGCGGATTTCCTCATCCAACTCAAAAAGAACCAGCCCAAAGCATTCGAGCGGGCCGTGGCCACTGGCGCTGGCTCCCCCCTTTTGTCTGCGAAACGATAGACCCCGAGCACGGTCGGCTCGACCAGCGCCGCATCGACATCTTTCCCGCTGATCCGCTCGAATTCGGCCTGCCCCATATAGCGAGCCTGGTCGTCGTGCATAAGAGCAACAGACCAGCTAAAATGATTGGAACAGCTGGGATTTGGGCTGAATAGGTTTGATTAGGCTGTAGATCAATGAGTTAGGCGTTCCATTCTTTTCCGAAACACCGTTTCATCCGTTCCACACTTAAAAGGGTCTGGCGAAATGTTTGAAATGGGTACTCGCTCAGCCCAAAAAAAGGGTCAGTTGCTGGATCCGTTCGCTGAGTAGGCTACGAGAGCCTCTTCGATCAATGGCGTGACTCGCGCCGGCGACCAGTCTGCATAGAAAGTCCGGATTCTGGCTTCGAGATCTTCAGGCGAGGAACTCTGTAGGATCAGCGCCCGGACTGGTGCGAGGCTTCCGCGAAAACTCAGCGCCAGGGTCGCGGCACCTTCGCGAGCGATCTGCGTGTTTGCGTCTTCCAGGCGATTTCTGCGAGCGATCACCGGTTGTGCAGACATCGGGAGCACTCCAAAGGGTGCAGTTGCCGCTCCGGCCAAAGTGCGCCGTGTTACAGTCCAGCCCAGGCGTGCGGATACGATCGCCAGGCTTTCGTCGGTGAGGTCGTAGCCTGCCTGAGTGAGAGCGAGCAAAACCTTGCTGATGCTTTCGGCGTTTTCGTAGGTCTCGCTGCCCCATGAGCAGTTGGGCGCACGGCCGGGTAGTCCGTTGATGCTGAGGTATTGCCGGAAAAGGCCGGTCCGAAGGGTATGTCCCAGAGTGAGGCTGTCATATTGCCGGATATCCTGGCGGACGCTCTCCTGGGTATTGCTCACGCCGCTGCCCAGCCCAGTGGACTGCGCCTCGGCGGACAGGGTCTGTCCCAGGATGAGCTTGCTTTTCTCCCGCTGGCAGATGCTGTGGAAGCGCTCAAAGGCTTCTCCGGTCTGCGACGTTGCCGCCTGCTGCAGCTCGATCTCGGTCTGTTTGGAAATGACCACACCGAACAGCCGCGTAGCACTGCTGAAGGCTCGCTCCAGCACACTGCGCGAGGCGTCGTCTGTCTGGTCGTATTTGCCGACAATGAATGGTGCGCCGAAGCGCTCCAGGAAACGCCCCCACCACTCCCGGTCCATCGTCCCGAAGAGCCACCAGAACAAGATACTCCGCATCGGCCCGCCCCAGTTGTCCGGGCTCGTGAGCAGATGGCCTCTGTGAATGATATACCCCGATGGATCCGGAGCATTGGAAACAGGCAACCGCTGCCCGGATTGCGGGTCGCTCGCAAAGATCCGCAGATCCCATTCGCGATAGTCGAGCAGCTGATAATTCACCGGCACGAGGTCGTCCAGTTCGTAGCGCAGCCCGCCCCGACTCACCGGCCGGAAGACTTTTTCCAAAATACTCACCGGGTAAAGACTCGCATCCAGCAGATGCACCAGCGCCTTCTGCCAGCAGTCGCAGTCCGAGATCATCTTCCGGATCGCGTCGGCCGCTTGCACATCGGCAGCATCGTTTTCGTCCACCGGCTGGATATTGAGCGTGTCGCCCAGCACCGCCAGTTTTCGTTTGGCAAATTCCCCCTGCGCATGGTTGTCGCTCAGGATGAGATCCCGATAGAGAGCAAAGAGCTGGCTCGTATTTCCGCCTTCCGCTTCGCGCAGGATATTATGGATCCGGTCCACATTCAGCGTGTGAGCGATTGCGGAAGGGTCATGCCGATCCCGATAGACCGTCTGTTTCTGGACGGGGATGAGGCGGTCAAAAATTCGCTGAATAGTATCTTTAAGCATACAGAGTAGTGCCCCGCGCTTCATGCGCGCGGGCGTAAGGGTTGAGAAGTTTCCGGCCAGGCTCACCGGCATGCAGACCGCCCACAGCGACTGCCGTAGCCTCTGCAGGCCCGCCTTCGCCAATTATAGAGTGGATCGCCAGCTTGATCGCATCAAAGCAGTCTCCGTGACCGCCATCCTCCGTGAGTTCCGCGCTGAATGATCCCCCATCGCGCTTCACAGAGCGCAGATCCGCAGAGAGCCATTCTTCCCCGGGGATTCCCACCCGGCCCTCACTCACCAGATTCGCGAGCATATTGCCGAGATACACCTTGAAAGACATCGTTTCCCCCAGATACGTCGTGGACTCCGAGGAAACCACCAGGTTCACCGGGCATTGACCGATGAGCCTATCCCGGACGCCAGCGGCGAAAAACCTTTCCGAAGTCGCATCCAGCGAGATCGCCCGAGGCCGCCGCCGTCCCGGCAGATTAAGAGTCTGAGCCAACAGAGAAAAATAAGCCGCCCCGTCCGCCGTCTTGAACCGGATCAGCGCCCGCACGAGGAACAATTCCCGCACTTTCTCCACCACAGCGATTGCGGATGGGTTGCTCGTGCCTTTGGTCGTGGTCGCGATATCGCCGCCCACGCCCACCGTGCCCTGTCCCACATGAGAGAGCCACGAGGCCGGCCAACAGTCTGTAATGCGTCGCGACATTAGAACGTGCCCGCCTCCCCGGGTTGATTCCGAGCAATCACTGCCAGATGAGTCGTCGCCGTGCGCAACAGATCCGCGCTCCTGGCCGTGTTGCGGGCTGTGGATTCCTCCGGACGCCCCACACCCTGCCCACCGCCACCGACCACCGCGCCCATGCGGGTGAGCCGATCCGTGAGAGGTTTCAGCATGCCCGACGCCTGAGACATCGCTCCACCCAGACCACCCGCGCCGCCGCCAGGCAGTTTCGGCCCGATAAAGTCATCCCCCGCCGGAGCTTCCGCGATGCTATCTTGGATAGCAGCCCGCGCATTGGCCCACAGCGTAGCGACAGCCGTCCGAGCTTCAGTCGGGTCGAGCAGATTTGCAGTATTGTTGAATGCCTGCATGAAAGCATTGCCGGACTCCATCACAGCTTTCGCCAGTTGAGCCGCGGCATCCTTTGTCCCTGCCTCTTCAAAATAATAGTCCGCCCGCAGCCCGGCAGCTTCCCCCGCGAGTTGATCCTTCGCGGCGAATTGCCGCACAGCTTTAGCCTTGTTTCCAGCGCCTGGCACAGTGTCCAGAACATTGGCGATACTCGTTTGGAAAAGAGAAGCCGCCTGCAGCAGCACAGACGTGAGCCGTTCCCCCACACCCTTCCAGAAATTCGCATCGCTCATCTGATCCGACAGAATAGAAGCCGCTTCACCCAGCAGGTTGCCGAGCGAGCCGAGCGTGGCAGTGAGCGCCCGAGAGAGAAAGTTCACCGCTTCGATGCTCCCCATCTTCAGCGACGCACTCAGCAGCGAGCCTAGATCCCCTTGCTGGAACGCAGCGAACAGCGTTTTGCCGAACTGAGCCACCGCAGCCCCGGCCTTTTGAGCCATAGGCACGATCTGCCCCAGCAGGCCGATGCCCGAGGTGAGCATTGGCTTTATCGCGTCCATGATCGGCTTGCCGAACTCCCGCTGCACTTCCGCCCAGCCGTCGCGCATGGTGGACATGAGCCCGTTCCAAGTGCCCGACTGTTTTTCCATGTTGCCGAAGAAGCGTCCGCCCTGGCTTGTCGCAGACCGGAAAGCCCCGGCCACCATCTCCGCCGAGATCGCCCCGCCCTCCATGCGTTTACGCAGGCTTGCCATGCTCTCACCCGTCGTGCGCGCCATCTCCTGTAGAGGATTGAAGCCCGCATTGATCATCTGGAGCAGATCCTGGCCCGTGAGTTTTCCTCCCGCCGAGATCTGGGCAAACGCCAACGCCAGCGATCCAAAGCGTTCGCTGGAAGAGCCCGCCACATCGCCGATCATTTTCAGTGTAGGCAGGATCGAGTCCGCGCTCTGGCCGAACGAAAGCAGCAGCTTCGCGTTGTTGGCCAGCCCCGCGATTTCGAACGGCGTACTCGCGGCGAATTTTTGGATGTTCTCCAGCATCTGCCCGGCAGCTTCACCAGAGCCAAGCATCACTTCAAACTCCGCCGTCACAGATTCCAGATCCGCAGCCAGCTTCAGCGGCTCGCGCAGCGGAGCGATAGCCGCATTCAACGCCGACCCGAGATTTGCAAACCCGGTCACGATATTCCCCAGATTCCCCAGGCCAGCAAGGAAGCCCCCGAGCCCGCTTTTAGCAGACCCGAGCCCACGGGAAAACCCCGCAGAATCCAGAGACATAGTGGCAGCGAGGTTCATAGCGTAAGCAAAAATGCATGGCGCACCGGCGTGCGTGGAAGAACTTCCTGGGCAATCAAGTCCCATCTCGTAAGTTTGGTTCGGGCCTTGTCCGGAGTCTGCCTGGAGACATCAAATATGCTCGCACCAAACGGCCAGAATAGGACCGACGCCGCATGCGCACCATCATCTCCATGGGCAAACAAGGCCGTGTGATGGTTGGTCTTCGCGTGCACCAACGCGTCGGCAAAGCACCCGTTTATCTCTTTCCACAACGGGCCGAAGTCCGCGCTTGGCTCCCTGTCCACAATCACCCATTCGTGCTTGGGGATGTAGGAAAGGTGATGATGAAGAAACTCCCGAACAATAGCATGAGGAACCACAGAAGTCAGACCTTGGAAAGCTCCCCCAACGCACGGCCCGTAATAATTGAGGAACGTAAGCTGCTGAGTCTTGCCACGCTTCTCTCCTGACATCCAGATGCGTTTTGGATCTTTCAATTTCGCAAGGCAGAACCAGACCGGCCTGCCTTTGATCGTTACCCGAAACAAATCCACATTCCCCCGCCCAAGCGCGAAGCATAACTTGTCGTAAGACGAGAATACTTCACGCTCGGGGAGGAACTGGCTTGCCGGTGAGAACAGCCAGCCGAACAATCGGGAAAATATGGGAGGTTTCTTGGACATTATTCTTCTTCCGGATCAAGCTCAGGGAACGGAACGATAGTTGCACGACCTTGCTGGTCCCATGTGGTCTCTGCGAGCGGCTGACGCGTCGGAGCTTTTATCTCAGGACGCGGCGCAGATGCGAATTGCTGCAAGAGCTGCTCATTACCGGGTTCGAGCAAATCCAAGAACCTTTGCAATGCTCCCCCCAGCAAATATAACTGTTGAGCATCGCTGCCCATAGCATCCGCAAGTTGCTGCGTGGTCACTCCCGAACCCGGCTCCCACCAGAGCTGCATGAGCCGAGCGTGGGAAGCGGGCAAGTGAGCGCGTAGCTGCCGGATCTGCGAGGTTATCTCGCCGGTGGTGATCCGGATTTGCTCACGCTGTGCGGCGGTTGGTTCCTCCGCTCGCAATGTGAGAGCGGAGATGGTGATGAGAATTATGCTTAGGGTACGTGGATTCATAAAAGTTCAAAAAATAAATGTCAGAATGGTGTAATAGTGAGAGTAGCTTTGCTACGGACCAGCAGGGTCCCGTCCGCTGCGTTTTGAGCAAACTGAAACTCAAATGCGCCCGCAGTGAGCACCTGCACCACAAGATCATACTCAACCGCAACCCACGCAGTGTTTGTGCCGGTCAGCGTCGTGCCTGCTGCTAGGTCTCCAGCGGAGGATGCTAGCCGACCCCGATTACTGGCGGTTGCAGCTGTCCACACAGTCCCGTTCCCATAATCTCCAGTGTCATTTGTCCCCGTGAAATTAATGCGCGACTGGCCACCGCCATTCCCGCCGGAAACTTGGAAATATGCTCGCGCCCTCACATTATAAAACCCGGCGGGAAGCGTTGCGGATGCTACCCCTGTCACAAACGACGTGCCGGTGACACTTATTTGCGCGGACGTTCTATAGAGCAAAGGCATTTTGGCAATGGCACCATAGCGCGCATCGCCGCCGCCCACTGTGAGCGCATCGGTCGATGTGACACTGCCCGCAGTCCCGTTCTGGCCGGGCTGGGCGCTCAGAGCCGTGGTGCCAGTGAAGGTTTTGTTTCCGGCCACAGTCTGGTTGCCGGTGAGGTTTACTGTGCCGCTGGTCAGGGCCAGTGTGCCGGAGGCGCTGGGGAGTTCTACCAGCACTGTGCCTGTGACTACGGCAGGTCGCAGCAGATTCAGCGTCCCTACGTTCACGGTGTCCCAGAACGACAGTCCGTTGTGACGCAGATCTGCATAACCCTCGCCAGTTTCCGATTGCACTCTCACATAGGCTTCTGTCGCGGTTGCGGCCAGTGACAGACTCCACGACTCATTTGGGGATGCGATGTCCAGCGCAACGAGTGATCCGGTCTCCGACCATCCCTGCAACCGACTCAGCGAGATTTGCTCCGCTCCATCCAATGCGAAAATTTCCTTCCCCACACTCCCGGCACCAAGATTATCCAATGTGCCAGTGCGGGCCGCTTCATTCGTAAATTCGATAGGAGCGGAAAACTTGGACTGTGCCCCTGCAGCGAACGGAATGCAGAGGATCAAAGCGAGCAGCAGTGCGAGGTATTTGTTTTGCGTGGTCATAAATAATCAGGTGTAAATGAGAGTTCCGGTGGTTGGGGCTCCATGGGTGACAACAATCGTGTTCATGTCCGGTTGGCTCACGTTTCCACCGAGGTGATTTCCGTCTGCATCCAGAACACTCACACCGGTCACATACCGGCCAAGGTTGTGTTCATGCGTCCAGATTGCTTCATCCGTGAATGTGGCTGTGCGTGTTGGGTTGGCCAGAAAATTGACAATCACGCCTGGCGCGGGATACACGGGATCGCCGGTGAGCGGCACGCCTTCCGTGCCGCGATAGATATGCCGCAGGATCCTCGTGTCGAACTGTGCCACCACGGTATCCCGCGCGGTGTTGCCCGTGTTCGCGATCTCGATATCCAGCAGCGCGAAGTGATCGCGCTTTTCCGCCCCGGTGAAGATCGCCGCCAGCGGCGCGGTGTTCATATTGAGCACCGACTCGTAGTAGGGGTCTTCCGCATCGTCCGTGTTGAGAACGAAATCGCTGCCGCTGAAGAGCAGACCATCCTCTTCCATGTCCGCCTGGCTGCGTGCGCCGAGCACGATGGTATCCGCCCAGCTGGGAAGGGTTGTCTGTGCGACGCCATTGGCCGAGCCCGTGCGGGTAAAGAACCGCAGATGCAACACCCCGGCATCGCCCTGCACGAGCGTGAGACGGCTCAGCGGATCCGCACTGGTGCGTGATTTAAGAAGGGTGCGCCCGTCGAGGTCGATAAAGAGGTCCATGCTGGCTGGGAGCATGGGGAAATGGACGCCAAGCGGCTATGCAGGCTGTCCGGTTTGTCCTAGATGCAAAAGCTGAGATGCTGAAATGCTGAGATGCTGAAATCAGGCAGTGGAGCCGTAGCGCGCCCGGGGACGATCCAGCCTGCGCGGCATATCCTCCCACCGCGCGTTATCGAGCACATACCACACGTGATCCGGGCCGGAGTCGTCCAGTTCCTCCCAGTCGAAGTCAGGAGCGTTTTCATCTGCCGGATACGTCGCGTTGCGGACTTCGTTTGTTTTCGTAAACAGACCAGTTCCCAAGTCCAAGACGTGTTTGGTCACCGGAATATCCACGCTGATTGATCCTTCGTGTTGCCCGGTAAAAAACGCGACGGGCGCGGGCGGCCGCCAGCGAACTCGGCTCCTCGAATAATGTATCTCATTCGGGTCGGTCCATCGAAAGGCTGCATGGGTCGCGATAAAAAAACTGCCTCCTCCGGCTCCATTTTTAATTCTTGGGTCTTCGGTGTAACAGTGCAGCCCTTCCGGGCCATTTGCACCATAAGCAATAGACCAGTCTTCATTTAGTTTAGTGTCTATAAAGCTCTTGAGTTGAGCGGTGGTGTACTCGTCGGAAAGCGTGATTATAAGTTCTTCAGTTCCACCCTTCCAGTCTTCGTTGATTCCGAGATATGGCCCTTCATATTTAGCGACCGTCGCAGAAACTATCTCCAACCGACGATGATATTGCTGATATGCACGAAAAAAAGGTATCTCGTCGAAGTCTTCGGCAGAATGCATATACCAGGGATCAATGACATCCCGCGCTCCGGAGTCTTGTGCAAAGGTTATAGGCCACGAGAGTCGGGGCCACACTATCGAGTGAGTGCCGATGCTGGAAAAATTGCGGCGGGGGGCAGGAATGACTCCTGTATAGTTGTTCACTGTTCTCACTCCGGTGTAGGTCACAAGGGTCGCATCTTCTTTCACGATTGATCCGGTAGTGGAAAATTGTTTGTAAACCTTGGCCGAACCATCCCACGCGAGGAGCCCGTTCTTGCGCAAGCCTGCCGCTTTGCGCTGACTTTCCAATCCTATGAGAGGAAAACATTTCCCAGCGATCACGTAGTTTAAAGTGGTGTGATATTCCGTAAGTGGAGGTTCTTCTTCCGGGAGTGATTCCAGCTCTTCGCTCTCCCAATAGCCCACTTCAATTTCCGACTCAGGGGCGGACTCAGGAGCGCGCACTTCGATATAAGCGAGCGCCGTAGCCGTCACATCCTCATCGACCTGAAATTGCGCGTCTGGAAATTCCGTGTCTTCCAAAGCCACCCATTTCAACGCAAACCTGTGATCGACAGTGATGCCGGGATGATCTGCCAATGGCGCTCCATCCGGGGTCTCAGCTGTAAATTTGAACAACGTCTTGCGGACCCTCAGTGATGAATCACTTTCCCACGTAATCTGGGCCGAAAGGAAAGCGCCCGATCCTGAAAGGTCACTCCATTCTTCCGGATATTCCAACTCATCGATTGCCAGCAGTTCCAGATCGCGAGCGAGATGCGCGGTGGAGTAAACAGGATCATCGAAATCAGGGTCGTCTTCCGGATCGGGCGCACCTGTTATGTCCACATCCCCTGTGAGAGGGTCCATGGTTTCCACTTGCGATCCACTCGAAGGGCCGTCTGCTGTCCATACCGTGGTTTTCGTGAGATAACGCGGGCGAAGATAATCGTTCTCAAAATCCTCGTCTTCCGCAGGATCAAGCCAGCCATGAAACGGTTGCAGCCGCTGAGCCACTTTGACTTTAATGCGGAACGTATCGGCAAATAAAGCATCCGAACTTGGAGACTTGCGCACCGGCCCGATTACATAGTCTGAAACTCTGTCAGGCATTTGAAATTATTCCTCCATCATCGGTCCCGTCGGCACCCATGTGATTGCACGCGATATCTGATTTGCACTCACGAATGTAACGTATGGAACAAGGTCGAGAGAGCTGAGGTGATAAGGCTCAAACGCTGTGATCGATTCTTCATCGGTGTATATGGTGCCCAAAGTTATGTAAACGCCGGACGGTTGCCCGTCCGTGCCATTTGGTTGCGCCGGAACTTCCGCGCCGCTGGCGATAGAGACACTAGTGACGTTGAGAATCTGCGAAGCTGTGCCTGTCCATGTGAGCGAGACGGCAGCCCAGTAAAACCAATCCCCCTCTGCATTGGCAGGCGCGGTCAACTCTGCACCCATATTGACCGGGATGACATTTTTGAACGTCGCGGGCATGAGTTTGAACGAAAGTTCTTCGGTGCGATACGGCTCCAATGGAAGCAGAAGGCGGGGTGCAGCACCACCACCGCGTCCCCGCTGGGGGCGCGCTGTGGGGACGCGCATGTGCTTGAGATAGGCCTGCACTTGCTTGGCCCAGATGAGCATGCGTCCGCCGCTCGCGGGTTCGATCGGAAATCTGACGCTGCTTTTCAGGCCCATGGTTCTTAGTCGTAAATATCGGAGTTCCACTCGGGCGCTCCGGTCCATTCCTGCACCCGCGTGCGGAGCCTGCCTTCGCGCACCATGCGGTCTGCGGTTTTCAGGTATTGCCAGCCGGTGCTTGGGGCCTGGCATTTGCCAGGCGGATTTATCTTGGTGTACATGCCCGCTCCAACCCCACTCGGGTTGCGACGGTAGTACGTCGTGCTGCGGGCTATGGGCATCGCAACATTGTAAGTTTCGTGCCCGGCTTCTTTGAGCGCTTTGTAGGTCGCCAGGCTCCATTTGCCGCCGCCGGTGCCGTCGTAGTCTGCATCCGTGAAATCTGCCCAGTCATCCCATGTGCGTTTTTTTTCGTCGTCTCCGGCCGGGCGGTCCGCTTTCAGCGTGCCGCATTTCGGGTGCCGTTCCAAAGGCAGCTCCAGCTCGGCCCATTCCAGCTCATAGATCGGCTCACCAATTGCGCCGAAACCAGCTTCCGAGGATTGATCCGATGCCGCTTCCAGCGTGACTTTCAGCTCGCCCGCGCCGGTGCCTTCTTCGATCTCGCGCACGCTCGTGCGGGCCACGCGCAGGCCTTCTTCCGTGTAGCCTGCAACCGCGCTGTCATTTGCCGGGCGCGACGAGAGGCATGTGGTGTAAGGGCCGACATAGCGCAGCACACACACCACCTTGTCGTCGGAGTAATCCCACTCCGGTTTCATGAGCTTCAGCTCGGTCGCGCCTTTCCACTTTGCACTCATAGTACGATATCCTCCGTGATGTTTTCCGCCACACCCTCACCACGGCCCAGCAGCATGGCGTGGTTGAGCGCAGCGAGGCCGATGGCAGCAGAACCGCCCCGCACAAACTTCAGGGCGTAGTTGCGGTCCCAGGCCGCTTTATCGAAAGCCAATGCGCGGGCTTCTTCCGGCGTCACAGGTTTCCGCGTCTTGGGGTGGTACATCGGCACGCCGGCCGCGTCCGCGTCCCAGGCGTCGAGCCGGTGCACAAGGATGCCCGCCGACGAGGTGTACCAGTTCCCGCGCGGGTTGGGAGTAAACTCTTCCTCCGTGACCGTAAGCTCCCAGGAGTAATGCGCATCATCCGGCGCGGGCGTCGTGGCCCAGCGCATGAGAAATTGCGGGTTCGAGCTCATGAACGGCTCGACGGCTTCCAGCATATCGCGGAACTCCGGCATGCGGCCCACTTCGTCGAAGACAATGTGCCCGGTCCAGCCCACCGCCGTGTCCGGGTTCGGAGCCACCACCACCGAGCGGGAAACACTGGTCCGGTCGTGGTAAATGCGAGTCTCCAGCCGCTGATGCTCAAATAGATCGCACACCGCATCCAGATCCAGCCCATCCGCCGTGGTCTGCATCATCTTGCCGCTTTGCTCGACCGCCTTGCGATAAGCCGCTGTGGCAGCCATCCAGATCGTGGCTTCCTTCCGAATGTTCTCCACTCCCAGCCGGAGCGAGGCCGAGCAATAGATGACATCGCACACCATGCGCATCATTTGCATGATGCCCCACGCGCCCAAGAGGTGGCTCTTACCAGCCTGCCGTCGCCAGAGCCACAGGATGAGCCCTGCATCGTCCCAGAACGCTTCGGACTGGTAAGGCCGCAGGGCAATAAGAGGGGTCGCGCCCGACGAGCCTGTTGCGCTCGGAGATGGCGGTCTCGCGACAACAGGAGCCGCCGGGCGCGATTTGGAAAGTTGAGGTGCCATCGTGTGAGGAAAATTATTTGCCGCCCGGTGCGTCGCCGAACATGAGCTGG
>CBDUBV010000093.1:0-12033 GCA_965365475.1 uncultured Chthoniobacteraceae bacterium | reverse complement strand
TGGCCTTTTTTCCTTCGCGCTCCACGACGGTGTCGCGGACTGTTATCTCCGGACTTTGGTAGAACACTGCCGCCTTTATCGGGCATGCACCGCAGAAAACAAGAGCCGCAAAATAAACAGCCGTTTCTTTTATCCTGTCCGTAAGTAGTTGTCTGGGCTTCATGGATCTGTCGCTTCGAGTGGTGGAATTTTTTTGCCCATATCAAAGAGTAGATCGGAATTGTCATCGGGCACCAGATACTGCCGTCGCAGCTCGACCAATCGACGGGTGAGCCTTGCTTTTAACTCTGGCGAAGCCGTGTCGTAGAGGTTGTGCATCTCGTAAGGGTCGCTTTGCAGATCGTAAAGTTCCCAGTAAATCTTTCGCGGTGCTTTCCTGTGGTGCATGAAACGGATCAGTTTGTAGCGGTCGGTTCGCACGCCTTCGTGCGGAGTGTGGCCCCACCCTGGGTGGTAGTAGCGGTAATAAACGGCGTCGCGAAGTGGCTCGTGAGGGCTTTGGAAAAGCGGGCTCAGACTCAGCCCCTGCATGTCGTCTGGAATCCCGGCTCCAGCCGCATCAAGAATGGTCGGGGCGAAATCAATATTGACCACAAGATCTTCGATCACCGTCCCCGGCTTGATTCTGGCAGGCCAACGCATGAGTAATGGGGTGCTGAAAGGCTCTTCATACATCAGGTGTTTACTGTAGAAACCGTGTTCGCCAAGAAAATAGCCCTGGTCGGAGGTGAAAATGACCAATGTGTTTTCGCTGAGCCCTTTTTCATCAAGATAATCCAGCAGACGCCCCATTTGCTCGTCCAATGAGGCAACCGTGCGCAAATAATCTTGAAGGTATCTCTGGTATATCCAGCTTCGCACCTGCGCGCTGCTTAAGCCATGGGGCATATTGTTTCTATGTCTTTTGTAAAATGCTTTTTCGTGTTTGCCGATGCCCTCTGGATCCAAGGTCGATTCTATGTCCATCACACTCGGTGAACGATGGCTGAGGTCTTCGTGCAGCGTGGCAGGTTCAGGCAGATCGGTGTCCTCGAAAAGGTGCGCGTATTTTTCCTCATATATCCAAGGAGAATGCGGTGCCTTATGACCTATCTGTAGATAGAACGGCTTGGACGTCTGGTGCCTCTTGTTCAGCCACGCAATGGCTTCGTCCGTCACCACCCGGGTCACATAGCCCTCGCGGCGTGCTATTCCGTCAGGCGATTGGAATTCAGGGTCGATGTACGCACCTTGTCCCGGCAGAACCTGCCAGTAATCGAAGCCCGTGGGATCGGTATGCAGGTGCCACTTGCCGATCATCGCGGTTTCGTAGCCTGATTGGCGCAAGTATTTTGGAAGCGTCGGCTGGCTGCCATCGAATTTAGCCCAATTGTCTGCCACGCCATTGAGGTGTGAATATTTCCCAGTCAGAATAGCAGCGCGACTGGGTGAGCAGAGGCTATTGGTTACGAATGCGTGGGTGAAGCGCGCACCCTGCTCGGCCAGGCGGTCCAAGTGGGGGGTCTGCAAAAATTCGCCGCCGTAAACGCCTATGGCCTTTTGCGCGAGGTCATCGCAGATCACTAGAATAATATTGGGGCCGGCTTTAGGAGTATCTGCCTGCGAAGAGTTGGCAGCCGAGACAGCCAACAGACAAAAAATTGCCAAAGATACAATTTTATCAATAGACATTTAGAAACGTGTTTGAAGCGCTAATCAACATTTAACTTGCGCATATCGAAACATAATGCAAGACAATCGAGATGGTGTTGCATAAACCTTGCTCCGCTTTTTCATGAGCCAATGATCTAATGACATTCGCCATTGTCATCTTCTTGTTGCTGATAAAGACTGCGTGTTTTGGGAGCCCCGCCGATGAACCGGCGCGCGGGATCAAATCTGCATTTGCAAGCACCAAAGGCAACATAACAAACATCATCCTAATACTTGCGGACGACGCAGGCTACTCGGATATCGGCGCCTTCGGTGGCCAAGCCGCCACGCCACACCTGGACCGCATGGCCAAGGAGGGCTTGGTGTTCGCCCGTTGTTACAACTCAGGCCGGTGCAGCCCCACGCGTGCGGCCATGCTAACCGGGCACTACCCCCAGCGTGTTGGAATGGGCGACTTGGGGGGCGAACGATTTGATATCGGCCACCCGGTGTATAGAGGAACGCTCGATCCCAAAGTTCCGACGGTTGCAGAAATGCTGTCTGGCGCAGGCTATGCCACCTGGATGGCAGGAAAATGGCACCTTGGCGGGCAGCCGCAGGTTGGGGAAGCCTTCATCGAGCAATGGTATCCGGGCGGGAATCTTGAAGCTATTCGCAAGCGGTTGTACGATGCCATGCCGCAGCAGAGAGGCTTCCAGCGGTTCTTCGGTCTCCTGGCAGGGGAAGCCAGTTACTTTGTAAATCCGCCGAAGAACCGTTTCTATTTCGATGGCAACCAGCTCGCAGCAATTCGTGAAGACAATTGGTATGCCACATCGGGCACGACCGAGCGCGCTGTGAACTGGATTTGCACTCACCCAGGCGATAACCCATTTTTTCTTTATCTCGCTTTTCAGGCTCCCCACTCGCCATTGATGGCACCGGAAGCCGTGGTTGCTCCCTACCGTCAACTATATGAGGCTGCCGACATCGCTGAATTGCAGCGCAATCGAGTGGCCGCACTTAAAAATAAAGGACTGGTTCCGCCGGGCCTGGCGTGGATGACGCGCAATCCGCAAGGTGCTTCCCGCATGCAAGCCGACCCTATATTTGGCAGTGACGAAGCCAAGGCCAAATGGGTTGAGGAATTTGCAACATTTACAGCCATGATCGACCTCATGGATCGAGCAATTGGGCAGGTGATTGCTGCGGTGGAAGCCCGAGGTGAGTTGGACAATACTATGTTTGTATTTCTATCCGATAATGGCGCGCCTGGCTTTCTGGGGCGCATGGCGAATACTCCATTTACTGGCTCGAAAGCTCAGCTCTGGGAGGGTGGCATTCGCACGCCCCTGGTTGTGTGGCAACCGGGTCACCACATGGGCGGTCGCGTTGTAGATGAAGCCGTCTCCATTATGGACCTCACTCCTACTTTTCTCGAGATAGCCAATGTAAACTATCCAGAAACCTTTGCTGGAGAAACGCCGCCCAGCCCTATCGGGCGCAGCCTCGTGCCAGCGCTGGCAGGGGAGACATTGGCCTCACCAGCGATGTTGCACTGGGATCTATATGGCCAAAAGGCTGTCATCCAAGATGGTCGATGGAAACTGCTCATCAATCCAGGCTGGTGGGAGCAAATTAAAGACCGCACCAAGCCGCAGTATGAACTCTACGACCTGTCGGCAGACCCTGCCGAAACCAACGATCTTGGTGCTGCAATGCCAGAGAAAATCTTGGAGCTTGAGGCCAGCCATTCAGCATGGGAAAAACAGCTCAACATCATCAGCTATGCTGAGGCTTTGCAGCGCGGGCTTGGCCGAAAATAGGCAGTCGGCGGGGCCAGAAGTGCCTTTCGATTGCAATTCCCGGCGATTGCGCTGAAGCATAAGGTCCCAGTATGATGCGCAGGACTTATTCCCCAGACGATTTATCGCGATCAAGAAGCACTACGGTCACCGATGGGCAGGGAGCATCAAAACTAATTTGACGCCCTGCGTTTACTGCGGAATCAGTGCCGGAAAACGGCTGCAATTCCAGCGACTTTTGCATGATGCCAAGATACTTGGCCCAATTCTCGGCAATGAACTGAACACCAAGTTGGCGGTCGGCAGCCATGACGTCGTAGTTACCACCAGATGCGACGGTAGTGGCAGGCTCTCCGCGATGAGCTATATGCTTTTCAGAAAGCATTCCGGCAGCTCTGAGGTCGTCGCGGATGACATCGTAAACCGAATCTGTTTCGGACAGTGTCAACATGCCAACGGGTTTAAAATTTGTGCTTAATACCGTAATTGGCAGATCAAACGCCAGCCGGTCGGCAGTGCGCAGCGTGCGGTCTGGATGCCAATGAGCGACCATCAGGATAGCCTCATCGTTTTTTACCGAAATCCAGGCACGAACCCTATTGCGTGTCATGTTCGCGCTGCTTGGAGACAGGCTGAAAAGCCGCCCCCCGTGCATTCTTTCAAAGATGCTGTAAAGCCATGCCTGACTCATCATGAGGGTCATATCTGGGCCGATCCGCTCAAACACCTCCCAGTGCCAGACCCGGTCGGTGCCTATTTCCTTTAGCCCGATGAGTGTATCGAGGTTCTGTGCTGCGCCTCGCACGCCGGTATCCAATCCGTATAGCCCTTGCTCGGTAGCGAGGTGTGCACCGTATTCGTGGACTTCGCGCGAGATGTTTTTGTAACGCGGCGAAATGCTTTCGATAGCCTCCCATAAACGTTCAAACTCCGGCAACCGCTGGTCGGGATGGATATTGCCAAGTTGCCCGGTATCGCCAAGCGAACTGAAGTAATACAGAGATCGCGGCGCGAAATCAAATGGACTCCCGACGTCTCCAGTGGCGGTGTTCACGCCGTTTGCGCAGTGTTCGGCGAGTTTTAGGATGCCGACGTTGCCGCTAACCAACCCGTGAAATGTCTGAAAATTGCCATGAGGCATCGAGCGATTGAAAGGTCCGAATTTGGCCTCGGGAAACACCGCATGCACCGCTGCTGCCGCATGATCATACACCTGGCAGTACTGCTCGAACGTGCCCCGGAAACGGCGGTCGTCCTGCATCTCAGTGCCCATGCGAAAGCGCAAACGGTTCTGGATGGCGTCACCGTAAAGGCGTTTTATTTCCTCGCACATCGCACGGACGAAATCATGCCACTCCTTTATGTCGTGGGGCGGTGCCACCTGCCCATAGTATTTTCCCGAATCAGCTTCGCCGGTGCGTGGAAAACAATGCGGGATATTGTCGAGCACCAGTGTCAACTCATACCCTTGCTCGACATATGGATCCAGCCGGGACTTGAGCAGGTCCCATCGATAAAATACTTTACCCTCACTATCGCGACCGGCCAGATCGTCGGGGTCGTTGTCGCGGTGGGGGTCTTGCCCCGGCTTCATCCACCCGCCCAACAGCCGGACTACCGTGCACGCATCCGCAAATGGCAATTCTCTATCAAAAGGCTTTTTCTTATACGGAAAATCAGTTTCCGTCATCCACGGTGGGATTTTCCACATGAGCGACGCCTTTGCGAGCGTGCGGTCCAAGACGGCGGTGTTGCGGTAAAATCCGTCCATTTCTCCGAGCGGTTTCGGCTCATTGCCAGCGACCATGGTTGGCAGCAGCGGCAGCATCGCGAGAAAGCGCACGGATCGAGCAAGGCCCCTCCAGCGAGCCGCCGAGTTGAGTGGAAAAATGACTGTGCGCTGCATACTTTTTGTTTTGGCTCACTCAGTGTCTTGCACCGCGAACGCTGGGGCAGACATCGAGCATGAATTAATTAATTGCTTTTTCATTCGCCATGGTCAACGTGCTTTTATTTTAGCGACTTAGTAACTTAATTTTATGGCGCGTCCCAATATTCTACATCTTGTTACTGACCAACAGCGCTTTGACACCATCGCCTCGCTAGGAAATACAATCATCCAGACACCAAATCTCGATAGGTTGGTGCGCCAGGCGACTGTTTTTACCTCCGCTTACACGCCCGCCGCCGAATGCGTGCCCGCGCGCTGTTGCATGATCACCGGCATGTATGCCGACAAAACTGCCTGCGGGTCCAACGCTGACCCGATGGTGCCGACAGACCATCCCACGCTCATGAGCCTGCTCACCGCGGCAGGCTACCGCACGCATGGAGTGGGTAAATGCCATTTCACGCCCGACGCGGCAGCGATGCGTGGCTTCCAATCGCGAGACACTTCAGAGGAAATCCCATCGGATGCCGCTGGAGATGATTTTTTACAATCCGTGTGCAAAGCCGGGTTTGGACATGTGCTTGAACCCCATGGCGTGCGCGGCGAGATGTATTACGTGCCGCAGCCGAGCCAATTACCGCAGGAGCAGCACCACAGCCATTGGGTCGCAGATCGGTGCAATGGCTTTATCAAGAAGCAGGCGCGGTCGAAATCTCCCTGGTATCTCTACGCCGGTTTCATCCATCCGCACCCGCCCTTTACTCCACCCAACCCATGGCACAAACTTTACCGGGCTCCCGAGATGCCGCTGCCGTTCCTGCCCGCCAACGTCGAAGACCTAGTGTGTTTCGTCAACCGTTTTCAGAATCGATACAAATACCGCGACCGCGGGCTCGATCTGAACCTTATCCGGTGCATGCGGGCGTATTATTTCGCATGCATCTCATTTATCGACCACCAGGTCGGTCGCATTCTTTCCACGCTCGAGGCCACCGGGCAGATGGAGAATACGCTCATCGTCTTCACCGCCGACCACGGCGAGTTGCTGGGCGATTTTGGGTGCTTTGGCAAACGCAGTTTTCACGACGCTTCGCAGCGCATTCCAATGATTCTCAGCCAGCCCGCGCACTGTCGCAAGAGAGCCGTGTGCCATGACCCAGCAACACTGGTGGACCTGCTGCCTACGTTTTTAAGGGCGGCGGGTGCGCTGATCCCCCCTGAGTGTGATGGCGTCGATCTGGCGACACTTGCATCCGGCTCTAGGCGCTCGGTGCCTGTGTTCTTCCACTACGCCCGTGGGAAAAACGCGATCCTAGGCGCGGTGGACAAGTCATGGAAATATGCCTGGAGTGCTCCTGACCAGAAGGAATATCTCTTCAAACGTCGCGAGCACCCAGAAAAGAAGAATCGCGCAAGCGACACATCGGGCGCACGTCACCTTGTGCGCTTGAGAGAGATAGTGCAACATCGTGCTGCACAGCACCGCTTTAGCCGACAATCTCTAAGCACATCTGGCGGCTGGAAAACGCAACTTCCTGCGAGCATGCCATCCAATCCGGATGCGGGCCTTTTATACCAAGACCCCCCCAGTGCTACGCCCACCCTTCCACCCGAATATTCTCTGGACTATCCGCGTAAGAACGTGCTGGGATTGTAAGTTGGTTCATTTGTAGCTTCAATCCTGCAGTTTAGCTTCTTCGATAAAAGCGAGGATATTTTCCAAAGGGACGTCGCTTTCGACAGCATGGGCAGGAGAAAAAATGTAGGAACCGGTGCGTCCCATGGCCAGGAGCCGTCGAGATTCCTCCCGCACTGCGGCTTCACTCTCGTGGGGGAGGGTGTGTTGAGTAGAAAGTCCACCCCAAAAAGCGAGACGTCCGCAGTATTGCCCGTGGAGTGCGGGCACATCCATGACTTCCGGCTGGAACGGATTAAAGCAATTTAACCCAATCTCAATCAAATCAGGAAAAAGTTCGTCCACGTCCCCACAGGAATGAATGAACTGGTATTTTCCGGCGGCGCGCGTCACCCCATACATCCGCTTGAGCTGCGGTTGGAGAAACTCCTTCCATTTTTCATAGCCCATGATGAGGCCATGTTGTTGCCCCCAATCGTCGCCGTAGTACACCGCATCGATGTCGTATTCGAGAGCTTTTTCGACTTGGGCGATGTTGTAATCAGTAATTCGTGTGAGAAGAGCGTGAACAAACTCGGGCTCCTCGATCATGTCGATAAGCAGGTCTTCCATCGAGCGCAACGTCCATGCGCGCTCGAACAATGAGAACCCGAGATCGAAGAGCCGGAACCGGTCGGGGAACTGCTCGATACGCCGCTCGATATCCTCGAAAAACCGCGGGTCGCATGGATCGGGAAACTCAAGAGCGTCAAGGTCGGCATATTCCCGAATGAGATAAGTCGCAGGCATCCCGATGTCTTTGTCCATGCTTCTATCCCAAACGACACCGAAGACGTCGCGATGCATGTCGGGAGAAATTTCATCAAAGAAGCCGATATCGGACCCCAATTCCAGGATGTGACAACCAGTGTGGCGGATAAGTTCGTCGGGATCGCACGCAAAGTGCTGGCACAGTGCAGTCTTGGGTTCAGCAGTAAATCGGAACGACCACGGTGTGTGCGGAACGGCTTGTCCCTCGAGGGCAGCTTTGACTACTTCGCGTTTATTCATGGAAATGGGAAGCTGGAATTTACTCAGCGCACGGCAGGGTGGGGGGCACCCAGTGCGTGAAAGCGGACGGCAAGTGCCTCGTACGCAAGCTGCCGCCGGTAACTGGTTTCGGTCTCGTATTTCGGTCGCGCATCGAGGGTTTCAATAGTTGCAACCCGGTCGCAGATTGCTCGCAAAAGCGTGCGGACCACAAGTCGTGCATGGGCCGCCCCAAGACACAGGTGCGGACCAAAGCCAAAGGCCACATGCGGATTCGGCTTCCGGTCGAGGCGGACTTCATCCGGGCACTCAAACACAGCGGCATCATAATTTGCAGATGAAAAACAAAGCGATGCAAAGTCTCCCGGCGCGATATGTCGCCCGTGTATATCTGCTCCGTGCGGACATTTGCGGGCAAGATGGGTGGCGGGCGAAATCACTCGAAAAAACTCTTCGCTTGCTCCGATGATGCGTTTGGGATCCTCGCGAAGAAACTCCAGATCGCCTGGCTTGCTGGAAAGGTGGCCTATGATGCCCGCAATGGAATTGATGACCGTGTCGCGACCTCCTGCAAACATGATGCTGCAGTAGCCCAGCATCTCTTCGCGCGTCAGCTTGCGTCCGCGAATCTTCGCTTGTGTCAGAATGCTAAAAAAATCGTCGCCGGGGTTCTCCGATGCACGATCGAGCAGGCTGTTTGTATAGGCCTCCAGGGCCGCACCTTTCGAAGTGCCATCGCCTTCACGAAACACATGCACACCCCAACCAATCCAAACATCCGCCTCGGCATCGGGCACATTCAGTAGCGCAGCCAGGGCGCGCGACTGAAGCGGAATGGCAAACTCCCGCACAATCTCTATCGATGTGCGCCTCAGAGCAGCCCCAAGCAACTCCTCGACCAGAGCTTCCACCCGCGAGATTGTATCAGGCTGCTTGGCGCGATTGAAAACCGGCTCGACCAGTGCCCGGTAGTCGCCATGCTCGGGAGGGTCCACCTCAAGCGGAAGCTGGCGCACGGTGCGCACATCCTCCTCGGTCGGGATTGGCACCTTAAATGGTGCATCGGAACTGAAAGTTTCCCAGTCCCTCGCAGCTTTACGCACGTCTTCGTGCCGCAACACCATCGGAATTTTGGCACCTTGAAACTCGTTGACCAGCACCCCATCTTGCTCGCGCGCCTCACGGAAAGGGTCCGTCGGATTATGGTATGGGCAGTTCATAAGATTGGTCGCAAGAACAGAAATGATTACGTATTTCCCCATCCCGTGCCACGCCATGAATGACCAATTATGATGATTTGTTGTCTTTTTTATCATATTTTTTAAAAATTGCGACAACATATGAAATTACTGCCTCCACCAGTGTTCGAGAAAGTCCCCCTTTGTGGAGCGGGCTCCGTGAGCGTGAGGGAATTTCGCCGGTCGGCCTTTACGTACCCTTGGCACGAACATCCCGAGGTAGAGCTTACATGGATTGTTCGCGGCGGCGGGCTGCGCTATGTGGGCGATAGTGTCGAACCATTTGGTCCCGGTGATTTCTGCCTCTTGGGGGCGAACCTTCCGCACAGTTGGCGCTCAGAACAAGGTATCCGAGGCGGAGTTCGGAGTTGGGTTTTGCAGTTCGATCCTGCCAGGCTGGGCCACGACTTTTGCAGTCTTCCTGAGTTTGCGCGACCAGGCGAGTTGCTTCATCGGGCCTGCCGGGGCATTGTTTTTGAAGGACTAAATCCGGAACAGGTCTTCCAAAAAATTCGAGACGCAAAGACATCCATGAGCCGTCTGGCGCAGGTCCTTGAAATTCTCGATTTCCTTGCCGACGCTCCTCGGAGTCGGGAATTGTCGCTATCAGCGTGGGGAAAATCCTCTCGAGCACTTCCATCAGCTCGGCTGCCTCGAGTGATGGCATTTATCGCTGATCGAGCGGACGGGGATATATCTCACGCTGAAGTGGCTCGGGTTGCGGGGCTCACTCCCGCAGCATTCAGCCGGTTTTTCCGACGGGCGGTGGGTAAGACCTTTCAAAACTATCTCTCCGATCTTCGCCTGGGACACGCCTGCCGGCTGCTCCTTGAGTCCGAACTCAGTATCAGCGAGATCGCGTATGCATCAGGTTTCTCAAACCTCTCTACATTTAACCGCTCCTTTCGCAGCAAGCGCAGCATGACACCTCGGGAGTTCCGAAGGCAGTCCTTCGACCCGCTGTGCGCATTCACAAAATAGCGAAGAGTCGATCGTGCATCCAAAGACGCGGTTGATTTCGCGATGCAGTTGGGCCATAAAACGCGACCATGATTGCATTTGCCAAATTATATTATCTCATTTTCGGTATCCTCACCATCGCGGGCGGCGCTTATGGTTACTTTGTAAAGGGTAGTCTGGCCTCAATCATCGCGGGCGGTGTGGCCGGGGCACTTCTCCTTGTCGCCTATGCTTTGGTATCTGGAAAAGTAACTGCCGCGCTGGTGCTCGGGCTGGTGGTGTCTATTTTATTAGCCGGACGATTTGCGCCATTGTTTTTCAAAGGCGCCGCATTCATGCCAGCCGGGCTGATGACGATACTAAGCATCGTGGGGCTCATCATTTCACTCGCGGCATTCATTAAACGCTAAGATGCAGCGCCTGGCATCCAGACTGGCGTTGCCATTGAGTGCCATGCTGCTATGCGGCTGCCCAGGGCCCGAACGCACAGACCCTGCGCCTTCAGAATTGGTGCCGACAATTGCACCGACACCCACGCCCGAGCCGCCACCGCCGCCTTTGCCGGAAACACTTATCCCTTTCCAGAAGCTGGATACTGCCAAGCTTTATAATGGCATCGAGGTAAAGTCATCGTTCTCGACCGAGCAGGGGACTCTAGCGACCAAAGAACGCGCCGACCCCCAGAGCTACACGCTCGAACTCAAACTCAACGTCCGTGTCCCGGAACCAAACAATAGCTTGGAGGAGATACAAGGCATCAACCCTGCTCTTCCCACCGTGTTACCCGGTCTGAATGTGCTCATGGAGTCAGCCAAAGTCTCCAACTTCTGGCATGGGTTGTATGAAAACAAAGTGGCCTTTTTGCAGCCGCGACTGAACCGGCTGGATGCACTGCTCTCGCGGCACAACTTTTATGATTGCGAGACAATTCTGGAAATGAGCTACCCAGAGACCGGACGCAAGCTGCTCTTCATCCAGAGTGAGATGGACGTGAACGGGGATGGTTCCGACGGGGATCGCGAACTGAAAGTGGACCAGACATCATCGACATTCCAGCCCTTCACCAGCTATCGATGGCCGAAGAAAACGAAAAATCCGAATGAGTTTCTAGTCGGGCGCGAAACGCGACTGGCTGAGCTTGAGGCCGAGTTTAAAGAGAGCGGGCTGAGCATCGAACGCAATCGAGAGTTGCGCACCGCGATCGCATCGCTCAAGGCGGAGGTGGCTGAGCTGAAGACCACGAGCTATCTGCTCTCGCGCGCGGACCCTTCCATCGTTGTGCCTGGGTTCATGCTCCGGTATCGAGATCATCCTTACGCGCCCAAGATCGGGGATTACGCCGTGGTGGTGCATGGCGACCGGCTCTACCCTGCGATCGTAGGCGACGCTGGGCCATCCAATAAGATGGGTGAAGCTTCGCTGCGGATCTGTCGCGAGATCGATTCGCGCTCGGGTGTATATCGTCGTCCGGAAAGCGATCTAAAAGTCACGTATTTGATTTTCCCCGGGACAGCGGAGAGACCATTTGGCCCGCCCGATCTGGACAGATGGCATAAGCGTTGCGAGGAGCTGCTGGCAGAGGTTGGCGGGCATGGTGGCACCTTGCACCAGTGGGAGGATCTGACTCAATCCACAGACCGACCTGAGCCAACCCAGGTTCCAACCAGCGAGCCCAAGGACGCGGCTGCTCCGGGTGCCGAGGCGGAAGTTGCACCGCCCACCCTGGAGTAGTCGGTAAGCTCTTTGCTTCTCTTTGCTTCTTGCATACGCTCTCGATTTAGCCTCGAACATCGATTTCGGCGCAAGCTTGAGCAGACGTTCCCCAAATTCCTGCCTTCCCCA
>CBDUBV010000092.1:0-12101 GCA_965365475.1 uncultured Chthoniobacteraceae bacterium | reverse complement strand
GTGTGGGCTGCGACCAGGCGACCGAGTTCGAGATCTTCGACAAGTTGATTTCGCACTGCAGCATGGCCTCCGATTTTTTCATAAGTCGCTCGCCGAAACAGCAGATGCTGGCCATTTGCTGCTCCTAATGCTGCGAGCCACCTCGGCGGGATAGCGCATGCGATGTGAGGAGAGCGTTGCAGAAAAAAAAGAATGCTTTGCGGCAGAAACCCGAGAATAAGCAGGTGTCCCAGCGAGATGATCATTTTCTCACTTAGCGTGCGGGTGATCTGCAGAGGCCAGGCGGAGAGCAATCCGGCACCAGTTTTTTCTGCATATGCCACGGCACCTGCCACGCTCCCCGGAAGATGCATGGTGTCGGCATCGGTAAACAGCAGAAACTCGCCGCTTGCATGCTCCGCTAGCTGATGACACGCCCAGCATTTCCCTGTCCAACCGACGGGAAGAGGCTGGCCGCAGATGATTCGCAGGCGGCTACCCGCTTCTGAACGGAACCCATATGACTCGGCGATCTGTTGCGTGTTATCCTCGGATTGATCATCCAGAACGATGATCTCGCCCGCGAACTCTTGGGAAATTAAAGAAGCAAGGCAGGGGCCGATCCGTGCAGCTTCATTGCGTGCCGGGATGAGCACGGACACGCTCCGTGGTGATGCACCGGTGCGAGGACGGGCTGTGCGATACACCAGAAGGTTGGTGAGCATCAGCACAGAAACGCCGAGCAGTCCGCTGAGAACCAGGAAATGATAAAAGTAAAGCATGTGGCATGCTTCGTTACGCCGACGTCCCAGGCAGAGATTCCATTTTACTGCTCGTGCGAAGTCGTGTGGCGATAGCCGAAATACTGTCTGGCTTTGATCTGTCGAGCCACTTCAGGTGCCACGAAGCTCTCCCAACTTGCATCGCCTGCACGCAACCGCGACAAGACCTCGCGCGAAGCAATGGCATTGGTGCCGGATTGCTCAGCTGGGATGGCGTGGATGAACCCGTTGCTCTTTAAATGATTGTAGAGGTGCTCCAGGTGGGGCTCGACGGGGAAGTTCTCGGCAGTGATATGGCCCTGCTCCGTGATCGTTGGGTAAACATACAAGACGACGCCTTGTTTAAATAGGCGTCCAAAGCTTTCCAGAATTCCGCCTTCAAGATTGGCATAGTATTTTTCGTTGAACAATTCCCGCAGCAATCCAGCTCCCAGTACGATGACAATCTCCTCCTTGGTGCAGACGCGCAGATACGCCGTGAGCCGGTGAAACTCCGCGTAATGCGAGATCATGACGGTCTTGCCGAGCATGCCGAGCAGCTCGATGCGCGCCAGAAAATCCGCAGTGTCCACAGCATCCTCATTCAACAAATTGCTCAGCGTGATCTCCATGATCTCGACGGCCTGACCTGCTTTCTCGTGCGCAATTGCGGTGAACGCTTTGCGAGCGGAGTGCATCATGTCGAGATTCACCCTGGTGACCGGGCGGAAATTGCCACGCTCCAGCAGCACCGGGCGTTTGTACAAATGGTCTGCGGCTTGCAGCACTTCGCCGTCCGGCGAGATGACGATGCTGCGGGTAAGGCCTTTCTGAAGAAGCAGCAAGTTCAGCAATCGATTATCCACGTCCACAAATCCAGGTCCGGAGAAGAGCAGCAGGTCTGCTTCGATGCGGTCTGGAGAGAGATCGTCGAGCAACATGCAGACGAAATGCTCGGGATCATCTGCATGGTAGAATGCAGCATGTAGCAGGTTCACTCCCACGATCCCCAATGCTTCCTGCTGCTGCAGATTCTCGCGGTCGAGCATGCGCACATGAAGGATGATCTGATGCGGGACTCCCCCTGGCTCGCGCTGAAAGCGCATGCCCAGCCAGCCGTGGCTCTCGTTGTTGCCTTGATAGGACCGAGCAGCGACAGTATTTGCGAAAGCGAAAAAACACGTAGCTGAGCCACGCGAAGGTTCCAGGCGGGAGACCAGAAGCGCGTATTCGTGATCGAGCATGGTGCGCAATCGATCGCGGCTGACATAGCGTTTGCTCGTTCCGTAAATGGCGTCGCTGAATGTCATGTCATAGGCCGACATCGTCTTGGCGATGGTGCCTGCTGCACCGCCCACGCGAAAGAACCAGCGTGCAGTCTCCTGCGCCGCTCCAATCTCGGCAAACGTGCCATAGATATTCGGGTCGAGATTGATCGCAACCGCTTTCGCGTAAGTCGTGCTTTTGCGCATGCCTGTGCCCTGAGTGCCCATTCGGAGCGTGGCTACTTTGCCACCAGCATGAGGATCAATTGACCTTCGCCCCATTGCGGACCCCGTATTACGAATGGCTTGCCTTTAGCCATATTTGCATTGGTTTCAACAAGCAGTTTTCTACCATGGTATAGCTGCACATTCATGCGCAGTTTGCCGTCGCGCTCCTTGCCCACAACTCGCAGAAACAGTTCATTGCTGGGAATGATCCAAGTCTCTTCGCTCTGCGAGAGCTTTCTGGTCGATTGACCAAGAATCTTGTAGGACTTGTAGCCGAACACTTTTTTCAGCATGTCTTCGTGTGGACGCAAGCGCGCGGGGATTGCTGATTCCTCCTGCGTCCCAAGCACCAAAGCTCCCCAGACATTTGCGGCTGAAGCTTCAAGCGCACCCGAATAAAATGCCAGCAATGTGATGAAAAGAAAAACGCGCATCCTGATTTCTATTCGCTACTGGATGGTGTGCCCAGCGGGGATAAAATCCATTCCTTCCACCCACAGCACTGCATAGGATTCCTCAGCAAACGCGGTCGCGTGGATACCCGGCGCGGTGTTGCTTACCTCAATCACCGGTCTATTGCTCATGCCTGCGGCGAGATCCACAGTGTTCATCGTCGGCTCACGCATGCTGACAAAAAGCCCCACCGCACACACAAACGCTAATCCGGCTGCGGCGAGCACTGGTCGAGGCAGGAAACCCAGAAACCGCCGTGGCGTCGCGCGTTCAGCCTTGGGTGCAGTCTCGCGCCGGATGGTTTCCAAAATGCTATGGTTCAAAAAGTCCGCGTTGTGAAGTGCTGGCGACTGCAAGCTCTTGCGCATGAGCGAGCCAAGCCGACGATCTGCTGCTGCGGCCTGTTGCCATCGCGGATCGCACTCCTTTTCCAATCTCACCTGCTCCTCCGGCGTGATCACTTCATCCACCCACTCGTTGTATTGTTGTTCAAAGTTTTTCATAGACGTCGGCAAGCATGCGTTGAAGGTTGCGCCGCGCGTGGAAGAGCCGGGACATCACCGTGCCGATGGAACACCCGATGCTTTCTGCTATCTCGTGGTATTGTAGCCCTTCCATTTCCTTAAAAATAATTACCGCTCGGTGGTCGGGCGAGAGCTTCTCAATGGCAGCCTCAATGCGTTCTTTCAATTCTTGACGTTCCAACTCGGTGCCAGGGTCGGGACCGAAATTGGGCAGGGAGCCCGGCGAACTGTCTGGCGCGATGGTTTCGTCGAAATCCGCTTCGTTGCGGCGTTGTCGCTGACGCAATGAATCGATCGCTACATTGGTCATGATCCGGTAAAGCCACGTGTAAAACGCGGCATTGCCTTGGAACCGGGGAAGTGCTTTCCAAGCACGCACGAAGCCGTCCTGGGTCAAGTCCCATGCGTCGTGCTCATTTCTGACTATCTGATAGATCATGGAAAATGCTTTTTGACGGTGCCGGGTGATTAGAGTGTCGAACGCTCCGAGATCGCCTTGCTGGCAGCGGACAACCAGCTCAGCGTCGGAGGTCTCGTCTTCATTCTCCGGTTTGGACGGCGCGTTCATGCGGAGTATTCAAGAAAAAAGAAAAAAGAAAAGAAGAGAGAAAAACTTGCGCACCGCTGCTTGTGCAGAGCCAGGATCCCATATGCAAGCAGACTGGTCATGCCAAATTAATTCTCCGAATCCTTGGTGGTTTTAATTTCGATGATGTCGTGTGGCGCCGCTTCACGCATGCCTGCACTGGTGACCCGGATATAGCGTGCCTTGCTTTTCAGGCCTGCGAGATCCTCCGCGCCAAGATAGCCCATACCGCTCTGCACGCCGCCTGCGATGAGCGCGAGAGATTCGTCCACACTTCCCGATACTTCTTTCAAAGCCTCGACGCCTTCCGCAGCCACCTTGCGCGTGGTGTCTGCTTTCTCGTGGCCATAGCGTGCGGCAGATCCCGCTCTCATGGCCTCCACGCTGCCCATGCCACGATACTGTTTATACAGCTTGCCTTTAATCTCGATGATCTTGCCCGGTGCTTCACGGCAGCCAGCAAGCATACCGCCACAGATCACGGCATCTGCCAGGGTGAGCGCCTTCACGATATCGCCCGGTTTGCTGATGCCACCATCGGCGATAATTTTGACCCCGCATCGCCTCGCAGCCTCACTGGTCACATACAATGCCGTCAGCTGCGGAATACCCACACCAGCCACGATGCGCGTCGTGCAGATGGAGCCCGGTCCCTGCCCGACCTTGATCGCATCGGCGCCAGCTTTCGCCAGATATTCCACTCCCTCAGCGCTGGTTACATTGCCTGCCACAATCGTGAGGTCTGGAAATTCGCTTCTCAGTAGTTGCACCGTGTCGCCGACTCCTTTGCTGTGTCCATGAGCAGTGGACACGGCCACCACATCGAGACCTTCGTCCACCAGCGAGCCTACATGCGATGCGATGGCATCCTTGTCCAGCGCACCTGTGGAGGTTCGCGTGGCGGACACTGCTGCACCACAGAGCAGACGAAACTTGGAGTCACGCGCGGGGCGTGTGTGCGACCCTGCTTCTTCAATAATTCGCTCAATGTCACTCAAGGTAAAAAGGCCACGCAACCTGTCCCGCTCGTCCACGACCAGAAGTTTGTGAATGCCCATGTGCTCGCTGAAAAACTGGTCTGCTGCCTCCACAGGATTATGCCCCGGACGGTTCTCCAGAATCGTGAATACCTTGTCTCGTGGCGACATCGCCTCCCTCACCGTGCGGTTCCCATAGCGAGCTTTGACCACGCGTCCCGGAAGCAGTCCCACCAGAACACCGGAAGCGTCCACCACAGGAAATGTACGAAAGCCAAAGCCGCGTTGTTCGATGATCTGCAACACATCGTGGATGGTCTGGTCCGGATTGACTGTAATGGGATCCTGGATAAGGCCATGGACGTGATTTTTTACACGTGCCACTTGTTTGAGCTGCTGGCGAGGCGACATGTTGTAGTGGATGAGCCCTAGCCCACCATTGAGCGCCATCGCGATGGCCATCTCGGCTTCTGTGACGGTGTCCATGTCGGAGGAAATGACAGGCAACGGTAGCTGGAGCCGGGGGGATAGACGTGTCTCCAGGCGTGCTTCGCGCGGTAGAATTTCCGAGTAGTTCGTCGCAAGTGAGACGTCGTCGTAGGTGAGTCCCACGTTCTGAGCCGGAAAAAAAGAAGCCGCAGCGCGGTAGAGAGGATCAGCGTCAGTCATGTCCTACAAGCGTCATGTCGGCGGGCAAGATCAAGGAAAAAATCCATATCCAAATAGCCTGGCGCACTCTGCGGGCCGATCATGTGCTCTGCCCATCCCATTCCCGGCGCAGCTTGATCTCCGTGCGCGGATATGCTGGAAAAATTCTGCCCGCATGTTGAGGGTTGGCGATTTCCTTTGCCAAGGCCACGTTGAGCGATGTCGCCCATCGCCGCCGCGCGCGCGCCTCCACCAGATAGCGCACCGTGCAATCGGTCCAAGCCTCAGCCGGTGCTACAAATACCAGCGGCTCTTCAGCAATATCAAAGGCGAGCCGGGCTTTTTTAAGCAAGGCTTGATATTGCGCGGCAGGCTCCGTCATTTTATCGCCAATGACCGCCTGCGCCGCGTCGTGCAGCACCTTCATTGTATAAGCAATATCGCTTTCGTTGCTCACAGACACGACCACCTCATCCCACACAAAAGGAAAATCGCGGCTGTAATTTACAATGTTGGACCGCAGCACCTCCCAGTTGGGAAAAGTGATCATCGCTCCGGTTGGCTGGGCACCCCGGACAGCTTTCTCCGGGCCACCAGCTTCCCAGACCGTTGTAGTGAGTACATCGATGCGAAACACATCACCAAAAACCTCACCCACTTCGATCCTGTCTCCCACACGATAATAGCCGCGAAAAGAATTCAGCAACCAGCCAGTGAAACTCTCTATCGGCGTCTGCAAAGCCCACGACAACGCCAGTCCCAACAACCCAAGCGAGCCCACCAGTGCTCGCGCATCTCCCGCCAGCACACTCAGTCCCGCACCCATCGCCAGCAGATAGAGCGAGATGCGCACCAGCGCAGCCAGTGCCTCGCCGCGTTCCCACACACGCAAGCCGCGCCGCAATATCCATGTCGTCAGTTTGCCCACCAATCCCGCCGCGACCAGCAATGCGAGCATGATGCCAATTCTGGGCAACAACGCATAGCCGGTGGCGGCAAGTTCCTGGATGGTTTCCACCGATTCTTTGATAGCAGTGCTCGGATCTTCGGGTGGTGCAGTCTGCTCGATCACCGTCTCTTCGTCTTGAGCTGTAGCCTCGCCTGCGGGCCCCCACAACATCAGCAGGAGAGCGGTGATGGCCACTGCCAGCATGGAGCCCTGTCGATACTTGCGCAGCCGACCTTGGGCGCGTGTTTGAAGCTGCCTCACGCTCGCGCTTCTGCGCGCGAGAGTTGGCTTTTGCAGCCTGCCTCGAGAGCGCCTTGCTCTGGAAGCGCCTGGTTGCGTGCTGCGTGCTTCCTGCCTCAGTGATGTCCGCTTGCGTTGCATGAATGTTGTCACTATGGGCATACATCCTTCTCATTTGCCAGCGGGGAAACAGCAGGTTGCTCCGACTCCGTGTCAGAAGATGCTCAGTGCGCGGTCCAGCACATCCGGTCTCGCAGCATCCAGAAACACCAGCGCGGTCTGGTTTCTAAACCATGTTCGTTGACGCTTCGCATATTGCCTCGTGGCGATCACCATCCGCATTTTGCATTCCTCCATCGAGCATCGCCCGGCGATCAGATCCAGTATTTGCCGTACACCGATAGCTTTGCTGGCGGTGGGCCCAAGTCGTGGTGCGAGATTTTGAATCTCATCCACCACGCCTTGGGCAAACATCGCATCCACCCGGCAGGCGATACGCTCCTGTAAATCATCGCGATAGAGAAAAGCCCCTTTCCAGCTGTGTTCTACTCCATGCGTCGCTCGTAGTTGCGAAGCGGGTATGCCTGCAAGAAGAGAAATTTCCAATGCTCGAATTACCCGGCGCGAATTGTTGAGATCGATCATTGCATAACTCTTAGGGTCCACTTTCTTCAACCGCTCCCGCAGCTCGCCTGGTGGCAACGCGCTCAACTCCTCACGCAGCGCGGGATTGGAAGCGGGCAGAGGAGAGAGACCCTGAATGGCCGCTCGAAAATAAAGCCCTGTCCCTCCCGTCAGTATCGCTGTGCCCTCGCGCAGACCCTCGATACACGCTCCAAAAAGATCTCGCCATTCAGCAACATCAAAGCCCACAGCCGGATCGATCACGCCATACAAATAGTGCGCACAGCGCGCCGTCAAGGTGGCATCCGGCGCAGCACTCACGATGTCCATGTCCCGGTAAGTCTGCTGCGCATCCGCACACACTACTGCCCCCTGCAGTCGTTCTGCCAACTCGACAGCGAGCTGGCTCTTGCCCGAAGCGGTCTCTCCTGCCAGGCAGAACACCATCAGCTCACAGGCACTGAGTGCACCAGCAGCTCAGGGTTTTTATCCGCGAAATATTGAATCGACCATTCGCTCGGGAAGAGCACTACCCAACCGCCAAATGCATCGCGTGCCAGAGTCACACCCGAAGGCAATTGCAAAGTATCCGGCGCGGAGGTGATCGACCCTCCACCACGCTCGCTCAGCCAGCGCACATGGCTCCAGGGAGTGCTCTCCACACGGCACTCTGCGGAATACTCCGTCTCCAACCGATATTTCATCACTTCAAATTGCAAAGGCCCCACCGCACCCAGCAGCGGCACACGTTGCACAGAATCAGGAATCTCAAAAGCTTGCGCGACGCCTTCCTTCAAAAGTTGGTCGAGGCCTTCGCGGAATCGTTTATACTTCGCCGTGCTGGGGTTGTGCAAAAACGCAAAACATTCCGGCGCGAAACGCGGAATCTCTCGGAACTCCACGCCCGCTTTTTCCGACACAGTGTCGCCGACAAGAAAATCGTAATTCCCAACAATCCCCACCACATCACCTGCCCAAGCCTCGTCCACCGTCTCCCGATCCTGCGCAAAAAGTCGCTGCGAATTTCCCAGTCGCATCGTCTTCTCCAGCCGAGCGTGGTGCACAGTCATGTCGCGCTCAAACGCACCCGACACGATGCGGATAAACGCCACACGATCCCGATGTTTGGGATTCATGTTGGCTTGGATTTTAAACACAAATCCGCTGAACGCCGGGTCGGTTGGTTCGATGAAATCCTCTCGACTCGGCCTGCCAGCAGGCTCCGGAGCAAGGTCCAGGAAACGGTCGAGCAACAACTGCACGCCAAAATTATTCGCCGCGCTGCCGAAAAACACCGGCGTCAATTTCCCCGATAAGACTTCATCGCGCGAGAAATCCGCCCCGGCACCTTCCAGCAATTCCAACTCATCCCGCACGCGCCCATGCAGAGCCGGACCCAGCACATCCGCGATGCTCTCGATATCAGCGATCTTCTCTGGAGCACGAAACGCGCCTCCAGGCGTTCTTTCAAATAAATGCACCGCCCGGTGCTCGCGGTCATAGACGCCCTTGAACTCCGGCCCGTCGCCCAGCGGCCAGTTCAGCGGAAAAGCCGCAATGCCCAATACAGATTCCAACTCATCCAGCAGCTCCAGAGGCGGCCGCGCAGGTCGATCCAGCTTGTTCATGTAAGTAAAAATCGGCACCCCACGTCTGCGACATACTTCAAACAACTTGCGAGTCTGACTTTCTATCCCCTTGCCAGCATCTATCACCATGATCGCCGCATCCACCGCCGTCAGCACGCGATAGGTATCCTCCGAGAAATCCTTGTGTCCGGGAGTATCCAGCAGGTTCACGCAGCAGCCGCCGTATTCAAACTGCAACACGGTCGAAGAGACAGATATGCCTCTTTGTTTTTCCAGCTCCATCCAATCGCTCGTGGTGGTGCGTTGGTTCTTTTTGGCAGTCACGCTGCCAGCGAGCTGCACCGCGCCACCATAAAGTAGGAACTTCTCCGTCAGCGTGGTCTTGCCCGCATCGGGATGAGAAATGATGGCAAAAGTGCGACGACGAGCGATTTCAGGATGTAACGGCATGAAGCGGCGCATTGGAAAAGATTCGCGCACGAGAAGCAATCTTCATCGCATTTCAACGCCCGGCTGCAAACACCTTGCTCACTTCCTCCGCGCTCAGGCAGTTGAAGACATCGCGGCGTTCCAACCCGCCTTTGCGTGCCATGAGCACCCCGAAATACAAGTCCTGCAAGCCGCTCACCCGGTGCGCATCCGGATTGATCACACACTTGACGCCTTTGGATTTCGCCAGAGGCCACCAGCGCCAATCCATGTCGAGTCGATGCGGGTTGGCGTTGAGTTCGATCATCGTGCCGGTCTCCGCAGCCGCATCGATTACCGCAGGCACATTCACAGCATAACCCTCCCGCGTGAGCAGCAATCGCCCGGTGAGATGCCCCAGCATCGTGACATGCGGATTGGAGATCGCGCGGAGGATGCGCTTTGTCTGTTCACTTTCGCTCAGCGTGAAAGAAGAGTGGACTGAAGCCACGACGTAATCCAAAGACGCCAGCACTTCGTCGGGGAAATCCAGAGAGCCGTCCTTGAGGATGTCGCATTCCACTCCTGCAAACACCCGCAGCTCCTTCGAGTCCAGTCGCGCGATTTCCTTCCGCTGCTGCGCGAGCCGATCCGCCGTGAGGCCATTGGCCTGCACGGAACTCTTGCTGTGGTCTGCGATGCCGAGATACTCCAGACCCAGCTCCCGGGCAGCCGATACCATTTCTTCCAGCGTAGCTCTGCCATCGCTCGCCGTCGTGTGATTATGAAAAGTCCCGCGCAGATGATTCCATTCCACCAGGCTTGGTAATTCGCCACGCTCTGCCGCCTCGATTTCTCCCCGATCTTCCCGTAGTTCCGGTGCTACGTAGCTCATGCCCAGTGCCCGGTATAGCGCAGCCTCGTCGCTGATTCGGGGCACAGCGTCAGACGCACCTTCGGTTGCAGCCAGCCGGTACTCATTGAGCGTCCAGCCTCGTTTTAAAGCCCGGTTGCGCAGTGCGATGTTATGCTCCTTGCTTCCGGTGAAATAAGATATCGCGAACGGAAACTCCTCGTCGGACACAGCTCGCAAGTCGCACTGCACTCCTCCCACCATGCGGACACTCGCTTTGGTGTCGCCACAAGCGATCACTTCTTCGACCAGATCAAAGTGAGTGAAATCCGCAGTTACCCGCGCGGGGTCTTTAGTCGAGACGACAAAGTCCAGATCATGAAGAATTTCTTTACTGCGGCGAAAACTTCCCGCTGCGGAAGCCCGTATCACCTTGGGGTGCGCCCTGAGCGCCTCGAGGATGTCATTGGCCAAAGCCGTCACATCACCCAGCCGAAAAAAGCCGGAATGCCGCGCGTGCTGCTCTATTGCTTTGAGGATGTTCATCGCCGACTTTGTTCCAAAGCCGGGCAATCCCGCGATTCTGCCGTCCTCGCAAGCCAGCCGAAGCGACTCGATGGAATCTACCCCGAGCTGATCATAAAGCGCCTTAATCTTTTTGCCGCCGAGACCCTGCAGCTCGAACAACTCAAAAAGTGTTGAAGGAAACTCGGCCTTTAAATTTTCGAGATAGCTCAATCGACCAGTCGTAAGCAGTTCGTTGATTTTCTCCGCAATCGCTTTTCCGATTCCAGGGACTACGATAGTTTGAGAAGCTGCATCTTGAAGATTGCCGGAAAAATTTTCCAAAGCCCGTGCCGCCTGCGAGTAAGCTCGGATTTTGAACGGGTTTTCGCCCTTCAATTCCAAAAGGCGAGCAATGATAAGTAATTCATCCGCGATAAAATTCTTGGAAGGTAGCTGCATGGTTCGCACAGAAAAGCATAAGCTCCATCCCCTCGCAATGGCAGAGGGAACTCATCACACACAAGCAGACATCAAGGCTCAGCCCGCACTCGCGTTTGCCCTGCGCATCACTCCGAAGCGTGTTCAAAACCAGCCCTCGCTTCACCGCTCGCAATCAAGCGCACCGGGCCAATCAGACCTGAGGGCAGCAGCGGGTCGGTCTTGAGCCAATATCGATAGGTCGGCAGGCTGATGCGTTGGGTCGGACGAGGTTCGCCCTTGAGAAGCCATTCCGGCCACTGCTCCAGCATCCAGCCGCGCTCCTTGTCTTTGAGAACTGGCCACGGGTCTTTGACATAGTCGGCATCCTCGGGAAGGTGCGCGTCGCCGATCATGCGGTTCACCCAGTTATTGGCGACGCGCACGGTCAGCTCATTTCGTCCTGGCTTGAGAGCGTCGCCGCAGGGCACCCGAAACGGCTGCGCCCAAATATAGCCGAGAGAAGTGCCGTTGAGAATCACTTCGGCGATCACTTCCACATTCTCAATCTCGATGCTGCTTTGCGGATTCGGCTCAGCCACATCAAACGCGGTCGAATAAGTGGCCACACCTGAGAAATATTTCACACCATCATCCGGATGCTGTGCGAGGTCTGTCAGCTCTTGCATCTCAATGGATGCGGGCGCGCCATGCTGCGGAGGGAAGCTGACTTTCCAGGGACCGGGTATGATCAGCGGTGCGGAAGCCGTAGGTTCATCAGCGGGAGAGGCCGTGACAGTCGGGGCATCGAGGAACATCAAAAATATCGAGCCGCGCGCGGGCAGAGCGATCTCCACATTTGTCCCGCCACCTGCGACAGCGCGGGCCGGTGCGGCTTGGCGCTCCAGCGTAACAGGATTCCATAGCTCGATTGCGGGCGCGGTGGCAGCAAACTGAGCTGTCAACTTCACTGGCTCATCCTCCGCGCTGCTGAGAAAGAAAAGTCTTTCCTCGCCTAAAGAACGCTGTATGGCAAATACACGCGGCGGGTTTCCGCCCAACTTTCTGAAAGCGGGCTGCACTCCAAGTGCTG
>CBDUBV010000091.1:0-12265 GCA_965365475.1 uncultured Chthoniobacteraceae bacterium | reverse complement strand
CCTTCGGTGAAGCTCCGCTGAGCATCTGTCGCCTCTTCCGACCACAGAAGCTTTCCCGTCGCAGCGTCATAAAGTTCACCGGTGAAACGGTGGTCTTCATGAGCGATCACACGCAGCCGGTAAGGATGCTGGCGCAGAAAAGTGAAGAGACTATCCCTGCTTTGAGAAAATTGCGTCTGCTGCCCCTCCACCACGCGCACCATTTGCACGACGCCGCTGCCACTGAAGCGGAGAGCGTAATAGTTTCGCGAGTTTTGCACATGAAAAGCCAGTCCGGCAAATGCCGTAGCTGCACCCTCGGGAACATCCAGTGTCACCACGGCCTCTATGACAAATGGGGCAGTGAGTGTATCGTCCTTCGTTCTAAACCTGCGTCGGCCATGGTCACTTTAGCGTCTCCATATGGTATCGCGTCACCGCTCAAGATTTCCCAATCATCTTTGCCCGCTTTGGATTGGCCTGTATCCGGAAGTGAGGTTTGCTGGCTGTAGCAAGCTGACGCTAAAATCAAAAGAATTGCTATGGGCAGAAAGTTAGAGTGCTTCATGGAAAACCTTTTGTGGGACTTTTGTGCCAAGGGCAATGCTGCAAGAATTTGTAGGCAACACCACTCCGCAGTGCCGCAGTGCAGGATCAGAATATCGCCGTGCTGCGATGCGGTCAACAGATATGTCCTATTCGGGAATACATCTTTTCTTGTGTCAAATGAGGTATCAATTTGTCCACTCCGGGCGCATATCCACTACCCGCAGGTAACGACGCCAGCGATGGCAGCATAAAGTCCAAGTGACGCAAAACGTTTATCTACCAATCGAAACGCGTTGACTACTCACGGGGTCGCTGATAATCTTCTTCTCCGCGATGAGATTTCAACAGCCGTTCCCCACTCCCTCTGTTCCGTCCGCCGTTTTCGGAATGCCGAGGCTCTTAGCATTACTGGCAATCTCTCTGGCACTCATTCTTGATGCTGGCGCGGGAGATCGTTTTGAACGGGACGACGGCGATCTCGGGCTGGAGTGGCTGGTTGTGGAGGGTGACTGGTCAATCAATGAGGGGCAGGCGGTAAATGGAGCGTCGAGTGAAGGGCCGTTCCCTCCAGGAATAGCTGTGTGGGCGAAATCGATGGATAGTTCAGCGCCTTACACGGTCTCTCTCGAAATTCAGCTTCATTCCGACGCGGAAACTGCCTTTTCCGGCATCGCTTTTCAACTGCAAGAGAACGGTGACGGCTACGCGATGCGCATCTCTCCGGCAGGCTATGCTCAGATTGTCCGGCTTACCGGCGGAGAAGCGTTCCAAGTGGCAAGGCAGGAGCTTCATTCAATTCCTCAAGCGAACTCCCGCTACCGCCTGAAATTGACTGTCAGCGATGAAGGCACGTTCTCTGGATCGGTGACTGATGTCGTCAGCGGTGCACTGATCGGAGAGTTCACCGATGTCAAAGACGCCAAGTCATTCTATCAATCCGGCGGCAGCGGACTTTACGCTCGGAAGGGTCGCAAAACTTTCGATGACTTCAGCTATGAAGAGCAGTAACGCAACGGGGACTCGGCAGCAGAGTAGCAGCTCGATCCAACGATTTCGCAAGACGGTTGCGGCGATCCTCTTCTGCGGCATTTCGATTGCGGTCGCTCACTCGGAGCCGCTGAATATCCTTTTGATCACCGCAGATGATCTGGGTATGCAACTCGGGTGCTACGGCGATTCACAGGCTTCCACTCCTGAGTTGGATCGATTGGCGGCAGAGGGTGCGTTATTCAGCAGGGCGTATGTCGCCCAATCGTCTTGCAGCCCGTCGCGTGCCACACTGCTCACCGGGCTTTTTCCTCACCAGCACGGGCAGGTGGGTCTTGCTGGGGAGCGGCCCTCTTATCGTGTAGAGGAGAGGTTGCCCAATCTGGTGGGGGTGCTCAGGCAGGCGGGTTACTACACCGGAATTCTCGGCAAGCTTCACATCAGTCCACCATCTGCATTTCCTTTCCACTATGAATGGAAGGAGTCTCTGCAAAAGCCGATCATCACGCGCGACGTGCGCAAGATGGCGGAATTAGCCGGGCAGTTTTTGAAAGAATCGGAGGGGCGTCCTTTCTTTCTTTATGCAAACTATTTTGACCCACACCGGCCTTTCGATGCGGAGGCGCATCAATTTGAGGGACTCCCTGCCGATCCCGTGCGGCCGAACAACGCTCCGGGGCTGGATTTCCTGGGAGGAGCCACCACGCCAGCCGATGCAGCTGCCTATCGCAACTGCGTGAGTCGTCTGGACACCGGCGTAGGGATGCTGCTGCAAGAGCTGCGAGAGGCGGGGCTGCTGGAGCGCACGGTGGTCATCTTTATCAGCGACAATGGCCCTCCCTTCGCGCGGGCCAAGACCACTTGCTATGAAGCGGGGGTGCAAGTGCCTCTGCTGATTCATTGGCCGGGAGTATCCAAAGCCAAAATGCGCAGCGATGCGCTGGTCTCCGGAGTCGATATCATGCCGACGATCCTGGAAGCAGCAGGGGTGGCTGCACCCGCAGGCCTGGCTGGAGAATCGCTGCGAAGCCTGCTGGCCGGAAAATCTCCGCCGGAGTGGCGGGAGCGAATTCTTAGTGAATTCACCTCTCACGCCGCTCAGCATTTCTATCCCAGGCGTGCGCTACGGCAGGGCCGTTTTAAAATCATCCGAAATTACGAGGCGCCCCGTCGCAACCCTGTCGGACCGCTGGGAGTCAGCGGCATCTCAGGGTTGCGGGAGCAGGAATGGGTTGATGCCTTCGCCACGGCAGCCGCGCCGCCCGAGTGGGAGCTTTATAATCTCGAGAACGATCCTTTCGAGCTGCACAATCTTGCCACCGAGCCAGGTTGCGTCGGCGATCTCCAGAAAATGAAAGCGGCACTCGAAGCAGAGTTGGCGGCAACGGAGGATCCCATTCGTTCGGCGGAAGGTCTGCAGCAAATGCGCGGAATTCACGACTAAAGATTTGGATAACAGCGGCGCGAACTTTTAAACCCGAGTGCTAGCCGGGGCTTGATGGAACTCAGCCGACCGGGAGGAGGTCGCGCAGTTGGGGCTGGAAGTGAAAGAGCGATTCCATCACTCCCCGGCTCCCGGCTTGTTTCGCAACGTAACCGTCCGCCCGCCGCACAGTTTGCACCACCTCGGGGACAGAATTTCCCGGGCAGGCCACCATGGCAGCCGCGCGCCCATCGAGCATGGGCAGGTCGTTATGATTGTCGCCGACGGCATAGACCTCTTCGCGAGGAATGGCGAGTTGCCGCGCCAATTCTGCCAGCGCTGTTCCTTTATCATAGGATGCATGGCAAAAGCGGAGATAGATGTTGTTTCGCTGAAAACCAAAGAGCGGATACTCCTGCCGGTGGCGCGCCAGCCGCTCGACGATCATATCCATATCTTCTTCCGTGGCGGCGATGAGTCCCACAGGATCGCTGCCATGTCGGATCAAGCGGGTCTGCGGCTGATGCTTGAGCATCGCGTCAATCTGCTCCCAAAGTGGGCGCAGTTCCCGCCAAAGCTCCTGATGATCGCTGGCGCATCGGGCATTCCAATCGCCGACATCGACCCATCCCTTGTGGCTGCGGCGGTAGATGTCGCGCTCACAGGTGAGAATAAAATCAGGTTGTGTGTAGAACCGGCAGTTTTCCAATCCCTCCTCGAGCTGGCGCACGGTGCGTCCGGTGTTCACGGCCCAAAGCACGCCCTGCTCCTGCAAGGTGGCCAGGATGTCGAGCAGGAGAGGGTCGAAAGGTTCTGGACTCCCTTCAAACACGAGGGTGCCGTCAAAATCGGTGCTGATCAGTCGTATCGCCATGGCTGCTGCGAACCCTTACGAGCGGGCGATGGAAAGCAACTGCAATTTTCCGGGCGATCGGGTAAGATTTTGCCCGATGAAATCAGCTTATGCCATGGAACGGCTCCAGAAGCAGGCTCCGCAGCAGACGTTGAGTGACGAGCAGCGCCGGGAACTGGCGGAGATCGACAATCGCTACGAGGCGAAGATGGCCGAGAAGAAAGTCTTCCTCGGTTCGCAAATCGAGCAGGCGCGCGGCAATCCTGCCGAGCTGGAGCAGCTTCAGACACAGCTGCGTCGCGAGCTGGAACGCCTGCAGGACGAGCGCGAGGAGAAAAAAGAGCGGGTGCGCAGCAGGAAGTAGTGGCGGGCGAATGCCGCGCTCGTCGCAGCGCGGAACTCTGCAGCTTTCATTCTGGCAGCGGAGACGAGCCAGAGGCAGTCTCTTCAAGACTCACCAAAGCCGCGCATCGCAGAGTCACCGGGCCGAGCAGGCCTGACTCCAGGAGGGGCGAATCTTTATCATAATGCTTCCATGTGGTGAAGGTGATGCGCCCCGTGTCCGGCACGGCGGCACCGGCGACGAGCCATTGCGGCCACTCCGCCGGCTCACCAGATGCTCCCCAGCGGAGGTAAGGCGGTTTCTGCTCATCACCGATCAGGCGGTTCACCCAGAGGTTGGTCACGCGAATTTCAAGCGTGTTCTCTCCCGGCTTCAAGGCCTTGGTGACGTCAACGCGGAATGGTGCTTTCCAGAGGATACTGAGGTTCTGTCCATTGATCAAAACTTCCGCCAGCTCCCGCACGTCGCCGAGATCAAGATAAACTCGTCTGCCGCTTGTGAGCCACTCTGCGGGAATATCGATCTTGTTATGATATGTCGCGGTTCCGGAGAAATATCGGATTCCCGGCTCGCTGTTCGCTGTCCATGACTCGAGCTGCCTGAACGTCGTCTCCGGAGGCGCGCCGAGCGCAGGAGGAAAAGTGATCCGCCACGGGCCGCCGACATGTAACGGCTCCGGCAAAGCGGCTATCTGGGCAGAGAGAGTCCGGCCATTTGCTGTGACAGCTTCATAGTCTCCCGCTTCCCATGCCAGGAGCGCGGCGTTCTCTGGCGCACCGAGCAGCTCAGCCACGAGCGGTGCGGGCGCGGGTTGCTCCGGCAGGCTGATACGTTCTCCATCCAGGGCACTGGCGGTGGCTTGCTTGCCCTGCGAAGAATAGGTGATCTGCAACGTCTTCTTGACGCCTGGTGCCGGATCGCCGCCCGCGATGTCATACCACACGCGCAGCGAAAGCAGTCCGTGCCTGGCGCGTTGCCGTATCTCTTCTGTGACATCGACCATCCTCGCGGGATCATTGGAAACGCCATAGGTGGCGGCGTGAATCGAGAGATCGTCTTCCCGACCCGCGTATAGTGATTTGCCATCGCGTCGCAGAGCGAGGATCGGATCGGCGTTGCCGATACGTTTGCGGAAGATGATGAAAGTTGATTCTGTCTGGTCGAGACGGAGCGACAACCGTGTGCGCCCGTCCGGGAGACTTTCCCACGCGGGCAGCAGATTGCGCTGACCATTCACGGGATTCCAAAGCTCGGGCTGCCTGTCGGCTACGCGAAACAAAGCGTCGAAACTCACTGCGGCATTTGTCGTGTTGGCAACGAAGTAAATATCAGCATCGTCGGTGCGGCGATGAATCCATTGAATATCCTCGGCATCATGGAGAGGTATGGTTTCAAAATCAGCCGGACGTCGCATGGCTGCCAGTATGTCATCGGGTTTTTCGCTCCAGTAAATGCGCCCACGACCAAAGGCGCGCCCGCTGGCTCCCGAGCGTGCCTCGGGCTGCGCGCCCCAAAGTTCATCGGCGAGTTGTTTTACCTCAGCGTCACAAGCGGGATAATCGCGAAGACTTGGTGAGACGCGCGGTTTCGGCCCCAGCACGTGTGCACCTTCTCGCACAAGATCGCGCACCTTCCGGAGCAACTCTGGCGTCATCGCCGGGTTCGGTGGGAGTATCAATAGCCGGTAACGCATCCCCGAAGGCAGAACGAGTTCCTGCTCTGTTGCCGCCATGCGCTTGAGCATCTCCGGGCTGCAGGCATCGTAAGCGTAGCCGCGTGGAGGGGGAGGCTGCAGCGGAGGAAGCGAGAAGCCTGGCTGCGGCGCACCTTCATCCAGCAAATAGCAGACATCCGCCACAAACAATCCCTGCTGAAGCATGCTCTGGCTGCGGGCGATATAGTCGAGCCAGGCGGTGCTTTGCTCAAACCATGTGTTGGTGCGATCGAAATGTATGCCATGCCGCCCGTAGGTCATCCCCGGCACCCGATCCAGCCAGGGCTGCATGGCCCACCTGTGGATTACAAATTGCGTGATCCCCGCGCAGAACGCCGCATCGCCCAGGGCCTTGAGCGCACCGGGATGATTGCGCCACGCTCCATAGCGAGCATGCGCTGTGAAAGCCTCTCCACCGACCACGGCATGGCTCAAAGCTTTGCTTGCGCTAAAAAATCAAAAGGCATAGGACGAAGCCAAATGCTGTCTTCAAAAGGGTTCGATCTTTGCCGCCGGATCGTTGTTTGAATAGCTCGCAGTCCACTCTGCAGCAGTTCGCATCGCCGGAATCTCCATGTGCGCTTCGATGAATTCGACCGACTCCTGCAGCGTCTTCGCGAAGAGTGGGTTCCTGTTGCCGGGAAGAAAATTGTAGAAACCGTGCGGACGTCCCGGATATTCGATCAGTTCAGCCTTCACTCCCGCCTTTTTCAGTGCCTCAATGAATCGCTTGGAGTCGGAGACAGGAACCACCACGTCGCCACCGCCGTGGAGGATGAGAGCGGGCGGCACCTGGCCCGAAACGTGATGAATCGGCGAGATAGCTTCGGGATCGTCACCGATGGCTGCCGCATTACGCTTGCGAGCTTCGGAGTCGCCGAAGGCGCCGTTTGTGGCATCCGACACTGGATTAAATGCGACCAATGCAGCCGGGCGCACCGGGAGTTCCCGGCTCTCCGGGAACGTGCCTAGGCAGAGCGCGAGATGCCCCCCCGCCGACCCACCGGATACAATCACTCGCTTGAGATCGACTCCGAGTTCCGCCGCGTGCGTGCCCAGCCATCTCATGAAATCCACCGCATCCGCCACAGCGTCCTGCGGCGAGGAACTTCGCGCGTAGAAGATATTCCACCGTGGCCCCCACGAATCCCTGGTCGGCGAAATAGCGGGCATGGTGCAGTCCCGCCTTCGGGTGTCCGGCAACCCAGCCGCCGCCATGAAAGAAAACGAACGCGGGCTTGGCGGCGGCTTCCTTTCCACCCTCCGGGATCCCAAAAAGGAACGCCCGCAGCGGGGTATCGCTACGGTGCGCATACACGAATGAAGTCGCGCCCGGCATCTCCGGGTCATCCGCGCCCCGCTCGAGTTCAGCCCGCGCCTGCCCCGCTATCGTCGCCCAGATCGCGAGCGCGGCGGGCAGGAAATTTCTCCATGGTGTTACCATATTTTTTCACCAAGATATTTCTTAGGATCCGCGCTCATTTCGTCGAACGGGACCAGGACGGCGTGTCCGTCGGCGAAAACGGATGCTACCTTGCCGTCGTGGATCGGCCAGGGAATCGGCTCGGAGGAACCCTCCTTCTTCGGGTTCGCGAGAAATGCATGGCTATTGATATACCAGACCGCGCGTGATAATCCCCACTGTTGCTCCAAACGTTCGGAGGAAGCGTTTGCGAAAAGAATCTTCTCCGACGGCTTTTCAATGCTGAGCTGCTTAATTGGCTTCAGCGAGTCTTCGTGGATGTAGAAGAGATTGTTGCCATACCCGGCGATGCCGTGGTTGCTTTCAAAGGTCGGCGAGATAAGGACTTTCAATGGGGTCTTTGTTTTCCCGAGATAAGGAGCGATCTTGTCCGCCCAGTAGGGAGCCGTAAATTTGCCGCCCGGCCCGCCCATGGTAGGTAGATCGCCGTTGTGCTCCTGGGTGTAGAGCATCGTGCCCGCGACGATCTGGCGGAGATTAGAGACATCCTGAGTCTGATTGGCGGACTTCCGCATTTTACTCGCTACCGCGAGCGTTAGTGCCGCGAGCACTGCGATGATCGCGATCACCACCAGCAGCTCGATCAATGTGAACGCCTTGCTGTGCGGGGAGTTCTTCTCCCCAAACGAGAAGACGCACATCATCGCTCAAGCCGTGGCCCGCGTCTTAGGATTATACGGCATTCCGGCACTTGCGCGGCAGAAGGGCACCTACACCTAGGGCGAAAAGGGCGGCCGAGGATGGCTCGGGGATCGCATTCAGCATCACAGAGCCATTGATCCCGGGATTCACCACGAGATTATACCCGGCAACGGGCGTAAAGCTGTGGAAGCTGGTGCCAGCGATAGTTCCACCCCCGGCGGCATTGACGAGCGTGTAGGAGGGCAAGGTGAGCCCCGACGCGTTTATATTCAGGTCGAGGTTGGTGATATCGTAGGTCCCTCCGCTCACGACTGTCTGTTCGGCGATGGCTCCAGCGATCGTGAACTTCACTGTCCCGAAAGCGCTGCCCCCGATCAGTGAGGCGCCCGTGTTCACTGTAACATTACCGTGTGCGAGTGCGCCGCCAGCATTGAGGTTTAACGTGGCAGTGCCGGATAGAGTCAGGGCTCCGGAAAAAGTATTCGCGGAGTTTTGTAGCTGAAAGGTGCCCGCAGTAAGACTCAGAGTATTTGCGCCGGTGAGACGCGAGTTGATTTGGATCGTCCCGCTGCCCGCATTTGACCATGTCTGATTCGCGTTGACGTTAAGGGAGATATTAGACCCAAAAAACTGCGAAATCGCGCCGGATAAGGCCGAAATTCCTCCAGCGTTGACGTTGAGGACGCTTCCGGATGTGCCGTTGATCGTATAAGAAGGGGACGCATTCCCATTAAGAAGGGGACGCATTCCCATTAAAGGTGATGCTGGTGGCTGTGCGGGTAACCAAGCCGGCAGAAAGCGAGGTGCTGCGATTGGTGGCTGTAGTCGTTCCAAATACAAGGTCTCGATTCTCTGCATAGTTCGAGCCATTCCACACACCAGATGCCCCCCAGAGATTGCTGCCGGTGCCCGACCAAGTGAGCGTCTGAGCGTGGGTGGTTGCCGCGAGAAGAATGGCGACGAGGATGATGGCGAGGGAGGAAACGATTTTTTTCATTTTTGTTGGAGTTTTGTGGTTCAAGTGCATCTGACTACAATCTAGGGATGGCGTCAAACAATATTTTGTATGCTTAAAAACATTTTTTGAGTTGGGATGTTTGGAGCAGCGCGCGTGGAGGGAATCAGTCGGCCCATCAATGAATCATGCTGTCGGGGGCGCAGACCTGCGGCACCGCTCGTGTGGAACCCGGGCCTCGGCATCTTTTAAAAAGGGGCGGGGAATCACGCGGTCTCGACGCAGAAAGCAGGAGGCCCCATAGACGGCCGGGTGGCGCAATACGACTTGCTGGAGATGGAAAGGCCATCCTTAACACTGAGAGACTGCTGTGCTGCCGAGAACGGCGTTCGAGTTTGACATGCGGTCATACTCCCGGTATGACTAAACCATGAGCGTAGCCAAGGTCGCTGTTTCGATGGATAAACATTTGCTTCGCCGCCTGGACGTTTTGGTGAAGCGTGAGGTCTTTCGCAGCCGGAGCGAAGGAATTCAGAAGGCTCTGGCCGAAAAGCGCGAAACTCTCGCCGACAGAGGTAGGAATTAGCAGAAGAAGGCGTGACACAAGACTTTCTGGAATTACCCGAATATTGAGAGGCGATGTCTTATGGGCCGATCTCGACCCAACGCAAGGCCATGAGCAAGCTGGGCGGCGGCCCTTTCAGGTCAATGCCGCGTCCTCGGCCTGGTCGAGGCGCTGCCGGGTGGCGCGGGCCATGGCTTCAGTGATCGGGTAACGATGGATGGCCCAGATCGCCAGGGCGAAGAAAGTCGCTGGAACGAGCGCATTGAGCAGGCGCATCGCAAAGATTGAAGCCGGTGCCTGAGCTGCTCCCAGCTCCACATCGAACCCCGTCCAGACCAGCACAAAGCCGGAAATCATTAGTGCCAGTGAGCTGCCGAGCTTTGTGAACCAGCCGTAAGCGGCTCCAAACATCCCTTCGCGGCGCTTGCCCGAGCGTGCTTCATCGTAGTCGCAGACATCCGCGACCATGGCCGGAGCAAGAATCCAGAGACCAGCAATGGCGGGGGCGGTGAGCAGCAGCGAGGCGATTTGCAAGTAGGGTGCTTCGGGAGTGATGGTGAGGAGGGACGAGAGACTGCCGAGCACGCCGAGGCTGAGGATGCTCATCAGTGCGCGGCGTTTTCCCAAGCGGGTGCCGAGCCAGGCTGTGGCAGGCACAGCGAGCAGCGACATAATCTGGTAACTCGATCCCGCCACGCCTTGCACGGTGCTGGCCAGCTTTTGGTTGCCCACTGCGACATAGAAGATATTGAGGTACATGCTGACTTGCATGATCGAGAGGATGCCCACGATCACGCTCACGCAGGCGGCCACGACGAGCAGAAATGGCCGAGTGGTCATTGCACCGCGCACGCTCGTCCAGAAACCGCGCATCGCCTGGCCTTGCGCCGGCAGTTCGCGCGGGGCGACCGGCGGCTCTCGCAGCAGCAGCGCGGGCATGATTGCCACCAGCATGAGCACGAGGCCGCAGCCGATGCCGACCCAGCGCATCCCTTCGACGATGCCGCTGAAGACATCGCGCTGAGTCATCCAATAGAGCCAGTTCATGGCAAAGCCAGCCAGCGTGGAGAAAAACGACCGATAGCTCATCAGCCGCGTGCGCTCGTTGTAGTCCGGCGACAGCTCGAACCCGAGTGCGAGGTAGGGCACGATGAAGACCGTGAAAAAGCTGTAGTAAAGCAACAGCATCAGCAGAAAAGCCCAGAAGGTCCCGCGCTCGCCCAGCCCCGCAGGAATCCACCAGATCGCGGCAAAGCAGATCGCGGTGAGCGCGCCGCCGATAAAAATGAAAGGCCGCCGCCGACCCCAGCGTGTGCGTGCATTATCCGAGATGGAGCCCATCACGGGATCAGTGAAAGCGTCCCAGATGCGAGGGATCGTCATCGCGATGCTGACCAGTGCCGGGCTGACGCCAAAGCCGATGTTAAGAAACGGCGTCGCCATGATGTTCAGGGCGTTGTGGAAAAAGTTCTCCGCGAAACCGCCGATGCCGTAAGCGATCTTGCGTGCGCGTGTGAGATTCTGCTGCATGAAAGCTCAGCGTTCAGGCTGCTGCGCAGGAGTGCTTTCCCCTGCCTCCGCGACCAGCGAAAAGAGCCGTGGCACGCCGGATTTGCAGGTGAGAGCAAATGTTCCTTCGCGCGGCACCAGCCGTTCCTCTGCTCCGCCGATTTCCTGCATCTCCTCGACGCCCTCTGGCATTTGCACGTGGCGCGTGCCATCCCTGCCGGAGACCAGCATGAAGAAGTCTTCTGTCGCCTCGACCACGTCCGGCTGCTCGAAGTCCTGAGACGGTTCCTCAAGATAAAGGTGTGCACCGGCCTGGCCCGCCAGCCAGCGCCACATGGCAGGCGGCAGGGAATGCACGGCGGTCCATGCGCTGGTCCAGCCCGGCAACTTCCGGAGAGCGACGGATGCTGCTTGAGACTTGTCATTCTGATAACGTGCAAGCACGCGCACGCCAGGATCATCCACCACGACGTGAGGATTAATGGGTGGAAGCGTGGCTTGGGGCCGCCAGAAGATCGCCGAACGGTCTTGTGGAGCACCGAAGAGAGTCTCGTCCGGCACTCCGGGCACGGCACCAGGCTCCACTATGGAAAGCGGCTGTCGTGCCTTGGCGACTTTGTGCATGGCGATGCCGGTGATTTCCCCCAGGTGCGCCTTTTCTCCATCACTATCAAAAGCATCGGCCAGGTGACAGAAGACGATGGTGCGTCCGTCGCGCATCCAGCGGCTCTGGAGCGCGTCGCGCTGAGTGGGCGTGATCTGATAAGGTGTCGCGAGCACCAGCATCCGCACCGATTGTGGGATTCGCTCCAGATCGCTCTGCAAATAGATGCCGAGCGTGGTATCGATGCGTGCGAGTCGGCTGCGGAGTTCGTAGAGCCAGCGCCCGGTCACGGCGCGTGATTTCTCAGCCAGCAGCGATAGGGCTTCCTCATCCACCACCAGCGCGATCTGCGGTTCAAAGGCTGGCCGTGTGGCATGTGTCTTGAGCCAGGTAAACACGGGATCGTAAGCCTCCCAGATTTCCGGAAGGCTGAAGCGATCATCTTCCAGCAGTCCCATCCAATAGAGCGCATAGCCACGCGCGAGGGCGACACCGAGATTGCGACGCAGCACAGCGAGCGTCTCCTCCAGCGATTTGGTCTTCAGATGCTCGCCGGGAGCAAAAAATTGTTCGCCCGGAGACCGGGCGATGTGCGTGTAAGTATCTTCCTCAAGAAAGGCGAGCTTCTGGTGGAGCGCAGCAGAGTCGAGCACGGCATT
>CBDUBV010000090.1:0-12288 GCA_965365475.1 uncultured Chthoniobacteraceae bacterium | reverse complement strand
AGCTTTCACTCCTCCCTAACTTGTTGGGGAGGTGGCATCGCGTCGCGATGACGGAGGGGTGGGTGCGGCGCGGACAGACCCCTCCGTCACGAGCTTCGCTCGCGCCACCTCCCCATCAAGATGGGGTGGTAAACATAACTTCGGTTTGGACGACGCATTTTACCGATGGGCATGATTGAAGGGTCAAATCTCGTCCAAGTCGAAGTCATGATAGAAGCTGATATGGGAGATGGTAGCCGACCCGTGACGCACCGGCTCCCCGCTGAGATAGATGAATCTGTAGCCGCTGGATTGAATGAGACCGGGTATTGCCAGAGCAGCATCGAACGGAAGCGAACCCAGAAAATTCGATTTTTGGCCCCGCATCGTAAGTGCCCCGATCCCAATGGGCTTTCGGGCAGATTTGTTTCCCGCAATCTCAGCGGTGTGGTGCCGGTCAGCAATCAACGTAAATGAGGTGGATCGGCCCTCAAACCGCTTAGGCGAAAGGCAGACCGTCTCAATGTCGGTGTGATGATGCTCGAAATAAGGACTAATATCTGACGAAACAGGATTTACGCCGAAGCCGTAGTGAGGCTTTACCCGTTCGACGCGAAACAGATAACTTTCTGCTATAGGCAAGGGCCTTCGCTTTGTCTGTTGCTTAGTGACCGACCTCAATCGATCCTCCACGTATCGCTATGACAAAAATTTGCGGCCTCCGAGCATAGTCGAGATAAACCGTGCTAACTGCGGTGACAGCCGACATACGCCATCGTTCCGAATGACAAAATCCGCCCCGCTGAAGGCGTGCTCCGATACGAATCTCAGGATCGCCGCATCTACCTTCGGTCGCTCGGGTTCCATTATGTCGAGTATATAGGCCGGAACGCTCAGCCGACCGTGGTGCATGATACCCAGCGTCGGATCGAACCCATTTGCAACCGCTTCGATCTGAAGTCGATTTTGCAGCATCCCGTAGGCGTAATTCAGCAAAGCGTTTAGTGGATGCGAGGCGCGGAAGTTTTTGCCCTTAACTCCTGTCAGAAATGAGCTGCGATTATCGAAAGCAAGCCACGCATCGGAAACAGGGTAGCGAGCCGTCGATTTCCACTTCATCGGGAAGCCACGCCACGCGCGAAAATATGATGCCGCTGCGACACCCTCAATTCCGCGCAAATCGTCTATTTGTAGCGACGAAGTTTCGCTTAGTTTCGAGACGCACTCACACGCCTTGTTTAAAGCGCTGTCTCTCAGCTTGGAAGGCGGTAACGCCGTTTCCAAAGTCTCAATCGAAGTTCTAAGCTTTTGCAAAATTAGGTCGATAGAGAATTCTAGCCGTGCCTGCGGGTCGGCCCGCGTGGCAATCTGCCAAGCAACTTTGTCGCGATCGGCGGTGTAGCCATCGCAGCTGAGAACGGAGACGCCATCTCCCTTCCAGTCTACACAGATCAAGGCGACGCCTTGTTCGGCAAGCCACGCAATTACGTCGAACGAGAGAGCGCCGCTGCAATCGACCGCGACAATACGGGGCGGCATATTTAGGTCGCCTCGAAAGAAGCGATATGTCTCCGGTTGCTGCGGAAAGTGGGTTCGCCCGCCGCGAATATGCAGACTGCCCTTCTCTACGCACATGTGCACACCGTCGCCGGTTAAGATGAGTGGTGAGGACCGACGTTGACGTGCGGCAAGCGGGGCGTCCAATCCATCCGAATGCCGCAACCAATGTTCGCTGCGAACAGTCCATTCACTCGGTGTTCTAGTAACGCCATAGTCCATAGTTTGCCTCCAAGCGCTACAATTAATGTAACAAATCTTGGCGCCTTTCTAAACCAATCTTCTGAATAAACGACTTTAGATACTCATTAGATTCGACTGCATCTACATATCGTCTAGTAGGCTCAAACCCGTCATCGATATCAGCTGCGACTTCAAACGATATCGAAACTAATTGAGCTATCCGGTATTGAATCGAATTTGCGCGAATAGCCAAGAGAGACATTAAGTTAAAAGCAACGCGTTCAGGTGAGCGGTACCCTAACAGCCATAGCATCACATAATTTAGAACGGCAGATCGCTCTCTTTCTTTCGAAATATTCAGACAGATTTCAAAATCTGAATCTGGGAGCTGATCCAAACACTCTCTCGGCCTGTTAGACCCTTCCGCCATATGCCCGACGCGCCAAAGTCGTTGTAATTCGTCTGGGGCGATATCGGCCCTGATCTCTGCTGCGGTTTGGCTGTCGATATTGAATAAAACCGGGGCTATCTCGTGCATTAACGTAGCCGCGTCAGTGTTTGAGAATTCGTCCAATTCCAAGATTGCAATCCGGCGGTATTGGTCCGGCGTCAGTTTCATAAGCTTCAGCATCGTGCGGACGCTCCCGCCTCCCACAACGCCGCCCCGTTCTGCATCATCGATCGTATGGAATTCAGAATTACGCCAACGCTCGCTCCCAATAAAGGCGTGCTTTTTCCGCCGTTCAATGCTGAATTCACGTTTGAGTGCTTCGCGAATGATACTCGGCTCTACCCCTTCACCTGATAGCCAAAATCCAAGCCACCACTGCGACTGTCTATTGGCACCCCAAAATTTGTATCTGCAAATACGCAAGGCGCGACGGTAGCTGGCAACTGGCCAGTGCCTTTCCGGGGAACGACCACGACCCCGCCCCCTGGGGGCAGATGGTCCGGGAAGCAAACCGTCCTCCCGCCAGTCCTTAAACTGCCGTTCGGTAACGGTCTGTCCGTATTGCTCCCAAGCCCGATCGCGCAGGCGTGGGAAGAATTCGCAGAACAGCATCGCCCAGCCTTTATGTCTCCCATTAATCTGATTCGAATAGCGTTACGATGTGGTGAAATTGCGCGGCTCCATAGTTGGAGTCGAGCCAGTGCGAGTCAGATTGAGCGGCCCAGAAATTTATCGGCGACGGATCGAACGGTTGATTGCGGAAGGTTTTAGTAAAAATGCGGCCCGAGGCCACGCCAAGATCGGCGAACCTACCAAGTCGGGATTGGCTGTTAAGCCAGACGCCCGTTTGGACGAAGGGTTTGCCCGGGTGGCTAGTGGCGAAAGCCTAACCTCTACCGCAAAAGCGTTACGCATCTCGCCGGAGCGTTTGCGGCGATCGATTGCTGCGCGTGGCGACTATGTCCGGCAAGGCAATCGCTACACCTTCAAGCCGAGCGTTGAAAACGACTTCCCGCTCTATTCTGCAGGCAAGTCCATTCGCGTTCGGGTCGATGACGAGAACGCAATGCGTCTTGGAGCTTTTATGTCTGCCGTGGGCAAATTCTTGGGCAGCGGCAACATCGTGCTTTTGGCACCGTATGTCGGCGAAAGTGTGATCGACGTACGGGGCAAAATCCACCCGTTCGAGACGGACCCGGATGCTCTGTATGAACTGCGGGCCAAGGGACGCCCCGAATTCCACCAAATCTATCGCAATCCCAATTGAAGGGGGAGTCCTGTGTCTTTTAATGATGATGAGGGCCGCCGCGAGGAACGCGAACACAATCGCGCCAAGCGGCGGCGTCGGCACCTTGAGCGCATCGGCTTTCACAACGCCCAATGCATTTTCTGCGGAGAGGACGATTATGTCTGCCTGCATCTCGATCACATTGATGGCCGTGAGTTCAGCGACGTCTTATGGCCGCTATGTGCAAACTGCCATGCCAAACGGACGCACCTGCAAAAGGATCATCCGCCAAAAGGCGCAATGCCGACAGAACCACTTGAACGGTCGGGAAGATTTGTTGAGGCGTTAGCCGACTATCTGGAAATGTCGGTAACCCGATTGAGGGAATTTGGTCCGATACTCAGCGCGGAAGCGGCGCAACGATCGCCACGGGCTAGACGAGACGGCGATAACGATGAGCCAGAAGAATCGCCAAATTGAGACTCCAGGTGAAGAGAAATCGATTTTCGTTCGCGGCTATGTGGTGCGCGATAAGAGCCTTGGCGAGGGCTGGATTGGTGATGACGACGGCACCGCCGATGCGCTTGTCCCAAGCGGCTGGACCCTCACTTTCGATTGCGAGACCGGAACAGACGCCGCGCAAGGGCTAAGGTTCGGCGCATATCAGTTACGGAACAAAGGTGCTCTAGCCCGAAAGGGTGAAGGGCTGTTCTATGCCGATGACCTCCCCGCTGCCGATCTTGCCATCCTTCGCGCGGTTGCCGACGAACGCGGTTTGCGGCTGCTAACCGTTCGCCAGTTTGCCGATTGGATATTGTTCGACCGGATTTATGAAAAGGGCGGGACAGTCATCGGCTTTAACTTGCCGTTCGACATATCGCGTATCGCGCTTGATCATGGTCCCGCGCGGAAGGCCAATGCTGGCGGGTTCAGCTTCAAACTTTTCAGCAACCCGTATGCACCGCGCATTATCGTCAAACACATATCATCGCGCATGGCGTTCATCCGTTTCGGCAATCCGTCCAAAAACCGGACCCCGGAAAGCCAGCGCAAATTTGGTATTTCGGTCGCACCTCGCACGGGCGCGTTTGTCGATGTAAAAACCCTTGCGGGTGGCATTTTGTCAGGCGGGTGGAATCTCGAAAATCTGTCCCAAGTTTTGAAGGTGGCGCACCCCAAAACTGAAACGGATAAACATGGCGGGCCGCTCAGTCCTGAATATGTCGGCTATGCCCTGAACGACGTTCAGGCGACATGGGAATGCTATGAAACCTTGACTACGCGGCTGGCTAGTTACGGCCTTTCCTCGATCGAACCCAAGACGCTCTACAGTGAGGCCAGTCTAGGCAAGGCGTATCTGCGCGAAATGGGCATCCGCACATGGCGGGAGGTTCAACCTGATTTTCCACCTCAAATGATTGGACAGATCATATCGACCTATTTTGGCGGGCGGGCAGAGGTCCGAATTCGCCGACAAAAGCGGCAGGTTCTGTATTGCGACTTTCTGTCGATGTACCCGACCGTCTGCACATTGATGGGCCTGTGGCGCTTCGTGATCGCGACCGGCATGGAATGGACCGATGCGACTGCCGAAACGCAAGCGTTGCTCGATACTATCGAACCCGCGCACATGATGCGGCAAGATGCGTGGTCACAACTTACGACCTTGGTTCAGTTGCGGCCTCAAAATGACATTCTTCCAATCCGGGCGAAATTCGGCACAGGCGCGGCGTCGAATATCGGGGTCAATGAACTGTCGTCCCGCGACCTTCGTTGGTACACGCTAGCGGACGTGATCGCTGCGAAAATGCTGGGCACGGGCAAGGTGCCGATCATCGAACGGGCGGTGCGATTTTCACCAAAAGAAATGCAGGCCGGTTTGAAGCCGATCGATATCGCTGGGAAATCGGCGTTCCATGTCGAACCTGCCGCGACCGATTTCTACCGCCGCGTGATCGACTTGCGGCAAAAGGTCAAAACCACGCCCGCCGAAAACCCGGACGACGCGGCACGGCTGAAATCTGAACAACTGGCACTGAAAATTCTCGCCAACGCTACCAGCTACGGCATCTTTATCGAGATGATCGTCCACGATCTCGAAAAGGCAGAAACGCTCAAGGCCTATGGCGCGGATGGCGTCGAATTCCCGGTCACCACGGAAAAGTATGAGACCCCCGGCAGCTATTTTCACCCGCTTCTGGCTACGCTGATAACCGGCGCGGCGCGGTTGATGCTGGCACTTGCCGAGCGTGGCGCGATCGATGAGGGTTTGGATTGGGTGTTCTGCGATACTGACAGCATCGCGATGGCCCGCCCCGATGGGATGGACCCGGCAAATTTTATGGCAGCGGCCAAGCGGGTTTGCGCCGCCTTTGCCGACCTCAATCCCTATGAGATTCAGGGCGGGTCGATCCTGCAGATCGAAAGTCAGAATTACGCGGTCGATGATAGGGACAAGGTCGATCTCGACGGTGCGCCGCCGCTTTATTGCTTCGCCGTAAGTGCCAAGCGCTATGCTCTGTTCAATGATGGCGACGTCGGTCCCGTCATTCGGAAAGCGTCCGCACATGGGCTTGGCCACTTGTTGCCGCCCTATCACGACCCCGACAAACAGCGCCGTAAGGGGCGTTTGGAACGTATCGGCGTCGATTTGTGGCAGGAGGATTTATGGCGAAAAATCATCATCGCAGCACAGGGCGTCGATGACGGGTTCGGGATTGGTCTTGATATAGACGATCGGTTTCACTTACCCGTCGCGAGCCGCTATGCGGCAACCACCCCAACGCTGCTAAAGTGGTTCAAATCCTATAACCGGGGACGCCCATACGAAACGCAAGTCCGACCGTTCGGCTTTCTATTGGCAATGCAAGCCGACAAAATAGAGTTGCTTGCACCATCCGATCCGGAAGCACTAGCGTGGTGGCGAAAGTACAAGCGCGATCCGGCACCGACCGCACCCTACGATCGCAATCCAAACAAAGCCGCAAAACAGGCTTTCGATCGGCGGCATCGCGAACTCAGAGTGCCCCCGCGCTGGCTACTGTCCTACGCGCATCATCTGTCGGACTATCATCTGCACCCGGAAAACAAGTTTGCTGGCGGCGAAAAGCACAGTCACAACGGCCCGCTTGAACGTCGCCATATCATCGCCACCGGTTCCCAAATGATCGGGAAGGAAGCGGATGGCTGGGAAGAACAGCTATATGTCGGCGATGACGATGACGCCATTTTGTACGGTCTGTCGCCAGCGGCTCGCGCGGACCATGTTGAAACCATTCGTATTGCGCGTCAAAAATTCAGCGTCCGAAAGTTCACTAAAGCTGCTCACGTTACAGACCGGACGATCGCCGCCGCCATAAGTGGCAAAAACCTTGTGTCCGACAAGGTACTGACCCACCTCGCAGAGGTAGCAGTGCGACTTTGGTTACGATTGGAGGCGTACAATGCTGAGGAGGCGAAGCTATGTGATTGGGCCTCGCAGCAGGCTGTTATCGAAGGGGTGTACGCATTCGCCGATCGCATCGGGGTTGACGGCTCGAATCTCAGCAAGGCGATTGCCTCCAGAAAATTTAGCCGGGGGATGCTGGAGAGAATTCGGTTGGCATACGTTGAGGGAGCGTATCTGTAGCAATCCCGACAATCGGATAGCAGGACTTTCCCTCTTCGAAAAAGCGAGCAATTCTTTAGGCTTGGTTTGGCGACCGTTCCGGGGCAACGTCTGGCAATGAAAACTTATCGCGTAATTTCTCTATTTTCTGGCGCGATGGGATTGGACCTTGGCTTAGAGCGCACCGGCAGGTTTGAAATAGCCGCGGCTGTTGAAAAGGAAAAGTCGTTTTGCGATACGATCCGCGCTAATCATTCAGCCGGTCGTTTGCCAAAAGCGCTCAAGGTTTTTGAAGTTGACATTTCGAAGCTCGATCCGTTCGAAGTCTTGGAAGAGTGCGGGCTAAAGCCCGGCGAACTCGACGTACTAGTAGGCGGCCCGCCGTGCCAATCCTTCAGTACAGCTGGAAAGAGGGCCGCCGTTCAAGACCCTCGGGGAACGCTACTGTGGGATTTCCTTCGCTTCGTTGATGCGATGCAGCCGCGCTTTTTCGTGATGGAGAACGTGCGGGGGTTGCTTTCAGCGGCTCTTAGGCATCGCCCGTTAGCCGAGCGCCCCGAAAAGGGCGGGATGCCTTTAGAGCATGATGAAATGGCTGGGTCAGTCGTCCGGCTATTCGCCGACGATTTACAGCGCATAGCTGGCGGCCCCTACCATATGGACTGTTTCGAAGTGAACGCGGTCAATTACGGCGCGCCTCAATTGCGGGAGCGCGCCATTTTTATCGGCAATCGGTATAATGGCGAGTTCGACTTCCCGAACCCAACGCACGGGCAAACCGCCGCTGCCGTCGTTGACCTGTTTACCACAGAGACACGATTACAGCCGTGGAAAACGCTCGGAGATGCAATCCGGCATCTCAACGATCCCGGCGACGTGATTATGGACTTTAGCCCGCGAAAAAAGAGCTTTCTGGAACGCGTTCCGCCCGGCTCGAATTGGCGTAGCTTGCCAAAGGAAGTGCAACAGGAATCAATGGGGAAAGCATGGGTGGCGAAGGGTGGTCGATCCGGATGGTGGCGGCGACTCAGTTACGATTTGCCCTGCCCGACTTTGGTCACGATGCCCAATCACGCCAGTACTTCTTTATGCCATCCGTCCGAAGTGCGAGCGCTCAGCTTGCGCGAATATGCAGCGGTTCAAGAGTTCCCAGAAGACTGGGTGATATGCGGCACCCCCGCGCAGCAATATGCGCAAGTGGGAAACGCCGTCCCGGTTCGGCTAGGCGAAGTCGCCGGACAGGTGATTGCCGAAGGGCTGGATCGGCTCGCAGCGCGTGAATGGAAGCCGTACCCACAATCGCCAGGACCGTTCAGGATCGTTTACGTTCAGTCGCACGTACGAACGCGCCAATGGTTTAAGCGAGGCGAAACCTTCGTTTGGAACGATGGCGAAGCGAACGATGGAGCCTCATACGATCCGCCGCAAACCCTGCGAAAGAGTCAGCGCATTTAACTAGGTGGGCGGGGGAAGTGATGGCCGTATCAGTAACAAAAAACAGATTTTCAAAAGCTTTGAAGGCTCGTCGGCACACGTATGATCGCGACGAAGTTGTCCAGCTTTTCCTATCGGTAAGCGAGGCAAGAGTTGATGCGCTCGCAGAAAAACTTGTTGGATATATTTCCGTAAACCTGCCCGCCGCGTTCGAAAAGCGACAGGGTTTGTCGCACTATCGAACGAACCCCTACGTGCTTGTAACGGCTGCGTCCGTAATGAAGCTAACCGATCCGTCAAACTTCGCTAAATTCCTTTTCGACAGCAAGCTTTATATGGCGCTCGAAACGTCGTTCGGAAAGCAGATCGAAGCTGCCTTCGTAGGGCGATATCCACTGAGGGCTTCGCACTTATGGACCGACCCGCCGGAGAAGCTGGCGGAGTTCGCCGCACTAATTGGATTGGACAATGAGACAAAAGCGCAACGTAGGCTAGAATCCGTTTGGCGAGAAATCGACCGATCATGTGTCGTAGACAACAGACGCTTTCTTACGTCGATCAAGAGCGGGCCGAACACGATTAACGACACCCAGGTCGCGGGGATGACAACTGCGATTCTGAACAATTATCGGAGTTGGCTAGTGCAAACCCAACAGACATATGTTGGTGTTGATTCAATCGACGTTGTGTTGGGCCTCACGTACGGAACTGACAAAACAACAAACAACAAAGAAAATCAGATTCTCGTCAAATTACTTGATAAGGGATTTGAAGAAGAGGATGCTGACAACAAGCCGGGTGTTCTTATCGATACCGAAACGCGTAGCGTACGGGTGTACAGATGCATCGGTCGCGACTTTTGGAGTTTCATCGGACAACCGGACAATCCATCTGAAGCAAACTTTGTGTTTTTGGAGGTTTTGCTTGCGCTGGCGAAGGCGTTGGGTTCTGGCATTGCCGAGGCGGACATCGAAACTCGCATCAACCTTAAGCTACAGCAGCTTGCAAATTCGCTCGCTGTATTGACGTTTCCGCGCAATAGCCTTCCCGAATGGGTCCGCGAAGATTTCACGGAAGATCAGCTTTTCTGGTTCGCAACTGCCATGACGGCCTTCTTTGACGAAGGCATCTGATGTTCGCTGCGGTCTATTCGCGCTTAATCGCAGAGACCTAGCCAAATTAAGCTTTCCGGTCACCGGTCGACAACGGATCGGGATAACACGGGTCGGATAAGCGGTTGTCGTATAGGACAGCCAATTTAGGGCTTACCTAATCCGCTTGTTCGATCTTCCGTGCCAGGCGTTGGCGGCCACGCTATGACGCCGCATGAGTTCCAACTTTTACGACTTCGCATCCAGCGATCCGATAGCCGATCTCCCGACCGATAAGCTGGAGCGCGCTATAGCGCTTCGAAACGGCCTTGTCGCTTTGTGCGAAGGTCGTTCTAACATGGATAATTCCGTTTATCGATTGCTTCGACGAGAGTTTATGGCCGATGCGACCGTGTCGCACCTTGTCCCCCCGTTCGTTCGCACCACGCAAGACACGGCGGCGATGTGGGCGTTTCTTAAGGGACATGATGGCAGGTGGGAGCCGCGACGCCTGTTCGTTCGCGAACAATTTGTGCCGTTGATTGAAAGGCTCGAACGCACGTCTGCGCCAGCCGACTCAATCGTTTCTGACGTGCTTCAACAGTTCGATGCGGAGGCCATTAACGATGCATGGAGCAAGGCCCTAACTCGCCGCGAAGCCGATCCGGCTGGCGCGATCACCGCCGCCCGGACCTTACTCGAAAGTGTATGCAAACACCTGCTGGAGGATGCCGAGGGCAACCCAAGGTATGGAGCGAATGACGACCTTCCAAAACTGTATCGGCAGGCGTCGGAGCTGTTGAACATCGCACCGTCGCAGCATTCAGAAGACGCCTTTAAGCGCATTTTGGGCAGTGCCGCCAGCATCGTTGAAGGTTTAGGGACGCTGCGGAATAAGGTGGGCGATGCCCATGCACCCGGCGGTCGAAAGGCGGTCAAGCCCGCACCGCGTCATGCGGCTCTGGCCGTAAATATGGCCGGAAGCATGGCACTCTTTCTAATTGAGACTGCGAATGCCAAGGGTTTGACCTAAAGTTTTGTACGCTGCGGCGGTTTCGGGCATGTCGCGGGGTTGAACGGTTATTGCCACAATGCTTTAAAATGGGGGTTGGGTGGAATGGCTAGTGCGATTGGGCTTCGTGGATATCTAATAACCGCTCACCGAAAAGGCGACGCGGCCATTATTCCCTTTGACGCCGACGAGTTCAAGGTCGCCCCGCGCGAATTTCTCACCAAGTTCGTTGCTGCAAATATTACAACGGTTCAGAACGATGAAAGAGAACGTAGTTGGTATTTCGACGAACGTGTTGCAGGCGGCTTCGGAAATAGCAACGGATATGTAAAATACGGCACTTTTGGCTTTGAAAGCGACTTTGTTAGCACGAAGACGAAGAAGCGAAATTATCGCCGAAAAGTTGATGACGTCGAGGAAATCCCACTTTTTTATGAGTTTTGGTGCCCGGACGATGTTTCGTTTGGTTTCGCCGCATTTCAATCGTTTCAAGCGCGATCGTGTATCACGATGGTTATGGGTAAATGCCAAGAAGATTTCGAAGCGCACAACCCAGGCTACATCCTGCGATATAAGAAGCTTCTCCCGAACGATAGCAGGGGTTCGCTCTATAGCAGCGCTCCGGTCAAGCGGCTTAGATTAATCAAACGTAATGCGTCTAGCGATGTGACGGATCGCTACTTTGGAGAAGCTGCCCCGACGCACGTTAGTTTCGAGGTTCGCTTGACGGCGCGTCGAAACGGCATTCTCGGAAACTTCGGCGACGTCGCCAAATCCTTGACTGACAATGCCGCAGGCGTTGTCCTACACGAAGGGGTGGCGTTCGATAAGGCGGTGGCTGATGTTAAAATTGGCGGAAAGTACCGACCCGTTGGCGTATTTGGGGACAACAGTGAAGCTGGATTGATCGACATAACGGCAGATATCGTTCGCGGACCCGACGGACACCCGACGTTCGAGTCAATGAAGAAGCAGTGCGATGCAATACTGGTTGACTTTTATCAAGTTACAGCTAATAAAGCGTCATGAAAATCGGCATTGCGTCAATCGTTAGAGATCACCTATCTTCATTATACGATGCCGATACTAAGCGTATTTCTATATTTGATGTTGTTTTGTTTTTCGGCATTCCACTTAGTCTCTCCTTATCGTCATATTTTGCGGGACTTTCCCTTACACCAGAGGCTTACAACGTTTCGATTACATTCTTTGGCATATTTATTGCGCTTCTTTTAAATATACAGGTCGCAATGTTCGCTATATTTCAGCGAAAATGGGAAAGGTCCGGCGATCCGAAAGTTGCACAAGCACAGGATATAATTCTGAGTACGCGGAGACTTTTATTAGGCGAGCTAAATGGAAACATTTCATATCTAATATTGGTCTGTTGCGCAGCTTTGTTCGCCGTACTTTTATTTTATATACGAAAACATACGGCGGGCTTGGGGCCCTCCATTAGCGTATTTCTATACGCTCATTTTCTTTTAACGTTGTTGATGATCGTCAAACGTGCACATGCGTTGTTCCAAAAGGAGTATCGGGACAGCCCCCAGTGATGTTGCTGCGTTTCGGCTTTCCCCCGTCAGGTTCGCCAGCAACCGCGTTGAAAATGTCTGTTTGTCGATCGGTAGAAACTGTCGTCCAGATGGAAGTTATGTTTACCACCCCCATCAAGATGGGGAGGAACTTTCACCCCGGTAACCTGAACACGTCCGCCGCGATCTGCGCGCCGCTGCCGTCGATCCG
>CBDUBV010000089.1:0-12293 GCA_965365475.1 uncultured Chthoniobacteraceae bacterium | reverse complement strand
TTTGCGATACGAGGTGCAGCACTGAGAAGGATGCCACAGGCCACGCCAGTTGCGCCAAGACGACGCCATATTGATGTAGTATTATTTAGTTTCATGGTGTGTTTGTGTTTGGGTTTATACATGCCGATTCATTCGGCCTGTAGTGTCGTTCGACTCGCGGAGGCGGCTTGGACCCCATAAATTTGCCTGTTTTTTGCGGAGTTTTCGTCGCTGAAGATAGGTCTTGTTTATCTGGCGTCGGAAGGGATAGTCCTGCGACTATGATGGAACTTGCACACTTCACTGGAGGCGGTTTGGAGACGAACTGCTTTCTCCTGCGGACTCTTGGCGGCCACATTCTGATCGATGCCCCCGAAGGTGCGGGCGATTGGTTGAAGCGTGAAAATGCAAAAGTGGACCTGCTTTTGCTTACGCATGGACACTTCGACCATGTCATGGATGCCGCCCGCATCGTGCGCGAGCACCGCTGCAAAGTGGGTTACCACGCAGATGGCATCCGCATGCTTACCGAGCCTGGGTTTTTCCGCAGCCATGGCTTTCCATGGGACATTGACGTGGTGTCAGCGGATTTCCTAATCGAAGAGGCCGCAGCAGTGAAATATCTGGGGGAGGAATTTCAAGTGCTACATGTGCCCGGACACTGTGTTGGCAGCCTGTGTTTTTTGCATAAAGAGAGCCGGATTTTGTTTGGGGGCGATGTATTATTTGCGGGAGCGATTGGGCGTTGGGATTTGCCGGGCGGGAATCTGGATCAGCTCATGGACGGGCTCATTCACAAAGTGCTTCCACTGGGCGATGACGTGGTGGTGTGGCCCGGGCATGGACCTTCGACCACGATCGGTGCTGAGAGGCGCACCAATCCGTTTTTGCAGTAACGAAACAGCACTGGCGCGAACGCGAGAACAAGCGTATGAAGTCGCACTGCATATGATCGGCACCACACGTTATCTGGGTAGAAAGGCATTGGATTTCTGTGTGCACGTGGGCGAGGTGGCGGTGCTCGCAGCGGAGACGATCGGTTCGATTTTCGCTGGGCGGATTCGCCCGCGGCTGTGCATGCACCAGATCATGGATGTGGGTTCGCGTTCGCAGATGGTAGTCATCATCACCGGCGCATTTACGGGGGCGGTGTTTGCGGCACAGACGTTTTTTCAATTCCATCGCCTGGGCATGGATTCCGCCGTGGGCCCGGTGGTAGCCATTTCGATGTGTCGGGAACTAGGACCGGTATTGGCGGGATTGATGGTGGCCGGTCGGGTGGGCGCGGCGATGTCTGCCGAGATCGGCACCATGAAAGTGAGTGAACAGATCGATGCGCTGCGTGCGCTTGCAGTTCACCCAATCGATTATCTGGTGGTGCCTCGGACTGTGGCGATGATGATTTCCATGCCGTTGCTCGTGGCGGAATGCATCGGGTTCGGCGTGATCGCATCCTACATCACTGGAGTGAAACTGCTTGGGATCGAGGGGACGTATTTTGTCGAGAACATGCTCAACTACACGGACATCCAGGACGTGGCGATCGGCATAATAAAAGGCGCGGTGTTTGGTTTTATTATTGTTTTCATAAGTTGCCACCAGGGGTTGACTGCGAGAGAGGGCGCCGTGGGCGTGGGTCGGGCAACCACGCAGGCTGTGGTGTTTTGTTCGCTGACGATCCTTATCAGCAACTTTTTTCTCACCATGGGGCTAAACATTATTTTCCCGGCCTGATGTCTGACGGAATTGGCATAGAGGTGGAGGGGTTGCACAAGCGGCTTGGGCGGCAGGAGGTATTGCGTGGTGTGGACCTGGAAGTGAAACCCGGCGAAACCATGGTCGTGATCGGCAACAGCGGTGGGGGTAAAAGTGTTTTGTTAAAGCATCTCATGGGACTTATGCGTCCGGATCGTGGTGCGGTGAGAATCGATGGGCAGGACATTGCCTCCTTGAACGAACGGGAGATGGCGCCGTATCGCAAGAAAGTGGGAATTCTTTTTCAAAACGGAGCACTGTTTGATTCGATGACAGTAGGGCGCAACGTGGCGTTTCCGCTCATTGAAGCCGGTGAACGCGACAAATCGGTGCTCAAGGAGAAAGTGGCCGCCGCTCTGGAGGTGGTATCGCTCAAGGGGCAGGAATCGAAAATGCCGGTGAATCTTAGCGGAGGCATGCGCAAGCGCGTGGCATTGGCGCGTGCGATCATCACCAATCCCTCGTGCATTTTATACGATGAACCAACCGCAGGGCTGGACCCCATCGTGTCGGACAGCATCAACCAACTCATAAGACACTTGCAAAGCTCTTTGGGCGTGACATCCATTGTGGTGACTCACGATATGAAAAGTGTCTTTCACATAGCGGACAGGGTGGCCTATTTGCGCGAGGGCAGGATTTATTTCCTGGGCACCAGTGAGGAATTGCGCAGTTCGGAGGATGAAAACATCCAGGACTTCGTCGAAGGCCGTTCAAGGATAAATGTGGAGTTAGATCTTAATCATCATGAGTGACAGGGAAAAAGGTGTGGAACTCAAAGTCGGGGTCTTTGTAATACTGGGGCTGTTGGTGCTGCTGGGAATGATTATCCATTTCGGCAGGCTGGGGGAGGGGTTCAAGAGTTACTACGAGTTGCGCATCGAGTTCCCCAATGCCAGTGGGCTGCTCAAGGGCTCCTCGGTGTTGTATGGCGGTGCGCGAATCGGACGTGTGTCTGAGGAGCCGCGCATCACCAACCGTCCGCAGCGATTGGAAGAGACCGCCGGGGTGGTGATTACGCTCAAGATCGAGGATAATATCCATTTGCCCAAGGAATCGTCGTTTGTGGTGGGCAGTTCGGGCTTGCTGGGCGATCGGTTCGTGGACGTGATTCCGCCCGAGGAAATCAAGACCACAGAGACTATCGAGCCCGGCTCGCTGCTTGCAGGAACGCGGACCGCCGGCATCGATGACATCTCGCGTGAGGGCACGGAGCTCATCCAGGAGCTGCGCAAGACCGTGACGAGCATTGATGATGTGATCAAGCGGGTGGACACAGAGATTCTTAAAAAGACAAACATCGAAGCTATCGAAACCACGATGCAGAATTTCAAAAAATCCAGCTCCAACATTGAGGTGAGCACTGCGAAGCTGGATGCTGTGATTGCCAGCGCACAGAGCGCGGTGGACACGGCCAACAGTGCAATGAAAACCACTGATCGAGCGGCGGAAGATCTACGGCTTTTGCTGGCCGATGCACGTGCCACGGTGAACGCGGCCAAACGCGTGGTGGACCAAGTGGGCCAAGGCGAGGGCGTCTTTGGAAGCATCATGTCCGATAGAGAGTTGGCAAATAATCTCCAGGCTTTCCTTTCCAACATCCGTCGTCATGGTGTGTTGTTCTATCGGGATAGTGCTGGAAAGCTGGAGGAAGAAAAGGACGAGCTGCAGATGGAACTCTCTCCTCCAAGCCGACCTGCTCCGCCCAATCGCAGTAGAAACCCGAGGCGATGATCTGATTCTATGCACCCCCGGCGAGTCACCAATCTTCTGCGTGCGTTGTTTGTCATTCTCGCAGGGTCGCTTGGCGCATTAATCGGCGATGCTATTTCGGCCCAAGCATTTATCGGCTCGGCAGCAGGCTTTGTATTTGGCCTGGTGATCGTGTTGCTGGACCGCCTGGTTGAAGGCGTATCGTTGCGGGCATTCTCCTCTGCCACTGTGGGGCTGCTGGTGGGGCTCTTGGCGGCTCAGTTATTAAAATCCTCCGACATACTGCGGTATCAAAGCGAACATGTGGAATGGGCGCTCAGCTTGTTGGTGTACGCGGTGTTCGGCTACATCGGCATGATGCTTGCCATGCGGAGCAATCGCGATGAGTTCGCACTGATCATTCCTTATGTCCGTTTCACCAGACAATCGGCGCAGGATGCTCCGCTGGTGCTCGACACGAACATCATCATCGATGGTCGGCTGCTGGCTTTGTGCGGAACCCAGTTTATAAGTGGTGCCTTGGTGGTGCCGACTTTTATCATCGATGAGTTGCAGCGACTCGCGGACTCGGCCGATCCCGTAAAGCGGATGAAAGGCCGCCGGGGCCTTGACACCCTGCGCGACATGCAGACCAATGGCAGACTCGATATTAATATCCACCAAAGCGACATCTCGCAGGATGTGACGGTGGATGAAGGTCTCGTCCAGGTAGCACAAATCCTAAGTGCCAGATTGCTAACGAACGATCTCAACCTCTGCAAAGCCGCCCGGCTTAAAGGCGTGCCGGTGCTGAACATCGACGAATTGGCATTTGCTCTGCGGCCGCAATTGAAAGTGGGCGACACGTTAGAACTAATGTTGACCAAGGAAGGCCGCGAGGATCATCAGGCGGTGGGTTTCCTGCCCGAAGGAACGATGGTCGTGGTGAACCACGCCCGCAAAGACATCGGCCACGCAGTGAGCGTGCAGATCAGCAGCACGCTGCAGACAGGAGCAGGCAGATTGTTTTTTGCAGATAAAATCTAACACATCAACGCTCAGCGGGAGCGTTCCAGACGGACGCCTACAGACTGGGTGCGGGGCAGAATGAATTTACGAATTTCCAACCGCACGCGCAGCACTTCAAACTCTCTCAGCACCAACTCCGCGATGGCTTCGCCAAGCGTCTCCAGCAATCGGAACTCCCGGTTTGCGACCCACGCGTGCACGCGGTCGGCGACGGCCTGGTAGTCCACGGTCCGCTCGATCTGGTCGTTCATCGCCGTAAACCAGACGAGAGGTTCCATGATAATGTCCACCTCAAGCTGCTGTGGGGTGGCGCGTTCAGCTTCCGGGACACCAATGCGGACATCGAGTCGCAGCGAGGAGATAAAAATTTCGTCGCGCATCCTTTTCACTCAATGCCCAGGATGTGTTTGCCCTCAGGCGTGATCATGGACGGATTCCATGCCGGTTCCCAGACCACTTCCACGTTTGCCGTGGAGACGCCAGGGACTCCGAGTAGTTGCTCGCGGGCATCGGCTGCTATCACAGGCCCCATGCCGCATCCGGGCGCAGTGAGCGTCATTGTGACTTCCACATGATGCCCGCCCTCATCCCGTGGACTCACATCGAGACTGTAAATAAGGCCCAGATCCACGATGTTAACGGGGATTTCCGGGTCGTAACAATTTTTTAAATACTCACGCAGTGTCGCGGCATCTGGCACTTCTGAGTCGGCGTCGGCATTCTTCGCAGTGTCGGGCATTTGCATTCCCAGCGCATCTGCATCTCTGCCGCTGATCCGGAATAAGCCGAAATGCTCGGGCACTGCCACGGTAAATGAACCTCCCAGTGCCTGCGTGATGGACACTTCTGTGTCTGCGCTCAGCGAGAGCATATCTCCGCTGGGAATGCGCGTGGCTTGAACATCGCGCGTGAGCTTCACTGTGGTGCCGGATGGTTCTATGGACATGGCTCTTGTATCTACGAGACGCGCGGTAGATGCAAGACCCGCACACATCCGCAGATAGAAGTGCAACTTTCCTTGCAACCAGCCCACGCACGAAGCATAGATGCGCGGCAAATATGATTCACATCGGTATCGTCGGCACGGGCGGCATGGCCAACAGCCATGCGGAGAACTTTGCCCGGATCAAGGGGTGCAAGGTTGTCGCCGGATGCGACGTGGATGCAGAGCGAGCCCTGGCTTTCTGTGATCGCCACGGGATTCCGCATGCATTTACCGATGTAAAAGCCATGCTGAACAACTCCAGGATAGATGCCATCTCGGTAGTGACTCCCGATGCATCGCACGCAGCACTCACGCTGAAAGCAATCGCAGCGGGCAAACACGTATTGTGTGAAAAACCTCTCGCCACGAATCATTCCGATGCGCTGAAGATGGTGCGTGCCGCGAAAAAAAGCGGCGTGATCAACATGGTCAACTTCAGCTACCGCAATGCATCCGCGATCCAGATGGCGCAGCGACTCATTCAAGATGGCCGCATCGGAGTGCCTGTGCATGTGGAAGCAAGTTACCTGCAGAGCTGGTTGTCCTCCAAAGTCTGGGGCGATTGGCGACAGACGCCTGGCTGGTTGTGGCGGCTTTCCAGCGCACATGGAAGCCGAGGTGTGCTGGGCGATGTGGGCGTGCACATTCTGGATTTCGCATCCTACCCGGTCGGTGCTCTGAAGTCCGTGCAAGCGACGCTGAAAACCTTTTCCGAATTAAAAGGCAAACAACTCGGCGATTACACGCTCGATGCAAATGACTCCTGCGTGATGAATGTGGAATTCGAGAATGGAGCTATCGGCACTATCCATACCACGCGGTGGGCGACTGGCTTTACCAATAGTCTTTCGCTGGCCATCTTCGGGTCGGAAGGCGGTATTCGGATCAATCTGGATCAAAGTTACACCGCTCTGCAGGTGTGCGAGGGCGCCGATATCCATCGCGCTGCGTGGAAGGAGATTGACTGCGGCAAGACGCCGACGATCTACGAACGTTTTATCAAAAGCATCCGCACCGGAAAGAACGATCAACCCGACTTCGCACGTGGTGCTGCCATACAGAAAGCCCTGGATGCAGGCTTCACATCGCACGAGACCGGCTTGCGCGTGGCATTGTGACCCGGCATCTCCGCTTGCCAGACACGTAGTTGCGATTACTTTTTCCCGAGTCTCACACGATGCGCATTTATATCATCCTATTTTTAGCCTTTGCCACTTCAGTAGTCGCTCAAGGTCCGAATTCCATCGGACGGAATCTGGTCCGCGTGCTCACCACGTCGCAGACTCCGGACTACACGCTGCCGTGGAATCCCGGGCCTGCCAGCGAAGGCGTGGGCGCGGGCTTTGTGGTCGAGGGCAACATGATCATGACCAATGCGCATGTGGTGAGCAATGCCCGGTTCATCGTGCTTACGCGCGAAGCCGACCCGCGCGAATACCAGGCATCGGTAAAATACATCGCACACGATTGCGATCTGGCACTGCTCGAGGTGAGCGATGATTCCTTCTTTAACAACACCACACCGCTTGCTTTTGGCGGCATACCCGAGCTGGAATCCACTGTCTCTGCGTATGGGTACCCGCTTGGAGGCGCTCGCGCTTCGGTGACACGTGGTGTTGTCTCGCGCATCGATTTTTTACCTTACTCGCATTCCATGGTGGACTCGCATCTGGCCATACAGATCGACGCAGCAATCAATCCCGGCAACAGCGGCGGACCCGTGATGCAGGATGGGGAAGTCGTGGGCGTGGCGTTTCAAGGCTTCAGCGGAGCGGTGGCACAGAATGTGGGCTACATGATCCCGACTCCGGTGATCCGCCGTTTTCTGCACGATATAAAGGACGGCAGCTACGATCGCTACGTCGATCTAGCAATCACATATTCGAAACTCCAGAACCCAGCGCAGCGAGCCGCTTTGGGACTTAAAAACGACTTCCGCGGAGTCATGGTCAATTCTGTGTACGCCGACGGCTCAAGCCACGGAGTTCTGCAAAAAGGCGATGTGCTCCTGGCAATCGATGGCATGGCCGTGTCGCAGGACGGGTTTGTGGAACTGGACGGTAGTCGCGTCGAGATGCCAGAGGTCATCGAACGAAAGCTGAAAAATGAGTCCGTAACATTCGACATTTTGCGCGCAGGCAAGTCGATGCAGTTATCCACCGAGCTTCGCCCCGCATGGCAATTTGCAATCCAAGCCGCGCAATATAATGTGCGACCTCGTTTTGTACTCTTCGGCGGACTGCTCTTCCAACCCCTCGGCAAAGAAGTCATGGAGGCTTATCAGATCAACGATCTGCGCATCCGCTACTATTACGATTTTTTCGTCACGGATGAGATTTACGTGGACCGCCCCGAGATCATTCTGCTTTCGCAAATCCTCCCCGATCCAGTGAATACCTACCTTGCCGGATTCCGTAACACGATTGTGGAAGAGATAAACGGCATTAAAATTCGCACGCTGGAGGATGTGTCGCGTGCATTCAAACTTCCTGTGAAGACACACGTGATCAAGCCCGAAGGGTTTGTGCGACCCATCGTGCTCGAGGCTGCGGAAGTGGCAGCCTCTCGCGAGCGGATTCTTTCGCGTTACAATGTTCTTCAGGAAGAGAATTTATCGGAGCAATGGAAATGAGATTTTTTATCCTCGCACTTCTGCTCAGTGTTCACGTGGCGTCTGCCCTGGACGCGGAAGCCCGCCGCACGCCGAGTTCTGTCATTCGTGTAAACAGCACCTGCCAGCCTTACGACATCGCCAAACCTTGGGCCAAGAAAGCTCCGTTCACGCGCTCTGGCGTGGGCGCGATCCTCGCGGACAACCGCGTGCTGGTCACCGCTGAGATGGTGATGGACCACATCGTGATTGAATTTGAAAAACCCGGCTCGGCTGAAAAATCTTCAGCCCGCCTCCTGGCGGTGGACTACGAGGCGAATCTCGCGCTGCTGGAGCCGGTGGATGCCCCGTTCTTCGCGGATTTCACTCCACTTGCGCTCGATACTTCCGCAGTGGTGGGCGACCGGCTTTCGGTCTGGCAGCTTGAAACCAACGGGACGCTTATCACGACCGATGCGCTCCTGACCAATGTGGCTGTGGGTCCATATCCAATGGATGGTGTCGCGCTGTTGTCCTATCAACTCACTGCCGCGCTGCAAGCGCGAGAAGGAAGCTTCACTTTGCCGCTTATGAAGGAAGGACAGTTAGCTGGGTTTTCCATGCGCTTCGATCCGCGCACGCAGAATCTTACGGCGATTAGTGCTCAAGTTATCGAGCATTTCCTGACTCAAGTGCAGGAGAAGAAAACCCCGGGGTTCCCGAAAGCTGGTGTTACCTTTGCTGAGACGCGCGATCCGATGTTCCGCTCCCATATTGGATTGGACGGCCGACAAGGCGTTTACATAACCGAAGTCTCGCCCGGCAGTCCAGGTGCCAAAGCGGGCATCGCCAGTGGAGATGTGCTGCTCAAGATCGGAGCATACGAGATCGATCGCGACGGCAACTACAGCGATCCGGTGCACGGCAAGCTCTCGCTCGTGCATCTTATCTCGGGTCAGCATTTCCCCGGAGATCGTGTATCCTTCACTCTGCTTCGCGACGGAGCTGAAAAAACCGTGGACGTAATTCTTGAGGCACGCGGACCGGAGACCTTTATCAGCCCACCCTACGGCACAGGGGAGCCGCCGCGTTTTGTCATCGCCGGAGGATTATTTTTCCAGGAACTCAGTCGCGATTTTCTCAAAGCATATGGAAAAAATTGGGAGCAGCAGGCGAACCAACGTCTCGTCTATTACGATCGCTATCAGAACGTGCTCTTCCCTGAAGCGGACAGGCGCATCGTCTTTCTGCGCGGTGTCATTCCGACCGAGGGTAATATGGGTTATCACGACCTGGACAGCCTGGTGGTGACACGCATCAACGGACGCGACATTCTCCGGCTGGAAGACCTGGTCGCTGCATTGCAACACCCGGACAAAGGCTTTCATCGCATCGAATTTGAAGACGATCCGGGCATTATCATTCTGAATGCCGCGCGGATGGATGCGGAAAATGAGAAGCTCAAAGATGCCTATGGGCTGCCCATTCTCCAGCGTTTGTAATTGGAGCTTTTGACGCCACGCGCGCCTCGTCAAGTGCATGATATTCCTTCTGGCAGCTCTGCTCACCATGAATGCTGTCACCAATGGTGGCTTCGAAGATGAGCTTGCAGGATGGCGTGTGGAAAATGAATCTGCAATCGCTGTACGAACACGTTCGGCATACGCCGGGACGCTCGGAATCATGATCTCTACGAGAGAAGACATGGCGCGGCTCGAGAGTGCGAAATTTTCCTTCCCCGGCGGCACCTCGGGGCGGGTCTCTTTCTATTCACGTCTGCATCGCGGCAAAGCCTGCCGGGTGTCGCTGCAATTCTATGATCGCAACGATCGCTCGATGTCACTGCCTGGCGGATTCCGATTCAGCACAGGTGTTGATGGCCCGGTGCGCGAGTGGAAGATGCATGAGTTCTATGCGACAGCACCTCGCGGGGCGCGTAGTGCAAGAATCATCATCGAGACTTCAGAACCGGTGAAAGTCGAGATGGACGAGTTCAGTTTTACTCCGCGTCCGCCCTTGTCATGAAGACCGATCGGCCGACTCGTGGATGAGCGCATCCCGCAACTTGCCATAGAGATCCTCCAGCGCTTCCGGAATAATGCGCATGTCAGCGATGACGGGCATGAAATTATTATCACCCTCCCATCGTGGCACGATGTGCAGATGCAAATGATCGGCCACACCTGCTCCTGCGCATGCGCCGATATTCAGGCCGATATTGAACCCGCGAGCACCCACCACTTCACGCAACAATCGCTGGGCGAGAATGGCCATTTCCCACAGTTCCATCAGCTCAGGCTGTGCCAGATCGTCGAGCTGCGCCACCTGCCGGTTGGGCACGGCCATGAGATGCCCGCTGCAATAGGGGTAGCGATTCATGATGAGAAATACGGACTTCCTGCGTGCGACCACCAGGTGCGCTGCATCGTCGGAAGTCTGTGCGGCATCCAGCAGAAAATCACCGGCAGGTTGCGTTCGCTTGAAATATTCCACCCGCCACGGTGCCCACAGACTTTGTATTTGATCCGGTATTTGTGACATAAGCTCAGGGTGTTGGCGTCTGCAGTTGCGCGGTCTCGATCCGGCCGACGCTGCCGTTAAAAAAATATGCCAGACGCTGCGCATGCACCGGCTGCGCGGGCGTGAATGCCGACCACATGGCACCAGCCACACGCGGGTGCTGCTGGTCCGCATCGGAGAAAGCCCACGCGTTCCCCGGAATCAACGCCACGCGGCGCGGTTCACGGTTTGCGTGCCCTTGCGGCAGCGTGAGATTGCCGAAAGGCGCCACTATTTCATCCGCCACAACCGCCATGTTGATCACGTAAGTCCGTGCGTCTTCCAGCGCGGCTTCGGGCATTGTGCGTTTGTAAGCTGGTGGGATGAACGCGGGGACGAGTTGCCTCGTTTCGGGATCGGTCTCAAGATATTTGGCCAGCCGCGTGGCTAGTCTGCCCATGTTGTTGCTCGGCAAGCCGGGGTTGATCGCGGGAATCTGCCCCGGCCAGAGCGGGCCGGGAAGCTGACCGTCGTGCTCCGAAGTATATTGCGCGAGAGCCACGCCGATCTGGCTCATCTGCCGCACTGCTGCGGCCTCGTCACTTTTCCCACGCATCGTGCCCACCACGGGCAGAACCATCGCCGCAAGCACGGCGATTACCACAAGGACGACGAGCGGCTCAAGCAAGGTGAAGGCGGCATCTCTCATGGCACAGGCACCAGGCGCACCAGCTTATCCGGATCATTGAACACCACGTAGAGATAGCCATCCGGAGCCATCTTTACATCGCGCACCCGGCCCGAGCCTTTGAGCACCACCTCCTGCTCCACGACCTTGCGATCTTGCACCCGCAGCCGCCGCAACTCCTGAGACTTCAGCCCGCCCGCAAAGAAATCGTGCTTCCATCGCGGGAACACATCGCCATCGTAAAATGCCAGACCACATGCTGCAATCGAAGGCGTCCAATAAATCACCGGTTGCTCCATGCCTTCCCGAGCCGTCTTCCCCGTGATCGGTGTTCCGTTGTAGTTCATGCCGTGGGTGATCACCGGCCATCCATAATTCCGCCCCGGGAGGATGAGGTTAAACTCATCACCGCCTCGCGGTCCGTGTTCGGTCGAGTAAAGATCGCCATTACGCGTGTCGAAAGCCAGCCCCTGCGGATTGCGATGTCCGTAACTCCAGATGCCCGGTTCCGCATCCTTCGTATCTACAAACGGATTGTCCTGGGGCACGCGGCCATCTTCATACAGCCGAAAAATCTTGCCGTTGGGGCGCGTCACATCCTGAACCTGCATCATTCCACCCCGCTCACCGATCACGAAAAACACATAGCCATCGCGAAATACAATCCGGCTTCCAAAGTGCACACCCGGAGCAGCACGGAACTCATCCGCGCCGCGCCAGATCACTTGTTCCTCCTGCCAGGTGTTGTCGTTGATCCGGCCTCGCACGATTGTTGTCAGCGAATGCATGCGGCCATTCTTTTCTTCTCCCTCGGCAAATGCCAGATAGACCCATCCGTTGTTCGCAAAGTCAGGATGCACCGCCACATCCATCATTCCTCCCTGGCCATGCACGACACTCTTCGGCGTGCCTTTTATTGCGGCAATCTTTTTTCCGTCGCGGTCCAGCATCACCACGGGTCCGGCTTTTTCCGTGACAAGAAACCGGCCATCGGGAAGGAACGCGACCGCCCACGGTTCCTTGACCTCATCGTTTACGACCTCCATGCGGAAGGAGTGATGCTGAGTCTTCACCAC
>CBDUBV010000088.1:0-12445 GCA_965365475.1 uncultured Chthoniobacteraceae bacterium | reverse complement strand
AAGATGCATGGCCACATCTTCAAGAGATTCGTCACCAGCAGGATGAGCACCAGCCGGAAACTTTCCCAGAAGATGGGATCGGAGAAAGCATCGGTGTAGTTTTTGAAGCCAATATATTCCTGCACCGAGGGCGGTTGCCACCGGTAGAGCGACATCACGATCACATCGAACTTCGGGTAGTAATCGAACAGCACCATCGCCACCACCGTCGGGATGAGCAGCAGGTAGAGCCCCAAAAGCAATTTGGACTTGGGCCAGATTCGGTCGCGAAACCGCGAGGACTTATCCACCTTCTGGCTCATATCAGAAGAGTTCATCAATAGTGAGGGAAAGGTTGGTTGGGAAAATGCTTATGCCACAAGCGCCGGTCTTTATTATTGTTCAGGCCGATCGCGGAACGTTCCAGCACGGAGAGATAGCGACGGGACGGCACCGGATTCTCCTCTCGCAGACGGGAGAAAGTATCCACACTCAAGTTGCGCTCCAGGCCGCGATAAAGTTGGTGCGTCCGCTCATCGCTCTGAATCCATTCGCGGTAAATGCCGATGCGCTCATCGTTCATCGCATGGACCGTCGTGTTGATGAGGTCTTCGTAGGAACTGTCGTCGCTGATGTATAGATAGAGCTGCCCTTTATAGATCGTATTATATGTGCCCAGACCGAAGTTCAGTGCCGAGCCGGACTTCACGCCATCGAATGCAGATTGGAAAGGCTTCATCTGCTCGGCGGGCTCTGCACCCAGCACTGCCGGAATCCAGCCCGCTTCGCGATTGAACTTTTCGTTTATCTTCACACTTGTCAGAAACCGCAGAAAATCTATCGCCCGCTCTTTGTTGCGAGAAAGCTTGTAAATGGCCAACGGGACCGCGAGTGCACTCTGCGCTTCATTCTCTTGATACGGCGCAAACTCATACCACCGCTCACCCGGCCCTGGCGAAGGCAGCCTCACGATTCCCACCTCGAACCGCTCCGATGGGTCCAGCTTCTGCCGCGCCCCGCGAAAGATGCTTTCCGCGTCCCACCCGCCCGAGGCCAGCATGCCTGCGTTGCCCAGCACAAATCGCCGATTGGCCTGCTCCCGGTCCAACCCGAGAAACCCCGTGGTGAAGTAGGTCGCCAGCACGCGCATGCTCTCATAGTAAGCTTGCATGCGGTCATCGTAGAAATCCCACGCACCGGTTTTCCATTTCGCTATGGTCTCAGGGAAGGTGATCTCGCTGTCCAGATCGTGATCCAGTTCGGCGCTGTAAGCGTGCGTGAAGCTGTTCAGGTAGCGATCGATAAATGTATCCTTGCTATAGTTACTGGCCGCTATCGGCACCAGCAAAGGCTTGTTTTCACGCTTCGCCAGTTCGCGGATGCCCTCACACACCAGTAGCAGTCTTCCAAACGTCTCCGGCGGTTCATCGTTTGCAGCCCACTCGCGCAGAGCCGCGTCGAATGTCACATAGCCCGCCTGCTTCCCCTTCACCGTGCGCAGCTCCATCCGCGCAAGCCATTCCGGCATCGGCGATTTCGATAGCCCCTCGCTCACCAAGCGCTTGGCCTTGGAAAAAATGCCCTTGTTATAAAACAACCGCATCGCTCCCACGCCACTCACCGGCACAGCATAGTGGCTGTTTAACAACTGATCCAACCCACCGTCCATGCCATCGGTAAAAGTCTCGCGCCAGGGGCCCTCGGACAGCAGCTTCACCAACTCAGGGTCCAGGCCCGGCGGCAGCAGAGCAGGAGCATTGTAAGGGTTCGGCTCCTCGATGTATTCGCTCAAGGGCTCGAAAAACTGAGCGGTCTGAGTGGTCAGCGTGGCCATGCCTTTCTGTGCAATGTCCGGCGCAGTGCCGCTGATGAGATGCACGTTGAGAAATTGTTTATACACCCTCTCCGTCACCGCCATCTGTTTCACGCGATAGCCCTGCTCGCGCACGTGTGGCAGCGAATTGTATGCCTCGATGGCAGCATCCATTGCCTCGCGAAACCCAGGTTCCAACTGCCAGTGCAGCACATGCACGATGTCTTCCTCCGCGATCTTGTCACCCGATTCATCCACCGCCACCGGGCGCAACACATGCACCAGACTCGCCACGAAACCCACCAGCAGCAGCGTCGCACCGACCATGCCCTGATTTATCCTCATGGAGTCTCACCCTCCGCTTGTGCCCGCGTGGCTTGATAGACAGGGATCACAGGCACCGTGATATTTCGCTCGGGAAATCGCTCCCGCAGCGCAGCCAGTCGCAATTGCGCTTCATATGCCCGCCCACTGCGTGGCGTCTCCTGGATTATTTTCTGGTAGTAACGCACCGCCACATCCACGTCGCGATCTTCCTCCTCCGCAAGCGAGGCCAGCATCCAGTAGAAATTGCCCTCCTGCGCTGTGTTTAGGAGCCCCATCTCCGCCGCACGCAGATACCATTGAAACGCCGTGTCGTGATCATCGAGCGAGAGATGGTAAGCGTCTCCAATAAGTCTGGCGGCCAACGAACTGCCCATATGCCCAGGGTATTTCGCCAACCATCGCTCCAACACCGCGATGCCCTCGCGCACCCGATCAGCAGAAGCAAACTCTTGCAAATAAGAACCCGCAAGTCTCAGCTCCGCTTCAGGTGCGATTGGTGCTTGCGGCCAGGTCTCGATCACGCGCCGGTAGTGTTTCCGCGCCTGCTCCAGGTCCACAACGTCTGTAGGATAATCGAGCACTTCCGCGATGCGCCCCAGCATGAACGCCGCATGCGCCTTAAACCGACCGCCTGCTGATTCTTCCGCGACCAGTCGTTCCAAAGCCGTCCGCGCTGTCGCCACATGGTCCGGGCCATTTGGCGAGCGGTGCCACGCACACACCGCCAGTCCGATCATCGCTTCGCTCCAATCGTCGGAACCCTCTTTCAAGTCCTGCGTCAACTGCGCGAACATCGGCTGAGCGATTGCAAAATTGAAAATCTTTACCTGCTCCCGGGCTTGTTCCAGCAAAGCCGCACTATCTTCCCCTGCGTAATCCGTGCGCGTGCATCCGCCCACCCCCAGCAGTGCCACGACCAGCCACAACGCCATACGCACGGAGCAATGGCTGAGACTGGAGACGTGGGTAAACATTCGCTAAAAATTGGGGGGCTCGAAGCTGAACATCAAAACAGAACTTCGCAGACCAGAAAAGGCAAAACGCTTTGCCCTGTCCAAAAGGCAAATCTCTTCGCGGACGCGCGTTGGCGGGCAGTTGCTGATTAAGCCGTGGCTTTTTCTATGCCATGCAGTCTAGCCACGCGCGTGAGCTGGTCCAGATTCAATGGCTTCTTTAGCACAGTGACCGGACCTTTGGACAGGATGCGGTCCAGCATCTCGCTGTCGGGGTAGCCAGTGATGATCACTATCGGGAGGGTTGGATCGATCTCCAATGCTCGAAAATATACTTCATCTCCGGACGAGTCCGGAAGCTGCAGGTCCAGAAACGCGAGATCAAATTTCTGCTTGTGCAATGCATTGATGCCATCTTCCGCAGTGCCCACGATCACACGGCTGAACCCCAGTTTGCGCAAAAACATTTTAAACAAATCCTGGATGGCGGGGTCGTCATCCAACACCAGCGCGGTGGGCTGACCTTCGCTTTCTTTGCGCAGGATATCTTTGTCCAACGAATGGCGTTTGATCCTCCAGCGCCCGCCGATCTGCACCGCCGGAAGCTGCCCGCGCTGCACGAGATAATAAACAGTCGGTAGCGGAATACGCAGGTATTGGGCGGTCTCCTTGACTGTAAGAAGATCAGGTCCGGAATCCCGAACCTGCTCCGTGGGAGAGGCTGGGACTGCCGAAACGGGGCTAGGGAGATTCTTATCGCCGTTTTTCACTTGGGAGTAAAATGCGCTTCACGCCACTGGTTGTCAACGTTTCCTTTATATTTTTAAGAAAATTTACAACGCGCCATATTCTATTTGGCTCCCCAAGATAAACGACCGATTGCGTCGCTTCCCACCATATATTGTGGAGTCGGTCATGATAATGGCCGACTGAGGTCCTCATTTCGAAACCCACATGGTTACGGAAATTCCAGCAGCGATATTTTTTTAAGGGCGAATTTCGATATAAGTTCGGGACTCGACTTTGCCGGTGGCGGGGTTCATTCGCTCCACGCGCATTTGTTTTAACATCCATGTGTCATTAATCTTCTGGCCGGATGTGACACGAAACCGCCGCACAATTTTGCCCTGCCAATTATAGGCGTCCATCTGCATGAGAGCACCGCCGGCCTGATCGACAAATGCGATCACCGCAGCATAAGGTGCCTCGCGGGAAGGAGCGCGGAGTTGGATTTTCCACGTGCGCCGTGGCCCGACGATCTGTTCGCCCAGCAGTTCGGCATTTTCCCAATAAAGAAAGCTCAGGGAGAGGTCCTGCAGCGTGATGTCGGTGTCGCGCAGCCTGGCGTCGCGTTCAGCCAGAGGCACGGTCGTCAGTCTGCCAGCGATCTCGCGTTGGAGCACCGCCCGATCTTCCTGCAATCGCACGATCACCGCTTCCGGCGGGTCTTGAAATTGGTAGGTGATCACACCTCGGTTCGCTGTGAGCTGGAATGGAATGCGGCGCGAATCGATGCGGATCACGCCTGGGACGTTGATGTCGGACGCAGATTGTGTGATCCGGACGGTGTCGAGGATTTCGCGCGGGTCAGGGTTTTCGGCGAGCAATTGCAATGGCAGAACCGGCAGGAGGATTGCGAGAATGAGTTTCTTTTTCATGCGATGGATGGCTAAGGTGTGTGACTGTGAAGCGCAGGTTTTCATTTAAAGGTTTATCGTTATGAGTTCACGCATGGTTTGCGTCGTTTTGGTTCTTGTGGTTGCAGCTCTGCGCGTGGTGGCGGCATGGAATGTGGAACCGACTGCGGAGGAGGCGTACCATTTCATCACCGCAGATGTGCTGGAAAAAATATATTATGGTTCGGGCCCCGGGAGCGCGCTTGCGATTCGTGCGGGCAATTGGCTGGCGGGCACACAAGGCGAACGGGTGTTATTCATCGTGGCGGGCGCGGTGAGCGGTCTGCTTATTTTCCATCTTGGCAGGCGACTTGGCTCAGAAACTACGGGGCTGTGGTCGGTAATCGTTTTCTACGCCTTGCCCTGGCAGGTGTTCAATGGGTTTCGCGCGTTGCCATCGGCATTTGTGTGCGCACTCCTTTTACTCGCCCTGTCACAAATCTGGCGGGCGCATGCTGCGCGGTCCTTCTCGATGTATTGGATCGGCGCGGGTCTGGCTACGGCAGCAGCAGTTTACTTCAACTACGCGGCAGTGCTGCTTGTGCCCGCAGTGGCATTGGGCTGGCTGTTTTCCCACACGTCGCGTAAGGAATTGCTCCGGCCGGGCTATTGGAGTTTTCTGTTGGTGACCCTTGCTTGCTGCGTGCCGCTGGTGCGCTGGAATATGCAGCGAGATGGAATCATGATCTCGCACGTGCTGCATGGCGGAGTATTGAGCAGCAGCTTCCCACCCGGGATGCTATGGCTGCGCACCACGGTGCTGGACCTGGCGCACGGGCTCAGCCCGCTCGGGCTGTTGCTCTTGCCCACGATTCCCCTGCTGGTCTGGCGGCATGCGCATGCTGGTCTGCGGACCTTGTGGTACGTGATCGCAGGGTGGATGTTGCTGGTGGTTTTGGTGATGCCTCGCTCGTGCGATGTGGTGGTATTTGCGGTCGCGACTCCGGTGGTCGTGGCGGTGTTGTTGCGGGCTATCGAGTCGAGTGGATGGCGAGTGCTGCTGATCGCGACTCTATTTATCCTCACGGCGCTGAGTCCATGGTGGGGGCGGTTCACGCGGGTTGCGGATGCTGGCGGTTGGCGCATAGCGGCCCAAAGCCTGGTGGAAATCATCGAGCAGTTCACCGCCAAGTCGGGGCATGAACCTTTCCTGATCGCCGAGAATGCGCCGACTGCTGCCGCGTTGATGGTGCACCTGAGGGAGGCGGGGGAACGGCGGGTTTTTGTGCCGGAGTCGCAGCATATCGAGAGTCAGTTTTCCTTCTGGCCTCGGTATGATGGGTTTGTGAATCGCGCGGTCTCGGATGCCCCAGGGCAGACGTATTTTACAGAACAGAAAGGCGTGAATCCATACGTGGGGCGGCCTGCTCTCTATGTCACGAGTTCCGCAGCGGATGAGCCGCCACAAGCGATTTCGAACGCTTTTGAGCGGTGGGAATTGCTAACGCAAATTCCAGTGGACACGCCCCGCGGCACGATTCGGACCTTGCAAGTGTTTGTGTGTTACAGCTATCAAACCTTGCCTTTATGAAAGAAATTTCCGTGGTCGTTCCTCTTTACAACGAGGAGGATAATGTCGCTGCACTGCAGATGCAGATCGAAAGTGCGTTGGCAGGCCGCGATTTTGAAGTTGTGTTTGTGGATGATGGTTCGAAGGACCAGACAGTGGCGCGTATTCGCCCTGAGAAACACATTCGAGTCATCCGGTTTCAGAGTAATGCAGGCCAGAGCGCGGCGATGTATGCGGGCATGCATGCGGCCCGGGGCAAGGTGATTGCGCTCATGGACGGTGATTTACAAAATGATCCAGCAGACTTGGGGCGGTTGCTGGACGAGATCGAGAAGGGAGCGGACCTGGTGTGCGGCTATCGCGCACGGCGCAAGGACACGATGGTGAAGCGGATCACCAGCCGGGTGGCGAATACGGTGCGCAGCCGGTTTGTGGGCGATGGAGTGCGGGACACGGGTTGCAGCCTCAAGGCGATGCGCAAGGAATGCGTTCAGGCGTTGGTGCCCTTCTATGGAATGCATCGATTTATCCCGGCACTTGTGAAGGGCGCAGGTTTTCATATCGTCGAGGTAGCAGTAAATCATCGTCCGCGCACTGCTGGCGTGAGCAAATACGGCCTCGGTAACCGCGCGATCAAAGCCACGGTGGACATGTTTGGTGTGCGGTGGATTCTTTCCCGGCAACTGCGTTACAAAGCTGAGGAGCAGGCTCAGGGCCGGTAACTGCGGGAGAAGACCGTATTCTGCGCAGAGCAGATGCATCCGCCAAAGATGATCAGCACGCCGCAGAGATATATCCAGAGCAGCAAGATGATGAACACGCCCACCGTGCCGTAGAGGGCGTTTACGTTCCAGATATTGTAGCTGTAGTAAATGAGAGCTTTTTGCAGGGCGTTTAGACTGAGCGTGGTGAGCAAAGCTGGCAGCCAGACTTCGCGAAACTGCGTCCGCCGACGAGGCGAGAGTTTGTATAAAATCATGATGCCATAAAAAAGTATCAGCGAGGGAAGCAGGGTGCTGATAAGCGTGAAGAAAAAGGGCATAAAACGCGGGTCCAAATGCGGGATGCGTTCGATCGTGTTGAGCACCGCAGGCACGAGGATGCCCAGCAACAGAGCACTGGCGAGCGTGACGACCATGGCGAAATTTTTCAGCGGCAGCTTCCACCAATCCAGCTCGATCGTGTGCCATGCGCGGTTCACCGCCCGCACGAGAGCGTGAAAGAACCGCGTGGAACTCCACAGCAACCCGACGCCCGCAAGCAAGCCGAGTTGCCGCCTGGCTTCCGTAAGGCCCGTGATAAGCTGGAACACGGAGGCGCTATCCTCGTGAGTAAGCGGGATAAACGACTCTACGTAGTCCGTAATCAGGTCCGTAATTTCATGTGGTTCGATAAACAAGGAGCCCACAGAAATGATGAGCAGCAAAAGAGGGAACAGTGCGAAAAAAACATAGAACGCGAAAGCAGCAGCGCGCTGTTCCCCATCGATCTCAAGGAACAACAGCACGGACTTCTTCGTCACCAGCCATATTTGCCAGAGCAACATTGCGTCATCTCTTTACCAGCAGGCTCGGTGGCATCCAACCACTTTCCAATCAGACACACTACGACAACTCTACGACAACGGCAGCCCGTAGCATCCTATTCCAGCACAGGATTCACCCGACGGATTGCAAACACTTGATGCGCCTCGCGATCATCGCGCCGATAGCCGGTGGCGAAGGGCAGCGGTGCCACACGGTCGGGATCGGAGAACGCATCCCACATTTCCACCTGTTCATATTGGCTGAAGATATCCACCGGCCCCGCGTAGCGACCGAAAAATTGAAGCTCCCATGCACCCGTCTGCAGATACCGCAGAGGAATCCCGGAATCGTCCTGCAGAATGTAGCTGCTGCGATCCAAAAGCACATTCCTTATGCGATCAAAACCCGCTCCGTGCATGAGATACGATGCGGCTTTTAAATAACTTCCCGCTGAGCCTTGCTGGCTGAGGAAGCGGATGAAACGATCGTCGCGCGCCAGAGCACCATCGCTCACATCCGTCGAGAAATAATATAAAATCTGCCGCGGCCCGCCCTGCAGGTTGGTGAATCCGATTCGTATGCCTTCCGCGCGTGTGGGATCAGCTTGCGCCATGCCACCCGCATCGAGAGACACCGAGGTAGCGTCCGTCACGACATGTCCTGTGCGAGCGAGGAAGATATACAATAGTGGGAGCACTCCGTGCACCGAGCCCCGGTGCAAATCTTCACGCATCTCGCGAGTTTCAAAAAATCCTTTTTCCAAAACAGAACGCAGCGAGTAGCGCAAGCTGGGCAGAGACTCGGCTAGGTCGTGCGGCTCCATGGCAAGCAAATCGGGAACCTGACCCACGGGTTCAAGCCCCGCAAGGATATATGTCTGCGCTTCCGGAAAGATGCTGGCAACCGAGAGAAAATCCGGACCGCCAAATAGATAGAACATGGTCTCCGGGCGGGGAATACGTGGCTGGATTTCCAGTTTTGCCCACGTGCGCATGGGTTTGAGCCGGAGTTGCTCCACATGATCGAAGGCTGCTGCAAGCTCATCCACATGCGACAGGCCAAGCGGACTGTCTTGAATGTAAACAAGCGAGGACTCAGGGTTCACTGGCAGACCCGCGAGGAAGCGGGCGGTATCGTTTAAAGAAACTCGCGAACGGCTTTGATCGAACGCAGAGTCCTGAGCATGGGCGCCGCAAGCAAGGAAGAGCAAAGCTGCAAGCGCCCGGCACTTCATGGAACCAGAAATTTCTCTCCCGTCCACGGATCGGTCACCTCAGCACCACGCGGGAAGCCCCGCACGTCGATGAGCGCGGAATTCTGCGAATGCGGGCTGGTCACAAAACCATCGCGGTCCGCGACTTTATTGCCGTAAGGCAGACGACCACTGGGGCGCTCATCCTGTGCAGCAGAGGCTTCTTCCTCATCAGCCGGATTCATCGTGGCGCAACCTGCAAGCAGAACCGCCGGGAGCAGCAGAAGGTGGGAAAGTTTCATGGTGGATGTTCATACTATGCTCGAAGGCGCATTACAAGCACTCGCGCTGCGAAGCAAGCACGTGGAGGCTATGCATTCGCCGGGTCATAATGCTGGTTTACCCACACCTGCATCTCGGCGTCGCCGCGATTGCCCCAAAGTGCGTATGGGACAAAACGCAGAGTGATCGCGCGGACTGCTGGCGGTTGATTGGAATACAAATGTGGGGACGAAAGGGCGACTCCGCTTGTTTCCAAAGTCACCGCTCCGCCCAAGTCGGCGTTTCTTTTTTCCTGAAACGTCGCGTCTTTCGCCAGAGCAAATGCACTCAGCGGGGCGGGTTGATCGGCACTTTCCATGCAGTAAATTGTCGGGCCACGTCGGATGGCCACTTTGCCGGCACTGGCCGCCACAGCAGGATTTGCATGAAGGCGCTCGGCAGTCATTGGCATTTCCAACTCCAGCACCACTTCATTGTTCCACACACGATGGATCCATGCATAGCCCTTCTCCGTCACGGCTGGCAGATCGACGGCCTCGCCATCAATGCTCAGCGCGGGTGCGCGGCACCAGCCTGGAAGCCTCAAGCCCATCGCAAACGCTACCGGCGATGAGGTGCGCACCGATATGCGCACTGCGCCCGACCACGGGTAATCCGTCTCCTGCCGAAGCTGCACACGCGCCTCGCCGATCGTCCATTCCGTCTCGCTGGCTGCGTAGAGATCGACACGCACGCCGTCTTCGCTCCGAGCGTAGATGAAGCCGGAGATCGAGGTGAGCAGCCGTGCGATATTTGGCGGGCAACAGGCGCAATGAAACCACGGCTGCCGGTGGCCGGGATGCAGCTTGCGCGTCACGTGCCAGCCGGGGCGAACATCCAGGTAGTTTGCGTAGGAAAACTTGCGTCCATCGAGCGAAATGCCAACCAACGCGCCATTGAAAAGCGCGAGTTCGAGCACGTCGCCATACTCACTCTGCGCGGCAACGGCGAGCATGCGTTGCGCCCAGAAAACCATCCCCACCGCTGCGCAAGTCTCCGCGTATCCTACGTCATTTGGCAGATCATAATCGACCGTGAACCTCTCTCCGTGGTTCGTCGAGCCTATGCCACCGGTTACATACATTCGGTGCTCAACTACATTTTTCCATAGGCCAAGCAGCGCTTCCCTAAGCTGGGGATCATCCGTGCGCGCCACCACGTCTGCCACTCCGGCATAAAGATAGACTGCGCGCACCGCATGTCCCTCCGCCGTGCGCTGCTGCGCCACCGGGGCGTGCGCCTGGTAGTAATCCAATGGCGGATCCCACCACCGATTCCATGGATACGCTGGGTTTTCGCGCTCCAATAAAAAGAAGTTGGGATCTTGTCCGCGTTGCCTGACAAAGCACGCAGCCAGATGCGCGTAACGCTCCTCTCCTGTAGCCTCGGCAAGCCGCATCAATGCCAACTCCACCTCCGGATGCCCACATACTCCTGGTGTCTGCCCTTCGTTCGTGCCGAATTTACTGACTAATAGATCTGCATAACGACAAGCCACGTGGAGGAGCGATTTCTTTCCCGTGGCCTGATGATGCGCAACTGCGGCCTCAAACAAATGACCAGCGCAGTATAGTTCGTGCGCCGTGCGCAGATCCATGAAACGCAGTTGCGGTCGCACACATGTGAAGTGGACATTCACGTAGCCATCCTGCTGCTGTGCGGCAGCGATCATGCTCACCGCCTCGTCGATCCTCGCTTCGAGCTTCGGATCTGGATGCGAGATGAGCGAATACGCCGCCGCTTCGATCCACTTGGTCACATCGCTTTCCAGAAACACACCGGGCGCGGGCCGACCCTCGCCATCGGAGATGTCCATGTCGCTTTTCCATTTCATCTGCCAGGCATCCCACGCGCCGCTTTCCTTGCATTTTTGTTCTATGACCGGAAGCGTCGTCTCGATGACTGCTGCACGGCGCGCATCCAGATAGCCTCTGAGCAGCCGCACGCGCGACCAGGGAATAGGACGGGATCGACTGCCAAACATGACTGACACGATCCTGCATTGTAAAGAAAACGGCTTCAAGCGAAATGCAGATTAAGTTAGCCAGCCACTGCGGCCTACGGGCAGGCCCTCGGCGTGTTGAAGCAAGGCAAAAAGTCCACGGGCGCAGGGCTTCGCTACAATCTCTCATCGCGAAGGCATCCTCGCGGACGGAGAGAAAGCGTAAGAAGGCATAATGGCTTCGTAGAGTTTGCCAAGCCTGATAGAATTAAAAAAAATGAACCGTCGCATATCCCTTCTCATACTGGCGGCCACGCTTGGCCTCCTTTCGTTTGCAGCGGCTAAAGATCGGCCGAACATCGTGCTCATCATGGCTGATGACTTGGGCTATGGCGACTTGAGCGTGCAAGGCTGCACCGACTTCGCCACGCCGAAGATCGACTCCATCGCACAGCGCGGTATGCGGTTCACCGATGCTTACGTGACCGCTCCCGTGTGCGCTCCTTCCCGCGCTGGGATGCTCACCGGCCGCTGGCACGACCGCTTCGGTTTCCATGGCAACCCCGCACCGCACGCCGATTGGGGTTTGCCACAGGATGAAATCACGCTGGCGGACATGCTGAAAGCTGCAGGCTATCGCACCGCAGTCTTCGGCAAATGGCACCTCGGCGAAGCCGAAGGGTATCGTCCACTCGACCGTGGCTTCGATGAGTTCTATGGTTTCCTATCCGGCATGCATTCCTACTGGGACGCGAACGATCCACAATGGGGGCCTATCGTAGAAGGCGACGCGAAACCTGCCGAACTCCACCAATATCTCACCTTTGAGCTGGCCGACCGCGCTTGTGATTTCATCAAGCAAAACGCCAAACCTGGGAATGGAGACGCAAAGCCTTTCTTCCTCTATCTTTCCTTCAACGCTCCGCACACCCCGATGGAAGCTCCGAAGGAATATCTGGCCCGCACCACGCACATCCAGGATCCGCTGCGCACCATCTGCGCGGCGATGATCCTCGCGCTGGACGATGCTGTCGGCCAGGTGCTGGAGACGATAGAAGAAGCGGGCATCGCGGAGGAGACACTTGTCGTTTTCTTAAGCGACAACGGAGCCGCTCTTGTGGAAGGCAGCTCGCAGAATGGCGGCAGCAACGCGCCGTTGCGAGGTTCCAAAGCGCAGCTTTGGGAGGGCGGCATTCGCATCCCGTT
>CBDUBV010000087.1:0-12452 GCA_965365475.1 uncultured Chthoniobacteraceae bacterium | reverse complement strand
ATGGTTCCCGCCTGACAGCGTGCAAGAGCAGCGGGACCCCGTGTCAAGCACGGGGGGTATAGTGATAGACCGAGAAAGCGGGAGAATTGACCACACTCTCTGGTTATCTCTGTTGGAACCGCCGCTAAACTATTACTTCGGCGCGGGCTACGGGCTACTCCATCGGCGTTAAAATTAGATCGACTTCCCCCGGTTTGGGCGAGCGATCACCGAACAGATGCGTTTGCGTGGGCTTATTGAAAGGGGCTTCCACGACGGAAAGTTTCCGGTTAGGAAAAACACTCGAGAGAACTTCGATCGAAATCGCCTTGGTAAACTCTCTGGCGTCAGTTCTTACGTAGATCGTTGCATCTTCTGCGAGCAACCGGCTCGCTGATACAAAGGTATCTTGCAACAGTGAGCGATAGTTCACTCTAGACTCGTGTTTGCCTTTCCATTCCTCGCCGTTGAGAGACGGCCTCTCGCCCTCACCAAGCAACCAAAGCCTTAGCCATTGGTCATAGTAGTATGAGGTTACTCCGCAGTACGGCGGCGAGGTAAGCAAAAGTCTCACGCCATTCTCAGGTCGTGAAATCTTCGTAAGCATTTTCCGACAATCGCCGAGCTTTATGGCCGATCCGTCAAACGTGGGGAATCCTCGCTGGTATCGCCAGCGAATCCGGGTATAGATGAAGTTGATAAGATCAATCTCAGGCGGGGTAATAAAACCATGTTTTCGCCACCAGTTCACAGAATAATCGGGCGCTAGCGCCTTGGTCTGGCGCATTTGATTTGAAAGAGCTTGCGGAGAACCGTCATTCCCAATCTTGCCGTGCAGATATGTCAACAGAAACGCCATAAGCGTGCGGTCAACAGCGCTCTTCTTCCAATCAAGTTGCTCCCGCGCCGTTAACAGGAACGCTCGGACAGCTCTGGAAAAGCAGAAATGGAAAAACTCTGAAAGAGAATCTGCTTCAGCAAACCTCTCTTCGGACGCAACATAAAGCTCTATGAGCCGCGTTCTGACATTGGCTTCGGCGGCGGGCCTTAGCTTCGTACTTCCATAAATCCACCCAAGCGGATTGTGCTCTACGCCGATGCCTTCCCGCCCGGCTTCATAGGCGCAAAAAACCGCCGTTCCTCGACCCGAGAAAGGGTCTAAGACGACATCACCCGGTTCAGAAAAATCGCTGATGACTTGCCGCGCAAAAGACACCGGGAACATCGCATAATATGGCCCGAAGCTCACCCATCTTGAGGTGTTCAGATTTGGTCCATCCAAGCGCGCCTTAAGCCGCTCAATCGCGCTAAAAACATTCACCTCTTGGGACCGTCGAAAAGTCCATGAATTATGTCTGTGCCACGTCTTAGGGGTATGGCCGCGTGAGCGTTCGCGCGAACAAGCGGCATAAATCCGTCAGTGTATAGATAGGTCGCAAGGTGATCGAGGACGTTTAAAACGTCCCCTAATCTTGGGTAACAGGGTTCATCGTTCCGATAAAGGTCGCGGCTTGCATCATTGGCTATCGCGGTGGTTATAACTGCATGATCGCCGGTCGCGGTTTTATACAGAACTTTCCGACCGAAGTAGGTATCTTTCCCGTGTGGTTTGGCGTCCTCCGGCCGAAGCGCGATGTTTCGATTTATGTATCTGGCTTCAAGCGCAATGGCAGTCTTTTTGGCATACTTTGATCGCGGGCCACCTTCGGGCGTCATATCGATCTGATTAAAGTGTTCGACGAAAGCGCCTGATTTCTCGACACCTAAGACTGCCAAGTCGAAGCCCCTGCTTCTGCATTTGTCATTAACGCGACAAATCTCGTCTCGCACATATGGTGCCAGCCACGCGGCATGGCCGAATAACGCCAGCGGCCCGTCTAGGATGAAAACATTGTCACGAAGGTAGCCGAGGGTTTCGTCCTTGGAGGCGAAAAATCTGAGAACGTTGACCAACGAAAGGACTTCGACGAGATGCCTGACCTCTCCGTGAGCTTCACCGTTAGCACTCACATCACTGAATCGTTCGGAAAAACGAAAAATGTCCGCTTCAAATAACGCCGCCTTTCGTTCACACCCACACTCATACCGCCCCTCGCCGATACCAAGCTCATTCTCGCAGTCTTCTACTGGGCAACGCGGTCGCTTCCCGATACGCTCGCGGTTCGCGGTAATCGCGCGGACTGTCTCAATCAGTGATTCATGCGTAGCACCAATCTTGCCCTCAAAAGTCTCCTGCACCACTTCGCGAAAAAAGTCTTTTGGCGTGTCACCTTGCACGTTTGGACGGATGATATTTGCTCCAGGCAAAACCTTGTCGAACGTATGGGCTCGCTCCATTTCGTAGAAAACTCTAGGGCTCGGAATTTCCCGCTCGCGCAAGTTTAGTCTCGATAGGTCGATGCTGACCAATGCGACTTTAAGCAACGAGACATCCGCCATTGGAAAACCATTGTCGACGGGGACATTTATCGTCGATCCATCGACCGCAACGACACGGTTTGGCATCCAACTGTTCCTAGGCACAGTCAGTACAGCGGGGTTTGGCGCGTCCGCCTCTTCGCGTTTGCGAACACTCCCTTGAAATTCTCGCAGTGCCTCGCTCCGCTCCAGCGAGAGCAGACTTTCGCCGGTCGCGAATTCCCCATCATACGGCATTTGCGGCACTTTCGGCGCGGAACTCATCTACCTGAACGGGCACGGTGTATGGATTCGATAGCGTGCGCATTCTCAAGAAACCCGGTTCCGCGGCAGAGAGGATTTGCGCGGTAAAATCCTCGAAATCATAGTATTTTTTAATTTCGCGCAATTCGTCGGTATTGTTTAGATGGGCCAAAAACCAGTTGTCCGTGTTCTTAAGTATATTTGATTGTATTGAGCTTGGCTCTTGCGTTGCATAGACAAGGCCAATTCCAAATTTCGAGCCTTCTTTAGCGATGCGAGACCAAACCGTTGTAAGATCATCTGATTTAGCTGGAAGTAAGTTGTGAGCTTCTTCTACGTAAACGATGACGTCAGGTGGCGCGATGATTTGGCCGGTCACCTCGTCAACTTGTGGCGCAATGAAGTCGGCCTTTTGAGCGTTGAAAACCTTCGTCATCAGCCGAGTAGCCGCAGCTTCGTTGGCGTCGGGGTCGCCGGTCGCTTGATCTACGATGACCAGTCTGCCTTCTCGGAGGTCACGGACTATGTCATCAGCATAGTCACTAGTGGTGTCCGGGGAGTGGAAATCGCTCAACCGAGAAATGAGACGCATGCCGCCCGGCTGAACCAAAAATTTTAGAGCCACCATAAGCTGCGGATCGTGCCAGTCTCGTCCTTCATGAGACGCGGAGTAATTTGCGTTAAATGCTCCATAGCCAGAGCCATTATCTTCAATGGCGTCATACATTTTTCGCCAAGTTGTGCGCCCCAAATCCCAATGAACGGAGCCCGTATTAAACGATGTAGCAGCTGAAGCGTAATCAGGTGTGGAAGAAAGGGCGCTACGAAGCGCCGCATTGGTTAAGTTACGTAAATCGCATTGAGATAGCGTGCTCGGCCGATCTAAATGCTCCGACAATATGCAGCGATAGACCGAGATTAGACGCTGATACCGAGTGCGCGTACTGTCATCCCAATCAATTGGAACCTCTAAACGCAGATTTCTAAACGCCGAAATGTATTGTGCCGACTGATCCGAAAGGAGTTCATTGAGCATTTCCTTGCCTTGAACCAAGTTCGTCATGGCTTCGATCACCGTATTATGATTGCGCCAATTACTTGGCTCATTGCCAAAGAAATTCAGCTTCATGATCCTGCGGCCGGGATCGTTTGGATGTGGATGCAAGCCGTAGGTCACAACGTCGCCGTCAGCCGCTCCATCCGTGGCAGTTGCGATAGTCTTTATTGACCCTCCATCTTGGGCGTTTTCATTGGCATACTCACCGTTCGGATCGAGGATGAGCTGTCCCACCCGCGCACCTCCTTGAGCTGGGGAACGAAGTCTGAAAACAGCGGAAGCGACGATTTTTGTGGTATTGGATTTCCCGGTCCTGCTCATGCCAAACAAAGCTGTCCGCCTTGCGAGCAAGTCGGTAGGGTCTGCCAAGACGGCAACACTTGTTGAATCGTCGCCAGCTTTCTCGCTCGCAGAATAGCGAACCCGCCCGATCCTAATTCTGTTCGCCGCAGCATCCGCTACAGCACGTCGTCCGATGAAATTGACAATTTTGGCCAGCGTTTCCTGATCAGGCTTGTATACTTTCAAACCTCGCCCGGAGTAAAAATTTGAGAGGTCAGCGCCAAATTTCAGTTGCCAGTCGTCGTCTGCATTTGGCCTGAGCAAAAAAGTTCCCAACACGCGGCAGCGGAGCCCTGCGAACCGTAGCAGATTAAGCGTAAACTGGTCAGTCGTGGTTTGGTCATCCCACTGCTCGTCTCTATCGGCCGCTCGTTTCGCAGCTTCAAATCGGTTACGGTCGGCATCTGTTTGATTTGGCAATTGCGAGGGGCCGAGTACCCGAAGGACTACAATCGAAGTGTCCTCGTCATTCGGATCGCATTGGCTATTCGGTGCCATGCGCGTTGCGAGCAAAAAGCATCCCAAAGGTAAACCGCCAACGGATTGCCGCAGGTGGTCATGCACAACCATGACCGCCTCGCTATAGTCAATCTTGAGTAGGTCACCAACTTGGCGATCACGATTTACCATCGAAGCAAGGGCCTTGCCGGCAATGCCGGCCCTTTCGTTGGTATGGCGTTGAGCTTCGCCTTCTAGGAAATCGTTCACAAAGCCCCCTTAGTTCCGGCCATTTAGGTAGCCGTATTTCAGCACGCCTCCGAGTCAACCCGGGGTGCCATTGACAAAGTTTTGCATCTTGCGCCTGAGATTGGATGGATCAACCCCAAGCTGCCGAGCTGCCCCACGCAACCCAACGCATCGAATTAGATCGGCATACGCCTGCGATTTCGAATCCCGATCGGCTTGGAGCCGTGAGAGCAGCTCAAATGCAACATGCAGTCGCTCCGCAATGCCTGCCGGAAAGGTTGCAGCGCCTAGCTGCTTCAGGTTCTTAGGCGTTGTGCCCACCGCCTTGGCGACCTTGGCCATGCCGTGCAATTTTAGGAGTGTCGTTAGTTCGGCGAATGCCCGCGCCGGGTCGTTATGAGTGTCGCCATACTGAGGCATGGAATTGGCATTCAGTCCAAGCACGGCCTGCGTCTCCCAATCATGCGCTTCCTTTCCGATGTGGCGGGTCGCGATCATCCGGACATGGCGACGGAGTGTGACACCCCTATGGGAGTAATTGGCGTTCAAGAACTTTGATTCCGGCTGGATATGATATTGCGCCAGCGCATCGGCATAGGTTTTGAGCGATGATGCCGAAACGGTTTCGCCGGTCTCGCGGTCGAACGCCGCCGCGATCGCCTTTGTGTGATCCCTGTCGTAGGGAGCGACGGGCTTGGAGCGCTTTTGGTTCCGAGCTTTTCCTTTCCCGTCCGCCTCGAAAGTTTCGCCACCAAAATCCATCGCCTGCGTCATCGAAAGCAGGAATCCGAAAGGTTTGACCTGATCGCGATAGGTGCGGTCCCGGTTGTAGGTTTTGAACCAGCGCAGCAATTCAGGCGTGGTCGCAGAATAGCGGCTGAGCGCGACGCTCGATAAGCGTGGGTGATAGTCGCGACTGACTTGATCGGGGTTGCCGCTCAGGGCCGCGCAAATGATTTGATGCCAAAAATCGCAGTGCCAGCGTTCGATGCCGTCGCCCAAAACCGACTTGTCGGGCGTTGGTAAATCCCGCGAGGCGTCAACTTCGCGGTAGGGCGGCAACAAATGGCCAAGCCCGTGTGCGGAAACCTTGCGCAAAATCGGTTGGCCATCCTTGCCGAGATTGAACAGCGCATAGCGTTTCGAAGAAACGGCCCAGCAGTAGAGCGGCTCAGAGCCTTTTCCATGAAGCGCCTTATTGACGTCCTCGATTTTTAGGATCGATCCGCCGAAGTCGTAGGGATTGAGCGGGGTAAACCAATCGACAACCGAGAGCGCCCGCGTGTCGAATTCGTCGGCTTGCATGGCGTCGGGTTTGGCGATGGCGATGCTATCGGTATCGCAAAACGACCAGTCCAACTCTTGATCGGTCGCTAGTCGTTCGGCGGTTGCCAGCATCAAGCGCGCCGCGCCGGTTATCAGCGTCCCCAAAAGCGGGTGAAAGAACGTCCCCGGCATTTCGACTTTGTCACTAGCAAAGCTGAAGGGAGCGCATGTCGCGCTATGCACCGTCACCGCTTTGCGCTTTTTGCGGGTCTCGACATTGACCTCGATAAAGATGCCATAGCTTGTCGAGTTGGCAGCGATTTTAAGAGAATTCTGTTCGGTATCGATCCGAAGCCATGCATCGCCAACGGAGCTGTTTCGTTTCCTTTTAGTGGCCTGGCGCAGCTCGATAAGTCGTTTGAAAAAGTCATCCTGAGCCGGATTGACGCAGTAATCAGAATTGCCGCCAATCTCGATTGCACGGAGGTCCGGTTGCGCCGCACCCGGCACAAATGTGATGGCTTCAACGATATTGGGGGTTTTGCCAGTCAGGATTTTGGCCGCGATGCAATCGGCCAAGGTAAACCAAAGCGGCTGATCGGCACTGAGATAGTTCGCGCCAATCGTACTTTGCGCGCCCATTTCATAGGGGGCCCTCACCGGGAAAATATCAGCGTCGGGAATGACGCGAACAAGCGTTGCCAATTGTCGCCATGTCTCCTTCGATTGGAGTGCGGCTAGATCGATTGTTTCGATCATCGCCCGCGTTTCGGCGGTAGCGTCGCGCCATGTCATGCCGTTGGCGATGACAAAGGGCCAAAGTCCCATGAGCGTGCAAACCGTGGGATACATCGAAAGGAAGTCGCAGAGCATCACTTGCCGCAATTCGCGGCGAATGCGGACCTCCGAACGCCCGCCGTAATAGCTGCCCATGATTTTGCCGAGCAAATCGCGGGGAAAATGGGGCTGTAGCTTGCGCCAAGGCTCGATGCCCATTTCGCGCAAATAGCCTTTGCCGATACTCGCCTCGCTGTAGATTTTCTCGGCGGCAGTCCGGGTCAACCCTAGGCGGTTTAGACGCGCCGCACATTCCCGGTAGCATTCCCATGTCGCTTGCACGTCGCGAAGCGCATAGCGCGCCATTTCATCGGTGATCGGCCCGTCAAATTCATCGAATTCCAGCTTGGAATTTTCGACCTTCAAAAACTGCGAAAGGCTGGCGAGCGAAAAACCCCGCGCAAACAATGCCCCGGCTAATGTTTTAACGTCGATAAAATGACCGCGCCGAATGCTTGTGTTCATGTCACGGCGTCGCTGCCCGCGACTATCGCGCTGCCCCATAGTTGCTGCGAAGGATATCAGAGCGGCGCGCTGCGAGAGATGTTTCACCCGGACATTAGGATAGATTTTCTGCCGCGATAGTTTGAACGTAAAGCCGCCGTGCATTGCATCGGCGATCCCCTCCACGGGCGTTTTTGTGGTCGCATGGCTGATCGCGAGACGTGAAATGTCAAAGGGTAAGTTAAAGCCGACGACCGCGGCGCGAAGCTGATAAGCGCGGGCGAAAAACACCTCATCGACGAATTGCTCACGGGTGCGCAGCGTCAATCCAATCGCGGCGGTATGGCTTTGTAGTGTCGCGAGCTCGTCAGCTGTCACGCCTTCCGGCTCATAGAAAACCCCCGCTTCGTCGAGGTCGTCGCCGTGGCGGAATTGATAGACTCCGAACCGCAATGCCTGCCCCGGAAGAGTTGTCGTTTCGCAGTCGAAAATGAGTGTCCATTTCGACGCGGGCGGCGGCGGGCGTTTAGCCTTGGGCGCGGGCTTGTCGGAGTCCGGCAGCTCCACGAATTGCGGACCTGCAAAGACGCGAAGCGAGACGGCCAAGCGGTCGCTGATTGGTGGCGCGCTCATTTCGCCACCTCAGACGATGCCGCCCGTTCGATCAATGCGAGCCCGAATTCTTGGAGCTTGGCAATTATCAGCCTCAGCATATCCGCCAAGCCAAGCAAAAAATGGCCGATGCAATCGAGCACCTTGTCCGCGTTCGGATCTAACGCCGGGTGATCTCTTTGATCATCGCTCAGAATGTCATGGCAGTTCCGGCAGACCAGAACGGTCGCATCGTCGCGCTTGTGATCGGCGACATGGTGAGCTTCGATGGCTTCCCACTCGCGGTATCCACATACGCCGCAACGCGGCTCATTCGTGCCAAGCTTTTCCAAGCGTCGCTGTTTGCGCGCTTCCTTCGCCAATTGTGCTTTGTCCAATTCAACCTCCTGTCAAAACGAGTCGATAAATTTCGTGGAAGACCTCTTCGCCTTGGGCAGCGATGCGGTGCAGTTCGTTCGGGTCGGTTTCGAGCGGGTGTGTGTTGCCCTTCGCGTCGATCACGGCGCGGCCCTCGAACGGCAGCAAGAGTTCGATATCGTTAGCGCCGATAAACTGGCGGACAGCTGCCAGATGGCGTCCGTTCAGTGAGGCTTGATCGAAGCCGCGCAACGTCAACTGGTTTGCTTCGCCGCCTGAAATCACTGTCATCAGGCGGGGCCGGTTGTCGCTGAATTCCCAAAGGCGGCCTCGACGCGCGGCAAGTAAGTTCTCGCGGAGAAAGCGCCTCAGCCGTTCCGGCGATACGCCCGCCTCCTTAGCAGCGCGCCCTTGGTGGCCGGTTTGGCGAAGTGATCTAAGTGCGGCTTCTAACCTGTCGTCGCTGGCAACGGACTTGGTGCTGATAGGCGGTTCACCTGAGCGCGCATGGCCGCGAGCTTGCGAACGCGAAAGGCCGCGCTTCTCCGCGTTTGCTATGCGGCGGGCATATTCAGCTTTGTAGTTGCGAGTTCGCATGCCAAGTTCATGACTCGCCGCCCCGAGTCCGTTCTTGGCAAACGAGACGCATCTGTCGCGAGGCGGTAAGGGCGTCCTATGACCAACGCCGAGCTTGCATCTCTGTTAAATGACGAGTTCGATTTGAAGGGGCGCGCTTGCTTATCCGCGAACGTCATTCGACAATGGGTAGATTGGGAGCTGCTACCCAAGGCACGTGTCGTGGGGCGCGAGGGCTCCAACGGGCCGATTTGGGAACGCGACGACGCGGCGCTGGCGCGAGCGCGCCGATTTGCGGAGATACGCTACTTTGGTGTGCGGTCCGAACGCGCCTTGGTCGCACAAACCTATATTGAGTGGCGCGCTATCTCGTTTGACCGCGCTAAGCCCGCCATTCTAGCCGAGTTTCGTAGCGCCCGCGCAAAGACAAAGCGGAGACTAACCGCTGACATCCCAGAGGGTGCGGTTGCGGATTTTCCTGCGATCAAACGGCGCGCCCTGAAAAATCAGGGCGGTCCAATAGACGCGATCTTTCAGGGTTCGCAGTTCGAGCTTTCGACCGACATGGTTTTATCAGGTATGCGAGCCGCGTTTACCGGCTATGCCGATGATCGGGAGCAAACTGCCCTTCTAGCTACGGCTCTCGCTAAAGCCGCACCGTCTCTAATCGCGACAATGCACGCGAGTTTATTGCCGGGAGCGAAGTTTTCCAGAGGGCTATTTGCCGATCCCGAAGAAACGGATTTATCGGTTGAGTCGCTGCTTCAGGCGGCAACGGTGGAGGAATTCGAGCGAGCGCAAGCGTTTCTGGCAAAATCTGCTAGAAGGTTTCGTCGCTTGGCAGACGGCGGTTACTCCGCAATGCTGCCGAACGAATTTGAACCATTCAGGGTGATGCTCGAAAAAGTCTTGCCGCAAATTAGCTGCGGACAATGGCTAACCACTTTATTTGCTCAAGTTTTGGCATTCCAATGTCGAGAAAATTCGAAAAATGACGATAGTCCGCGCTAATTAACGCTGAATGTAATTGGCCAAAATCCCCCCTTTTTGCTAAGTATTCTTATGCTTTACGCAGCCGATATCGCGCACGCCGCGTCCGCTTCCGAATGGGCCGACCGAAGCGAGTTTTGGCGAGAATTAGCGAAGGCCGATTTGCCAATTCGCAAATTGCGCCAGCGCAATCCGGCACCTCTAATTTTGAATGGGCACGGTGCGTCAATGCGCATCGAAAACGGCGCGCTCGTTATACGCGATGGCTTTACGCATTACCCGCAAAAGCAATTCGCATATCGGTTTTTCCCCGGCGATCTGGAATTGCCGTCGCGCATTCTTTTGCTCGATGGCAGCGGAACGCTGTCGTTTGCGGTGCTGAGCTGGCTAGGCGAGCAAGGCGTCGCCTTGGCCGTGATCAAATCGAGCGGCGAAATAGCAATTGTCGCTAGCGGCACCGGATTTGTTGCCGACCGCAAAAAGGTGCAGTGGCAGCACGATACAAAAGCGGACATGGCCAAACGGCTCGCATTTTCAGCCGACCTCATTCGCCGGAAATTGCTGGCGACAATTCCGGTTTTGAAAACGCATTTCGAACCATCGCGCAAGCGGACCATCGCACTGGATAAAACTAATGCGGGGATTGAACGTCTGCGTAGCCGGTCGCTAGCAACAATGAATGACGTTTTCGCAATCGAAGGCGAAGCGGCGTCGGCATATTTCGCGGCTTGGAACGGTTTGGCGATGAATTGGAGGGGTACAACCCGCCGTCCAATCCCAGAGCAATGGCGGAGCTACACCGGGCGAAGCTCGCTAGCGTCGGGCGTCAAACCCGAAAATCGCCGCGCATCGCACCCGATTAACGCGATGCTAAACTACGCCTACGCGGTCAAAGCGGCGAAGCTCCAAATTCAACTGATCGCAGATGGCTATGACCCGCTCATGGGCATCATGCACAACAGCACGCGGGGCAGCGCAGCTCTAGTGCTCGATCGTATCGAGCCGGAACGACCGCGAATCGACGCAGCGATTCTGAAACTGGTTACGGAAAGGCAGTTTGCGGCAAGCGATTTTGTGCTGCGCAAGGACGGCGTTTGCAGACTCTCACCGCAATTGGCGCGGATGATCGTAACCGTCGCCCCTTAAGACATTACCGCTAAAAGCGGACTCCCAAACCGTGCCCATTGCAGACGGCCAGGTTAAATGAGACAACGCGTCTGCGGAGGTGGGGATGTGGACTCAGTTATGGAACAGTGATCCGGATGGATTTGTCTACCATGAGCGCAGTCAGCGAAATTGGATTGTTCGTTACGGTATCCTGCTGGCCATGGTGGCATTATTTGGAACCACTTTGCAGAATCTACTTTCCTTCGAAGCGGGCTCTGCGGTAGAATCTGTGTTCTGGAGTATTGGGTTGGCTGCCAACCTCGCTGCGTTTCATATTTGGGCATCATCGAAGTGGTACCCTCGATTTCCCCTCATCGACCTGCTCCTAATGCTACCCATGATTTACTGGATGAGTGGCATTCGCTTGTCGATGCAGCCCGAGTTTAGCGACGCTGGTTGGTCCCCAACAGCATTTGTGACAGGAAACCATGTTCTTGGCGCCGCATTTGGCTCTTTGTTTTTCCTCGCTAATGCCCGTCTCTATATTATATTCCTATCAATCTACGTCATAGATTACGGAATTATTCTTTATGACGTGACACCTGACCCAAGAATGGCCTTGTATGGCTGGGGAGCATTTCTACCGATTGCATTGATCGGGATTCATTATACGTGGAATATGGAAAGAAAGTCTTTCATCAACTTCCATCTTAATCGAACGTTGCAGGCTGAAAAGAACAAGGCTGAGACAATGCTATATAGCATCTTGCCCGAAGATGTTGCAGAGCGCCTTCGAAAAGGTGAAGCTGTTGCCGACTCGTTCTCTAGCACCGCCGTAATATTTATTGATCTAGTCGGGTCGTCTGAACTAGCTCGCTCTTTGTCACCCAAGCATTTCTTATCGACTTTGAATGATGTATTTTCTATTGCGGATCATGCCACAGCCGAGTTTAAGATCGAAAGGGTCAAAACCATTGGTGACGCCTATCTAGCGGTGGCGGGCGGACGCACTGGCGGCGATGCTGTTTCGGCGTTGCGATTCGCACTCAGCGTGACGTCCCAGATACAGGCGCTCGCGGCCGATAGGGATCTTGCGCTTAACGTGCGAACCGGAATTCATTGTGGTCCAGTCGTAGGCGGCGTCATCGGACAGAAGGCGGCAACGTATGATTACTGGGGCGACACTATGAACGTTGCAGCGCGGGTTGAGTCAGTTGCCGCTCCCGGAAGCATTTCCGTCACGCAGCAAACATACTTCGCAACCCGTCATAAGATTAATTACCTTCCCCCTCGTCTAGCTACCCTTAAAGGCATTGGCGAGGTAAAGGTCTATGACGTTCTGATGCCAGACTCCGCTCGTTAAATCTGATCGCTGTTTGCTCAGGGTCGCAGCCGTTTTTGCCTCTACGCGTCCGCCTTCCAATAACTCCTATCCATTGCGGGTGTGGTCACAGTCGCCACAATCCGCACTTATCACTATACCCCCGTGTCAAGCACGGGGTGACGCTTTAATCTTATGCTATAGCTTGCATCGTTT
>CBDUBV010000086.1:0-12608 GCA_965365475.1 uncultured Chthoniobacteraceae bacterium | reverse complement strand
TGGCTGGAAGCATACTTTTTGAATCTCGAGTAGCACGCGATGAGTTGGAGACCGAGTTCCTTTTGGATGACCCCGTGATGCTGGAAGTGGACTGGCCAAAAGAGATCGCCCGCACTGCTGTGGAAGTGAGATTGGAGCCGGAAGGACGCGACACGGTGGTAAAGACATTCTGGAGCGAAGGACCGCTACGGGAGGTGTTGGAGTGACAGCGGCAGATCACGAATTGCAAGTGCGCGATGTGCATGTGCACTATGGCGACGTGTGCGCTTTGGAGGGTATCTCTCTGCGCATGAGGTGCGGCGAATGTGTGGCGCTTCTGGGTCGGAATGGCACCGGCAAGAGCAGCCTTCTCAAAGCCATAGCCGGCCTGGTGGAATCTGTTTCAGGAGAAGTGACGTGGTGTGGTGCCGCTCTTGCCGGACGCCGATACGAGGTTGGCTACCTACCCCAGCGCGAGGCCGTGGATTGGTCTTTTCCATTGACTGTTCGAGGCTTGGTGGAGATGGGACGCTTCCCGCAAGTAGGTTGGTTTGGCAGATTCGGACGTGAGGACACGGCGGCTGTGGATAAAGCTCTTCACACCATGAACCTTGAGTCCTTGCAAAGCCGACAGATTGCCGAGCTGTCGGGCGGTCAGCAGCAACGCGCTTTCATCGCTCGAGCACTTGCGCAGGAAGCGCATATTTTCCTGCTCGATGAACCATTCGCAGGTCTCGACCAGCCATCCCAGGAAAACCTCGCGGAAGTGATGCGACAACTTTCCGCAACAGACCATCTGGTCATCGCGTCGCACCACGACCTCGGTTCAGCTTCCGAAATATTCTCCCGCGCCGTCGTGCTAAATCGGACGCTCGTGGCGGAGGGTGACGTGCGCGAGATGGTCGAAGTGCTGCAAACTTCCGAAGTGAAATAAAACGTATGCCCGATTTCTTTGCCTATACATTCAATCAAAAAGCTCTGCTGGTCGGCGCTCTCATAGGATTCGCCAACGGCTATCTCAGCGGCTACATCGTGCTTAGAAAATCCGCGTTGATTGTGGGGTCGTTATCGCATGCATTGCTGCCGGGAATAGCTGTCGGCATCGTGGTGGCTGGACTGACCATCTGGAGTGCTTTTATTGGGGCGTTGGTCGCAGCGTTGTTAGTCGGTCTGGGTGCTTTGCTAGTCTCGCGGACTTCGCGTGTGGATGGGAATACCGCGATGGCTATCCTATACACATCTGCGTTCTCAGCCGGCGTATTGCTACTGGACCGCATACCAGAGCGGGTCAATCTGGAGGATTATCTCTTCGGCAATATCCTTGGGCTTTCCAATAGTGATGTATGGATGGCGTTTGGTATTAGTGCCATTGTGCTGGTGGTGCTCACGCTGTGTCAGCGTCCGCTTTTGCTCACGTTGTTTGAGCCGTTTGTGGCCAGTTCGCAAGGCGTGCCCGTGCGGGCGATGAATTATTTGTTAATGGCACTGACCATTCTTGCGTTGGTGACTTCGTTGCAAGCTGTGGGTTACATCCTGTCTCTTGGAATGCTGGTCGCGCCTGCAGCGACGATCTATCAGTTTGCGAACTCCCCGCGATTGTTGTTATGGGGTGGGGCCATTTTGGGCGGAAGCCTGTCGGGTACAGCGGTGGTGTTGTCCAACGTATTCGACATTCGCACCGGTGCCGCAATCGTGTTGTTGCTGGGGGCGGTGTTTCTGGTGGCGTATTTCGTATCGCCAAAATACGGTCTGTTCTCGCGTCGAAAAAGCCTCACGCATTGAGCACTAGTTCATCCAAGTGACCACGGATATACATTTCCGGCTTTCCGCCGACGGCATTATACAAATCCCACGTGCAATGTGCTCCGTCACAGTGCTACGCTCACCCGCCTATGAACTCATCGGATTCGATTTTTGTCGCGGGCCATCGGGGCCTGGTGGGTAGCGCTATTGTGCGCAACCTGACTCAACACGGTTACACCCACCTGCTCACGCGCACCCGCAGCGAACTGGACCTGCAGGATGCAGGCACTGTGGACGCTTTTTTCGCAGAAACCAAACCGCAGATCGTCGTGGTCGCTGCTGCAAAAGTCGGCGGCATAAAAGCGAACAGCGATTTTCCAGTGGATTTTCTGCTCCACAATTTGACCATTCAAAACAATCTCATTTCCAGCGCCCATCGACATGGCAGTGAAAAACTTTTGTTCCTTGGCAGCTCGTGCATTTATCCCAAGTTCGCTCCGCAACCCATCTCTGAGGATGCGTTGCTGACCGGGTCGCTTGAACCAACTAACGAGCCTTACGCCATTGCCAAGATAGCCGGGATCAAGCTCTGCCAGGCGTATGCCAGACAATACGGAAGCAATTTCATCTGCGCCATGCCCACCAACCTGTATGGTCCGGGCGATAACTTCGACCTGGCCAATTCGCACGTGCTGCCCGCGCTGCTGCGCAAAGTTCACGAAGCGAAGCTCAACCAGGCCGATCATGTGGAAATCTGGGGCACGGGCACCCCCCGCCGAGAATTCCTGCACAATGACGATCTGGCGGACGCCTGCCGGGTTCTCCTGGAGCGGTATGATTCGCCGGAAGTGGTGAACGTGGGCTGCGGGGAGGATGTCACCATCAGGGAGCTGGCGGAGACGATCTGTCGTGTGGTGGGGTATGGTGGCGAGTTGCGTTTCGATACCAGTAAACCCGATGGCACGCCCAGAAAACTGCTCGACGTCACGCGGATGAAATCGCTGGGTTGGAGCCCGCGCATCAGTCTCGAACAAGGCGTGCGCAGCACCTACGAGTGGTATTTGCAGCATACAGGCAAGTGAGAGGGTGTTGCGCGCAGGAGTAGGTCGTTTGCACCATGGCTCTCCGCTTGTGGTTTTTCATCGGGCTGTGATAGCGTCGCGCTCCCATGTCTTTTGAATCCACCAATCAACACACTGTCGCCGCGAGCGTCAGTATAGCTGGCCAGTCGCTGCACACTGGCGAGCGCGTTACTCTCACGCTTCACCCAGCACCAGCTGGGCATGGATTCAAATTCCGCCGAAGCGATCTGCCCGACCAGCCCACGATCGATGTCTGCCTGGCCAATGTGAAAACCGTGGAGCGAGCCACGACCATCGCGGAAGGCGGTGTGAAAATCCACACCATCGAGCATGTGCTCTCTGCGCTGACAGGCATGGGAGTGGATAACGCGCTTATCGAAATGGACGCCGCTGAGCCGCCCATCGCCGATGGCAGTGCCGGACCTTATGTAAAGCTGATCGAATCCGCCGGAGTGAAAGATTTGGAGGTGGCGCGAAAATATTTTGACATCCGCGAACCCGTGCATGTGGAGACAAAAAATGGCTCTCTGCTCACCGTATTTCCCGATTCCAAATTTCGTATATCCTGCACGCAGGTGGGGCCGGATGGTCGTTTTACGCAGTATCTATCGACAGAAGTGACCAGTGCGATTTATAAAAAAGAGATCGCTCCGGCGCGGACGTTTGTTTTTTACGAAGATGTAAAGCCGCTGCTGGATAAAGGACTGATCAAAGGCGGCAGCCTGGAGACTGCATTGGTGCTCAAGGGCGAGTCCGTGATGGGAAGTGAGCCGCTGCGTTTTGCAGATGAATTGGTGCGGCATAAGATATTGGATATCGTTGGTGATCTGTCGTTGTTCCCGCATCGCATTCGAGGGCACGTCGTCGCTGTGAAGCCGGGCCACGGGCCGAATATCGATCTGGCCCGGGCGGTGGCGAAAGAGCACGCCCGGATGCAGTCGATGATCCCGCCTACCAACATTGCCCAGGGCGATACGGTGCTCGACATCAATGACGTGATGAAGATTCTGCCGCATCGCTATCCGTTTCTCCTTGTGGATCGCGTGGTGGCGTTCGATGGCGAAATGAAATGCACGGCGGTGAAGAATGTGACGATGAATGAACCTTTTTTCATCGGGCATTTTCCGGGGCATCCGGTCATGCCCGGAGTGCTGCAAGTTGAGGCGATGGCGCAGGCTGCGAGCATCCTGCTGCTGAAGAAAGTCGGTGCGGAAGGGAACATCGGTTACTTTATGAGCGCGGATGGCGTGAAGTTTCGCAAACCGGTTTTTCCCGGTGACACGCTGCTTATTCATGTCGAACTGACCAAAGCGAGGCGCAATCTGGGCAAGGCCGTTTGCAAATGCACGGTGAATAATGAAATCGTATCTGAAGGCGAGCTGGTGTTTGCCATCATGGCCAAATGAGCATCCATCCCACTGCCATTATCGACCCTCGAGCGGAGCTTGGGACTAATGTTTTCGTGGGGCCATACTGCGTTCTGGGGCCGGGCGTCGAGCTTGGAGACGGCTGCTGGTTGCAACACCACGTGAGCATGACTGGGCCAGTGAAAATCGGGAAAGATAATAGGTTTTTTCATGCCTGCTCGATTGGCGAAGTCACGCAGGATCTCAAGTATCGGGAGGAACCCACCTACGCGCAGATTGGGCATAATAATACCTTCCGCGAGTACGTGACTGTGCATCGTGCGACCATGCCGGGCGATGCCACGCGCATCGGGTCGGATGGAAATTTCCTGGCATACAGCCACGTCGCGCATGACTGCGTGGTGGGAGACCGGGTCATTTTCTCCAATAACGGGACGCTCGCGGGTCATGTGGAAGTGGGCGACCATGCTGTGATCGGTGGCCTGACGGCAGTGCATCAGTTCTGCCGCATCGGAAGGCTTGCGCTGACGGGCGGCTGCTCCAAGATCGTGCAGGATGTGCCGCCGTTTATGATTGCAGATGGCAACCCGGCTGAAGTTCGCACCGTGAATGTCGTGGGCATGGAGCGAGCCGGAATGAGCGAAGAACAAATTCGGAATGTAAAGCGGGTTTACCAGGTGTTGTATCGCAAGGAGCTGAATCTGAAACAAGCGATGTCTGTGTTGCATGCGGAGCATACCTCGCCGGAGGCAGTGGAGATCATCGCATTTATCGAAAAAAGTCAGCGCGGCATAGTGCGCTGACTTTACAAGGTTTCTGCTGTGTGGGACTGCTATGCCACAGCTTTCTTTGCGGGAGATTTTTTGGCTGCTGCTTTGGGTTTTCGTTCGGCAAATTCAAAGCCGACTTTGCCTTTGGCAAGGACCAGATGCGCATCAAAGGGGCGACCTTTTTTTGAAATGAACTTTTTCAACAGCGAAGTTTTCTTATCCGTGGCAAGCGCGACCACTTCCTCAGGACTGATGTCGCGCTTCAAAATTTGTCGGCCCATGCTGAAGGTGCATTTGCCGCTGGCTTTTTCGTTGCACATGTAAGTTTTTTCCAACGCGTAGATGTGGCCGGTGGCGCAGACGGGGCATTTCGCCAGAGGCGTGAGCGCGGAGAAATCTGTGGTGTCGCCTTCGCCTTCCTTGTCCTTTCCGAAATCAAACGTGACTTTCTGTTCGTCGTTCAGTTCCACGATAGCGGAAAACTTGCTTCCGAATCGGCTGACAAAGCCCTCCAGCGGACCTAGCTTTCTTTCGGTTAACAGGGTTTGAATTTCTTCTGCTGAGAATTCGCGTCCGGCCAGGCTTTTCCATAGGCGGAGGTTGCAGGACTGGCAGGTGAATGTGCGGTAGTCCTCCTTGAATGGGCCTTTGCCGCATTTGGGGCAGGGCACATCGAGCGTTGTCCATTCGCCTTCGATGACGGAACCGGAAGCGTCGCCCTGGTTGGCGTCGCGGAATTCCTTTACTTTTCTGACGACATCCGCAGTGAGTTCGCGGATATCGCGCATGAATTCTTCGCGGGGTAGTCGCCCGTGTTCCATCTCTCTGAGCCGATGTTCCCATTCGCCGGTGAGATCGGGGCGGGTGAGCATTTCTATACGGATGGCGCGCAGAAGGGTGATGAGAGAGATGCCTTTGGGCAGGGCGACAAGTTCGCGGCCTTTGCGTTCCACGTAGCCTTCATAGAGCAGGCCTTCGATGATGCTGGCTCGTGTGGCGGGTGTGCCGAGCCCTTTTTCCGACATGGCTTCGCGGAGTTCTTCATCGTCGATGAGCTTGCCTGCACCTTCCATCGCGCTAAGCAATGTGGCTTCATTAAACCGGGCGGGCGGTTTGGTCTCGCTGGAGGTGACTTCGATGCTGTCCGTGGTGGCGGTCTCGCCCGCGCGCACGGGAACTACGGCTTTTTCGTTATCCGCCCCGGTCTCGGCTTCGCGGCCATACACTGCGAGCCAGCCAGGCTCGGTGATGATGCGTCCATCGGTCTTGAATTGTTCCGTCTCGACGGTGGTGATGCGTGTGGTGAGTTCAAATTGTGCTGCGGGGTAAAACACAGCGACGAAGCGCTTGGCTACCAGCTCGAAGATGCGCAGTTGGAATTCATCGAGGCTCTTCGGGTCCACGCCGGTAGGGACAATCGCGAAGTGGTCGCTGACGCGGGCATTATTAAAAATGCGTTTGTTTGGGCGGACCCAGCCTTTTTGCAGAGCCATTGCGGCGTGTTTGCCCAACGAGGTGGAATCGAGATGCTCGAGGACTTTGCGGGCGTTGCCGAGGTAGTCTTCTGGAAGATACCGCGAGTCGGTGCGCGGGTAGGTGAGGACTTTGTGGCGTTCGTAAAGAGCTTGCGCGATCTGCAATGTGCGGCTTGCGGAAAGGCCGAAGCGCTGGTTGGCTTCACGTTGCAGAGTGGTGAGATCGTATAGGAGGGGAGGGGCTTGCGTCTGTTGTTTCTTCTCTTCCGCAATGGTGCCTGGTTTGCCTTCGCAACGTGCGCGGATGGATTCCGCGCGTGCGGCGTCCCAGATGCGTTCGGCGCGGGCATCTTCCTCGGCGCCTTTCTGAAAAGTGGGATCAAACCAGCGTCCGCGATAGCTGCCGGCTTCGACGCCGAAGTCGGCGAATACTTCAAAATACGTGCGTGGCTTGAAGGCGCGGATTTTCTGCTCGCGCTCCACGAGTATGGCGAGCGTGGGGGTCTGCACGCGGCCTGCGGTGGTCTTCTGGAAGCCACCCACAAGCAGGGTGTTGAATGCGGTGAGGGCCCGTGTAGAATTAATACCCACCAACCAGTCGGACTCAGATCGGGAGATCGCGGCATCGGCCAGTGGACGCATTTCCTCATCGCTTCGCAGTCGCGAGTAGGCTTCGCGGATGGCCTGCGGTGTCATGGATTGAAGCCAGAGTCGCCGCACGGGTTTGGTGCAGGCGGAATCGGCGATGATGTTGCGGAAGATCAACTCGCCTTCGCGGCCTGCATCGCAGGCGTTGACGACGCTGTCGATGTCTTTGCGCTTGAGCAGGCGGCGCAGAAGTTTGAGGCGAGAAAGTGTTTTCTCCACGGGGTGGAGATCGAACCGGGGAGGCAGGGCGGGCAGGTTCTCGAGCTTCCATTTGCCGCGTTTGACTTCGAAATCATCCGGGGGTTTTATTTCCAGGAGATGCCCCACTGCGGATGAGATGACAGCGTCGTCGCTTTCATAATAATCATCGACCTTTTGGAATTGGCCCAGGACGCGTGCGAGATCGCCTGCCACGCTGGGTTTCTCGGCGATGATTAATGTTTTCCCCATGATGATTGGTATATGCTCTGTTTCAGAGGAGTTTGACGAAACGTTTGCCTGGGAGTTGTTTGACCAGGCGTTTGAGTTCGAGGGCGAGCAAGGTAGAAGAGACATTTCCTGATGGCAAACCCGATTTTTGTATGATCCGGTCCAGCGGGGTCTCGTCATCATCGATTGCGGTATAGACTTTCTGCTCGGCTTCTGAGAGCACGGCGTGGGGTTGCGAGCGTTCCAGGGTGGGTGGGTCGCGGAAGAGCAAGCCCATGTCGTCGAGGACGTCCGAGGCGCTCATCACCAGGCGGGCACCTTGCTGGATGAGCCGATTGGTGCCTTGGGAGTTGGGACGATCTATTGGGCCGGGCACGGCATAAATCGAGCGGCCCTGGTCTGCGGCCTGCGAAGCAGTGATGAGCGCCCCGCTATTTAGTCCGGCCTCGACGACCAACAGCCCGAAAGCCCAGCCGCTGACGATACGGTTGCGCATGGGAAAAGTCTGGCGATCCGGCTTGGTGCGCATGGGGAACTCGCTGACGATGGCTCCTGAGGTTTCAATGCGCGCGGCGAGTTCCACATTTTCCGCAGGATAAATCTCCAGCAAACCGGAGCCGATGACTGCGATGGTGCGGCCTTTGGCTGCCAGCGCAGCCTGGTGCGCGGCGGTGTCGATGCCGCGTGCGAGACCGCTGATGACTGTGAGGCCGGAATAGGCCATCTGGTAGGAGAGTTTTCTGGCTGTCTCCATGCCGTAGTGGGTGGTGCTGCGGGAGCCGACCACGCTGACGGCGTGTTGATCGCGGTCGGTGATGGTGCCTTTGACATAGAGGACGATGGGCGGATCGTGAATCTCGCGCAGGAGCCGGGGATACGCGGCATCAAGCTGGGTGAGGATGCTGACTCCGTGGGCGGAGATGAGGTCAAGTTCCGTCTGGAGATCGATGTGGGATTGCCAGTTGGCTATGGTGCTGGCGGTTTCTTCACCGATGCCTGCGATGCGGGTAAGCTCGCTGGTTTTGGCGGAAAGAATGCGTGCGGGGGTTTCGAAAACTTCGAGAAGTTTACGCATGCGGACCGGTCCCATTTTTGGAATGAGATTCAGAGCGATGCAGGCTTCGTGGTCGGTCATGGCAAAAGACGCGCTGGGTGAGGGGGGAAGATGCGAGCCACGGATAGGGATTGTCAACCTCGAGGGTGTGCGAGGTGGAGAGCGCGGCGGAATAAATTGAAGGTGCGGCATCACCGGCGCTGTGATTGGATGTTGCAGTGATTTCCGAACCTTTAGACGACACGACCTCGGACGAGGATGGGCCGATGGCATTGCAAAAGCATGAAGGCGTGGTGGCTGTGGAAGCGCTGCCCGGGCAAAGCAGCTATGCGATTGCGTATGACGCACGGAGGATCACGGAGAATGATCTTAGACGTATGGCTGCGCACCATGCTCCGGCGGGTGCACGCAAGCGGGCCATGCGGCTGGAGGGCACTGGATCGGAGTATGCGGCGCGGCGATTGGAACAGCGCATACGGAGGATACCGGGCGTTCGTCATGCCACAGCGACATATATCGGGCGCGTATTGTGTCTGACATTCGAGCAGGAGGATGAGGTCGAAGTGCTATCCAAGGTGCGGGAAGCTGGGGCAAATATCGAGCCGCTCAAGCGCACGGAAAAAGAACACGGGCTCTGGAACAGAGTGCGTTCTGGAGAGCTGCAGGAGGAGCTTTTTTGCGGAGTAGGCTTTTTGTTTTTACTGGCAGCGGCGGGTTCTTCCTGGTGGCCCGCGCTGGCTGGCAGTCGGCAACTCCTGTATGCCGGCGCCTACGTGTTCTGCGGATGGTTTGGTGTGAGGTCGGCGGTGGCTTCATTGCGCGAGTGGACCCTGGACGTGGATGTGCTCATGGTGCTGGCTGCGCTGGGAGCCGCTGCAATAGGCGCACCGTTTGAAGGGGCGTTGCTGTTATTTTTGTTCAGCTTCTCCAACGTGCTTCAGCGTTATGCCATGAACCGCACGCAGCGGGCGATCGAGTCTCTATTGGCGTTGCGGCCGGACACCGCTTTGCTAAAGGTGGGCAGGGAACTCAAGCCGGTGCCGGTGGAGTCGCTTGTGCCCGGCGATGTGGTGATCGTGCGACCGGGAGACCAGATGCCAATCGATGGTGTGGTGCTGGAAGGGTGCGGCTCGGTCAATGAAGCGAGTCTCACGGGCGAGTCCATGCCGGTGGATAAACAACCTGGCTCCGCAGTGTATTCCGGCACACTCAATCAGGATGGGGGATTGGAAATACAGGTCGGTAAACGCGCCGAGGATTCGATTCTGGCTCGTATGGTGAAACTGGTGGCGGAGGCGCAGGCGGAGAAGTCGCATACGCAACGTTTTCTTGAGCGCGCGGAGCAATACTATGCCGGAGTGGTGATCGGCGGCACCGTGCTGGCAGTGTTGTTGCCTTGGCTGGTGTGGGATGAATTATTTGCAACCGCTTTCTATCGGGCCATGACCCTCATGGTGGTGGCATCGCCGTGTGCGTTGATCATCAGCACGCCTGCGACGGTGCTGTCCGCGATTGGGGGCGCGGCGCGGCGCGGCATTTTAATAAAAGGCGGCTCGCATCTGGAAGTGGCCGCGCGTGTGGACATCGTGGCTTTCGACAAGACTGGCACATTGACCCGTGGCAAGCCCGCTCTGATCTCGGTGATGACTCCCGATGGCGAGTCTGCTGCGGGGTCGCTGAGTGCTCAAGCCGCACGCGCACTGGCTCTCTGTGCAGCACTGGAGCACAGATCGGAGCACCCGCTTGCTGCAGCGATTGTGCAGGCGGCGGCCCACGCCGGACTGGTGCTGCCGCAGGCGACGGCGTTCCAGGCTGCTGCGGGAAAAGGTGCTGAAGCCATGGTCGATGGCCAACGCTACGTAGCGGGCAGTGACCGGTTTCTTCGGGAGTTGGGAGTTCAAATGGATGTGGATCTGGAAGCATTTGCACGTGGACAGCAGGCATCGGGTGCTACGTGTGTGTGGCTCGGGCGGCGGGGGGAGGGAAGCGTGGAGGTGATCGCTTTGTTTGCGCTTGCAGACACCTTGCGCACGGGCGTGCGGGAGGTCATCGATACACTGCATGCCGCTGGAGTGAAGAAAATCGTGATGCTTACGGGCGACTCCGATGTCGTGGCACAAGCGATCGGGCGGGAGGCTGGGGTGGACGAGATCGCAGCGGAACTCCTGCCAGAGGACAAAGTTCGCGCCATCCGCGAGCTAAAATCAGAGGGCACAGTCCTGATGGTCGGCGATGGCATCAATGACGCACCGGCACTTGCATCTGCGCACCTTGGGCTGGCGATGGGTGCAGCGGGAACAGACATCGCCATGGAGACTGCGGACGTGGTGCTCATGGGTGACAAGCTGGAAAACATCCCGCTCCTGTTAATGATGGCTCAGCGCGCCAGGCGGATATTGATCCAAAATTTGCTATTTGCAGGCGGGGTCATCGTGGTGCTTGTGGGCGCGACTTTGGGCATGGAATTGCCGCTGCCAATCGGTGTCATCGGCCACGAGGGCAGCACGGTGCTGGTGTGTCTAAACGGATTGCGTTTGCTCGGCTTCGGCGGCTCTTTTCGAATCAAGAGAAAATAGACATCCTTTATGCGGGTTAATATTTTCCATTGCGTCGCATCCGCATTGGTCGTTACAAAGCGGGAACAACTTTTCTAATTATGATTTTAGTTACAGGCGGTCTCGGTGTCATGGGAACAACCCTGGTCAAAGGGTTGTTGGAAAAAGGAAACAGAGTGCGTGTGTTGGACATCCCAAATCATCCGCACAAAGACCGGCTGGCAGGCACTGGCGCGGAGATCATGTTTGGAGACATCTCCGATAAGGAGAGTATCAAAGGCGCGTTTGATGGAGTGAAAACCATCTACCACCTCGCCGCAGTGCTCATCAGCAAGGATGTGTCGGTATTTGATCGGGTCAATGTGCAAGGCACGAAAAACATGGTTGAAGGCGGGATCGCATGTGGGGCTGAGCATTTCATCCTCGTCTCGTCCATCTCGGTCACGTATCCCTACCACACACCGTATTCCCTCTCGAAGATGGAGAAGGAGCGCATCGTAAAAAGTCAGGATAAAATGAAGTGGACGATTATCCGGCCCTCGTTGGCTTACAACAGCTATGGAGGCCAGGAGTTCATGATGTACATGGACTACTTAAAAAAATTCCCTGTGGTGCCATTTATCGGCGATGGTAAAGCGATTAAAAATCCGGTGCACGTGGATGATCTCATGGCAGGGTTTCTTGCGATCCCAAATAACCCCAAGAGCTATGGGAAAACGTATGCTCTCTGCGGCGGCGAAGAGATCACCATCGAGGAGCTGGGCAAACTCATGCTCAAGCACCAGGGCGTTTCGAAGAAGTTTGTGCATCTGCCATTGCCGCTGTGCAAACTGCTGGCCTCGGTGATGGGAGCCACGATGAAAAATCCTCCGCTCACTTGGAATGCGATTGCCGGGATCACACAGAACGCGAATCCGGATTGGTCGGATGCGCGTGAGGACCTGGGGTATAATCCCATCGGCGTCCGCGAGGGACTGCAGCGCAGTTTTCCGTTATAGGTTTCAACCACGTGTGTGAGGGACTATCGATTTTGGATTGCTGTCTGCGGCCGCTGCGCAGAGAATCTACGATGTGTTAGAGCTTAAAGACGTCACCTTGTTGGTGGGCGATGCATCCGATCAGAAGGCGCTGATCCACGAGGCCACGCTACACTTTCCCACCAGCCATTTCACTGCAGTTGTCGGCCCTTCGGGTTGCGGCAAAAGCACACTGCTGAAAATAATTGCCGGACTCGTGGAACCCACCACCGGCTCGGTTCATTGGGAGGGCCGCGATCTATCGGAGGAGGAAGACCTCGCACCATCCGAGATTGGCTACGTGCCGCAATTCAGCATCGCTTACGAACACCTCGATGTCTGGGAAAGCGTGGAGACATCCATGCGGTTGCGCGTGGGCGGTCTGAGCGATCAGGAGATCGGCATGCGCACCGAGCACATTCTGCACGAGGTTGGGCTGGATGGCATCCTCGACAGGCGTGTGTCTGTGCTCTCCGGAGGGCAGCGGCGT
>CBDUBV010000085.1:0-12651 GCA_965365475.1 uncultured Chthoniobacteraceae bacterium | reverse complement strand
GCGCTTAGCAATGCGCCCTGCCCAAGGCAAGCCGGAACATTGGGCTTGGCAAGCGGGCTGCCCACCCCCGGTGCGAAGCTCGGTCTACGATTAGAAGCTGCCGGCCACGTTCTGCCCAGCGCTGGAGATTTGGCCTATGGTGCGAGGTTATGGAGACCGACGGGGATGAGGAAGTTTGGTGCGCGCTTCCCGATTTTGGGCGCTCGAAAACCTATCGGGGTAACGGTGGGGTAACACTTCCTGTCGCGGCCCTACCGATTTCCATACCGATGAAATGTCGTACCAAATTCTCGCCCTCTGGGAGGATCGAGCCGGCGCACGCCGCTTGATTCTGTATCCTCGAAATATCTGTTCTGGTTATGCAACTCGTGATACGACATACACGGATTGCTGGAGTCGCTTCAATGCGTCTTGCCATACTCGCAATTGCCGCTTTGACCCTTCCGACCGCGACGGGCGCGACAGTGCTGCAAGCCGCAAACGGTCGGATTATCAACACCAAGGATGGCCTCTACCAACAAGCTAAGGTACGAGTGAAGTCGATCGGATCCCCTCTGTGCGGCATCCAGATAATATTTGCCGGGCAAGCAAAGTTAGTGGTCGCTCACGCCGGTCATTGGAGCGAATGGTACCCTATCGGCGCCGCAATCAATGGTGGAGCTTATGTTCTAACGTTCGAACCACAATGTGACACCGGGGCCCTTGGCGAAATCATGGTTGAGGTCGACCCTTGAAGACCCTTCTCGTTGCCTCAACTCTAATCCTGTTTTTCGCTTCGCAAGGCGTTCACGCTCGGTCCTGTCGAGGGAATGGCTGCCCTTTTATTGAAGTACAAAAAAGGTCCGGCTGTATTGTACTCCGCAACAGCTATAGTCACCCGATCGAGGTACGCCCTAACGCCGTTTTAGTGTCCATAAACGTCGTCTATGCCAATTCTGAGGAAATTCCCACCGGTGGAGGTTTGGATTCCTCATCGCGCTCGTGCTTGTCAGAATATAACTATGATTATTCGGCAAAGATATTAGGTCCGGCGCCGCGGGCTGCGCCTGCCGAAAACTTAAGCTCACCTGGAATGTCTCCAAACGGCCTTCGGTGGGCTGGCGTTGCGCCTCCGGGAGAAGCGTTTAAAGCGGTGGCATCTTCAGGTTACTATTTGATTATAGAAAACAAATGTTTAAAAGACCTTAGCTACAACAATGTAATCAAAACAAAAGATGGTCGTATAGTCCGTGTCGGCAGTTTTATTGTCAAATCGAAAACGGCGGATTGGACCCTTTTTAAGCCAGTGTCGAAATTTAGATCGGACCGTTTTCGACCGTATAACAACTTTCTCGTGCTGAATACGTCGATTGCTTGGAAATCTGCTCCCGGGCACGTTGGTCCAAACCGAGCATTTTATCCACAAACTGTCCGTAGAATAGACGGCTCAGAACTCAACCCGACGGCTGATGACTTTCATAGTCCGCTGGGAAATTGGCTCGTTTCTGCGAATTGTGGGGCGCCTTAGGGCGCACGCTTAAAGTCATCGATTTGCAATTCGCTGCTCGCCGAGCTGAGCTAGTCGTTTCCGCGCCGCCGCCAGAACGTCATCATTGAAGCGGTCCGGAAACTTGAGGGCGACGAACTCAAAAGTCCTCTCGACCATGTCCCGGTCGATAAGCATCGAGAACCCTGGCGATGGCTTGCCGAGAACGAGATCACAAACTGTCTTGTGCTCGCCATCACGCTTAATCGTCTGACGCGTACGCGAAAGGCGCTTGGTAATGCCGCTTTCGTCGCTGAGTGCGTCCTCCAACGCCAAAATTGATTGCCAAACCTTGTGTTCCAAAGTGTCTGGCTCGTCGGCAGGCGACACTGCATAAAGCTTCAACCTCGCCTGTCGTTGGATTTCCGGTTCTCCACTGGCGAATGCATTAGCTGCTAGCTTCCGCAGTTTTACCGGATCGGTGCAGCCCGCGATATATGCCAGAGCACGATCGCGGTCAGCTTGATTCATCTTTGCGGCCATTTCAATTCCCCTCCACATACAAGCTGCCGAGGGTGTTCGGCATCGCGGCTTTCTCATTGTCCTGCCAGATAAACTCGACTTGTAGATCGACGCCGATGCTTGACGCAATTCTGTAGGTTTGGCGCCATGCCGCGTTAGCGTCTTGACCTTGCACCGAAATTCCAGCCGCTTCGATGAATTTGTACCCGTGGTCGGTTTTCTCGCCAGCCACGCGATTTACGGTGATCAGCTCCATCAGATCGTCAGCATTGACACCACGCTTCCCCGCCTCCTCGATCGTCGCATACATAATCGGGTTCCAATAGGTTGAAGCGGGGGGCATCGTTTTGCCGCCCAGAACGGCTTTTCGAACCGTGGTGTGAGACAAATTTGGCGGTGCGGCCGGATTAAAGGTGCGTGCACCTCTGGCGCCGACTTTGCGCACCTCTTCGTCTCCGGCCTCGAGCGCAGTGATTGCGCGCTCAATCACGGAGAGCGGGGTGTCGATCAAAGGGACAGCATGAGCCTGGAGCTTGGCGAACAGTTCGTCGGGAATGTTTATGGCGTGGGGCATTTGAATTTCTCCTTTCGATGCGCCGCCATTTAACCAGATTGCTAAGGATTTCAAGCTATAGGCCTTATAAGACCTACATAGCTCATTTCGTAAGATACTTATGGTCGTTGGAACACTGACAGTTAAGCGGATCCGAAACGATTGGGAGCAATGACTGTCGCTGAGCGGTGAGCGCTCAGGCGCATGGACGCCCAAATGCGTTTCGAACGAGGCAGTGGTGGCTCTCGGGCTCATCGGCGGTTGCACCCCCGGCGATTTTCAGCATGATCATTAGAAATCTCTAAGGCTACCAAGGTTGACCGAGCTTCATCACTTCTGTGATCGCGCAGACCGTTGCACCATTTTCGAAGACCTTCGCATCTTAGACTTGAGAACCGATGCGGACCTCGTCGGCCGTCGTGATAAAATCGACGCGAGCTGGAAACGCATAGTCGCCGCTGTCGAGCGACCGAAGATATTGAAAACGGATGGCACGCCGGATCGGCGCTATGACAACTGGTGGAGCGAGGACGCCAAGACCTGGCCGATCTTAGACTTTGTCGACCGGCTGACCCGGATCGCAAGGGAGGGCGACCTTACGGATCCAATGCATGTCTGGGATGACGATGCGTTTCGCGGAGCAGTTGTTGACGGGGGTATGGTTTTTTTTCTCGATTGGAAGGGAAAGCCGATTTACCTCTCGGGCGGATACCGAGCATTCCTCCTGAACCTTCAAGACTTGTTGGCGCTAACGAAGGACCTGCTTCAAGAAGCCGCCTCGCGTGAAACGTTGTAGCCGCCGAGACTGGCTGACCATAGTCCATGCCACCCTGGTCGAGCGAGCAAACACTTCGCTTAATAAGCTGGACCACGCCTTGGGCGGCCTGGCATTCATCGCGACTGTGGCCCGGCCCTACCGGGTCAATTTATTTGAGCGCAGCGTCGATTGCAGAGAAAAGGTCTCGATAGACTTGCTCTGTTGTCACCGGCTGGTTTTCATCGCGATACTTTTTTCCATGATACGTGTAAACGTAGTTATCAATTGCGTTAACGCGGATGCGGCTCCCTTCCTTAGTGAGCGGACTTACGACTATCGACAATTTTATCGTGTTTTGCTTGGTCGTTAGTCCCAACCCACCCATTTTTGATTTCGTATTTTCGATGGCGGTTATAAGCCCAGCGTCCTTGTTTGCTGTTTCTACCGTGTAGTTTCTGTCTGTCACCGCGCTGATCACTGCGGCAAAAGTCTGATCGACTCCGGCCGAAACCTCATGGATTTGCATCGCCTTGAGCGCTTCTGCACCAACTATCGGCTGACGATTGCGCTGAGCTTGTGCAGGTGTGGCAACCAGCGCGCAAACGACGGCAGCAAAAATGAACGAGCGCATTTCGTCCTCCAATCTGGCAGGACGATATCTCGCCGCCATCGTTTTGAAAATGGTGAAAGCCAAACGTCAGCACTGTTATCGGCTCGGACAGCCCGCTTTTAAGCTGAAATAGCCCTTCGGAACGTTGCTAGCCGGTGTTGCCGGGCTTGAGAAAACGCTCCGCAAAGTTCGAAAAAATTTTCGAGAATTTTTCTCGACCCGCTCACCGAGCCCGACGCTGACCCTCGGCAGTATATTTCCGCAAGGTACCATTGGGCTTTACCTCAAAATACTTCCACATTCAGGATCGCCGTCACTTTCAAATCTCTAACGTCATGGCATCGAGAACGAACCACGAACTTGAGATTGGAGACGAAATGGCACAGGCAAATACCGCAACCGCCGCGCGACCCACGCTGAAGGTACGCACCGGTGCGACTCCCAAGCAGGCGACCGACACCGCTATTCAGGCGGCCGGTACGACCGCATCCTCAGCACCGCAAAAAGCTAACTTTCGAGTCGCAGAGCTCTCGGCCGCTGCGACCGTACCGGCGGTTACGGCTGTTGCACCGAGCGCGTCGAGTGCCGCGGCACTGACCACCGCGCCGGTTGTAGCGGCGCCCGTGCCATGGTCGGCCGAGGACGAGACGAATTATCAGACGCTTCTCGCCAGGCGCAAGGCCGCCGGCCACAAGCGGCGCGGCAGTGACCTCTCCACTCAAGTTCTGCAACTGGGCACCATCAAGCCAAATCCTGACACAATAGTCGCTACCATCGTGAGCATTGTGGCCGGGCGAGGCCAACTGTCGCGCGCCGAGCTTATAAAGCTGATGGGCGCCGCGCCACTCCCAAACCCGAAGGCGCGGCCTGACGACAAGGGCTGGTGCCAGGGTTACATATCAGGCGCGATCCGCAACGGGTTTCTGGCAGTTGTGCCTGCACCCACGCCAGGCGGGGAGGCCTAGCATGCAGATCATTTCCTATCTTCGCGTGTCCACGGCGCGACAGGGTGCCTCAGGTCTCGGGCTCGAGGCGCAGCGGGCGGCAGTAGCAGGGTTCACCGCGGCGGGCGGACACGCGCTCGTCGCTGAGTTCGTCGAGATTGAGTCCGGCAGCAAGTCGAGCAGGCCTCAGCTCGCGGCCGCCTTAGCGACGTGCCGCCTCCACCGCGCCACTCTCGTCATCGCCAAGCTCGATCGGCTCGCGCGAAACGTCGCCTTCATCGCGAATCTGATGGACGGTGGCGTCGAGTTCGTCGCCTGCGATCTTCCGCACGCTAATCGCCTGACTCTTCACCTGCTCGCTGCAATCGCCGAGCATGAGCGAGAGATGATCAGCCAGCGCACTAAGGCCGCCCTACAGGCGGTCAAAGCGCGCGGGGTAAGGTTGGGCAACCCCAACGGTGCCGCTGCCTTGCTGAGTGGCTGTAGAGCCGCCGCAGGGGCTAGCGTGGCGGCAAGGCGGGCAAGGGCTGCGCAACATGCGGCGGCGGTGGCGCCGACGCTAATTGAGCTTTCAAAGCGCGGGTTGAGTTGCAGCGAAGCAGCTCGGGTGATGAACGCGCGGGGTGTGCCGTCCCCAGCGGGCGGGACGTGGTACGCGGAGCAGGTTCGGCGCAGCATGCAACGCCTGGAGGCATCCGGTGCGGGGGCCAAATAGGCGTCGCCGGGCCAGGCGCCCGACCTTAACGGAGTTGGTGATCGTATATTTTGCGGTGATATGGTTGTTCTATGGGTGAGCTTAAGAGGGGGCTACCGCATGCGCATCGACACGTCGTTCGATTTCAGAGCCGACGCGGGTGGGAAGGACCCTGATACATACAGTCCGACCTTGAGGCAGTATCACCGGCTTCTGTGGAGCAAACCCCTTCCGAACGGCCAGCTGTTTGACCTCGTAGATAGGGTTTCGCGCCGATACCTCTACCACAAGTCTGACCTGGGCGAGTGCACCTTGGCGAGCGACTCGGTTATCCCTTCGTTTACTAGTTGGAAGTCGATGCAGCACATTGTCAGTCTTTTTCCGGAAGAGGAGAATGAGGCGTTCCGCACAATCGGCTACACCATCGGCGGTATGATGCTCTTCCCTGGCAACCGGATCGAGGGCAAGCCAACGATAAATGCGGCGCGTGGATTCAGCCGAGCAATCGCGGACCGCTTCGACCTCACGTTAGAATGCATTCGCCGGCACTATCTCGGCGCAGAAAGCCCGCTTGGGCCGACGTTGCGTCGGTACGCAGATTTCTTCGAGTTATTTGGCGACTTCCGCGGCTACGTAGACTTCTTTCTGTTGCATGATCTTGTGACCGATGATTTTGCGGCGGTGCGGTTCTTCATGCCATTCGATAACTTCGTTTCACCGTCGGTTCCGACAAATCGGGATACCTATGTCTACTACCGGAATCGCAGCATCGCGTTCATAAATTCAAGGAACCGCCGAATTGAGATTATCGGAGAATCCACGCTTAGGTGATCGCGGGCATGTGCAGGTGAGGTCGGGCAACGGCAAATTGAATTGGTGATAATGACTACATGGCGGTGCGCAGCGGCAGGGGAGATGTCAGCGTGAGAAAATTAGTTGCCCTGATCTCCTACGCGGCAGGTCTTTTGGCGTGCCAGCCGGCCTGCTCGGCCACCGAGAACGACACTCCACGAGAATTTATCATGGACTACAAAATCACGCGCGAGACCGATCCCGAACTTTTTGAGGAAGTGGATCGCCTTTGCCTCGACAAATCCAAAACGAAGGAGTGCGCGGGGTTGAGAAGCATGCTCGCCGGGTTCCCCAATGACCCGGTCGGAAGAGCGAAATTCGAGAACGAAGCATCGGAACTCGGGAAGCGATTAAGTGACGTTTACGAGCGTAACATCTTGCCGAGGTGTGTGAAGCTTCTCGGACCAGAGCCAAAGCCGATCTATAAGTCCGATGGAAAGGTTGATCCGGTGGCTGAGTGGCACGCCGATTGCCTTGAACAGCTGGACCGACTTCAGCATTAATTCGCGGTGCTGCCACCGGGCGCGCTGCTGCAAACCGACAGTAAAGTTCGCGGCGGAAAGCCGACGAAGAAATCGGCGAACCGCCGGACCGCCTATAGCCTAAGCTTGGTGCGAAGGCATCCATCCAGGTCTCGTCGCAGCCCAACGCCGGCCTTACTACCTTCAAACCTATTGCGCATATGTGTGCTTGTGTCAACTGACACACTAACCCAAATCACCGTTTGGGTTGGTGTGTCCGTCCCAGATCGCATAAGATCGGCCGGGCGTAGAGCTCGGAGGGGATCTCTCGATGGCAGGCAGCCTTTTGGCTAAACAATACCCAACGGCCGACGAGTGGCGGCGCTTGGTTGAGGAATTTGCACCGGAGGCGATTGCTCATAAGCTTCTGCTTGCCCACGTGCCATACGTGTTCCGGGACGAGCCACTAAAATTTGCCCTCTTCCGGCGCACCATCGCAGACGCGTTCGCAGTGGAGCCAAGTAACGTCTTCATCGTGGGAAGCGCGATGGCTGGTCGCAGCTTAAAGTCGAAGGCTATCTCGCAGGAGTACAGCTCGAAGAGCGACATCGACACCTTGATCATCTCAGAGCACGTCTTTACGCAATATGTTATGAAATCTCTGGCCTGGGTGAAGGATGTCACCCGGCCTGACTTCAGCAAAAGGCCACCCGTTAACCCAAGCCTTCCCGGCGAAACCGTCCGCTATATAGGAATGATGGCCGACAGTGCGCATAAGGGCATCTGGCGGCCAGACAGTCTGCCCAATGACGCACCCGCTCGAATAGAATTCTTCGATAGATTTGCCACGGTATCACTGAAAACGTTGGGATTGCAGCTGTCCGACGATACGGTTGCTAAAGTTAACGGTCGCGTGGCCCGATCATTCGAAGACGCCATGAAAAATCTCGCCGGAAGCATAGCTCGGCTTAGAAAGGAGTTCCGGGGAGAGGTTGTCGAGCCCACATTGGATCCAGACGAGATTCTCGAAGATTTGCGTGATCAAACTGTGCAGAAAGACGACGCACCGCCTACCCGGGCCAAGTGAGCTGCCGATACGACGTTATTACCGCGTGTCAGCGCTTTCTTGCTGCCACTATTAACCGCAGAATAAAGCTAAGTGAATCAACACGCCAGAGGCCGCCCTAAGCTGCCAGGGTATATTCCCGATCTGGCGAACTTTCGAGGCGTTCAATAGCGGATTTGGCTACTTCGCGAGCGAGCGGATTAGCTGCAAAGTAACGCCATAGTCCACGTCGGTCGCCGCGATCGTCGACCAGCATAGCCCGCAACATGGGCGCATCGAGGCAATAGCCGCGCGCGACTAACCACTCGACTTCAGCCATGGCGTCGAGAAGCGAAACGCTTGCCGAATTTTTGCCGGGTGCAGCGCCACCACGTGGATGGTGCGCGGCTATCACGGCGCCGAGCTCGGCTACCCGTGAAACCTCCTCGTGCCGCAGATCGGGCCACCGCAACCGCGCCAGATAGAATTTGTTAAGATGAAGCCCACCGACGATTCGTCGAGCCTGCCAATCAAACACCATAGAATTCAATATCGCGAGACCTGCCCATGCCTCTTCCTCGGTCTCGAATTCGAGCACGGGCGCGGTATTGCCACAGACATATCTTGCCGGGACCAATGCGGCGAGAACGGTGCGCGTGTTCGTCGCCGAGGTCACGTCACAGATCGCGACGCGCACCCGAGGTTGAGCGCGCGCATGGGCCACATATTGCGGCCGGCAGTCGTTAAGCGCACGATCACCGTTGGGCTGCCACTGGGCGCGGCGGCCGCTGCCATCTATCCAGCTCTTCTGAAAACAATCGTACTGACCTATCATCCGGCCTTCGAGAACAGGCACTATCTCGCTAACCGCGCTCGGCCCAAGCAGAGTCGCCGCCGCACTCGGTGTGGCCGCGTCCACATGCCAAAACTTACCAGCCTCCTTGCCTAGCGTCAGATCAACCTCGCGCCGGTAGCGAACCCGGCCTAACGGGCGTGTTTTAAACATCGGTAAGCCATGTTCGAGCATCCGGGATAGGCCATCCCGCTCGGCCGCACTAACCAACTCTGGGATCATCTGGTCCGCCCCGCCGATTGAAGCGAGTTCGGCGCGGTCGAGTCGAACATGCGGCATTTGCACTGCTTGCGGATGAATAGCGAAGCTGAGCACTTCGAGCGCCCGGGTGCCGCTGCTACACCGCGCGCCAATCAGCAACCCAAATTTGTACCGCGCGTCGATCTGGAAATATTTCCCACGGTTCTCGAAGATCGTCCAACGCTCAAGCGCAAGGTTCGAGAGATAGAAGCTGCGCAGTTGCGACATGCCGTCGTCTGATCCGAAGGCGGCCGGAAGCACTGCGCCAAAGCGACCTCCTTCCCGCAATAGATGTGGAGACAATTCCGCAAAAAGCTTAAACAGATTGCGGTCACCGCGGCCCTGCGCGCTGAATAATGGCGGGAGCCCCGGAGCGCCCGGCTCGGATGATACAAGGCGAGCCAGAGTGCTTCTACGAATTTCGGCTTGAACCGGATCACTCCGCTGCTGACGAAGGGACTCCCACGGTGGGTTCATGAGCAGAGCATCGAACGGGTCCTTACCCCACCAATCATAGGTGACGGCATTAGCGAGCACGATTTGGCGCGCGACGGCTTCGACCGATACGGCAGTCCCCCGCTGCGAAGCCCAGAGAAGCAGCACGCAGAGTTCACGGGCGGCGGTGTCGAGTTCAACACCATATAGGCTCGCCAATGCAGTGACGCTGTCCAAGCCATTATCGACGAGACAACGATAGGCGGCCAGAAGCAAGCTACCCGCGCCGGCCGCCGGGTCAATGATGCGGAGGCGAGTGTTCGCTTTGAGCAATGGCACTAACGTCTCTCGAGCCAGCACGTCTGCGAAGGCCGTTGGCGTCGCGTAAGCACCAAGCGACTTGCGCGCTGCATCCGACGCTTGAAATGCTTCTATCCATGCGTCAATGTCGCTTCGGGTAGCAGCGGCGGCCGGCTCGTCTTCGAGTAGCCGCCAAATCGCTACGGACGTCCCGTTGCTAACGGGTAACGGCGCTCCGAGGAGTTGGGAAATCCGTGCTAGCTCAGCCTCAAATTGCGTTAAGCTGGCCATTTCACCGCGTAGGTGCAGCGCCAGACTAAGGTTGGCCGTGCGGCGCGCCGAGCTTGCCCCCGCGCTCCCCCTCGCCGCCTCGAAAATGCGCTGCCAGAGTTGCTTCATTACTCGTGTTTCGTTGGTCGGGGCGTTGCGCGCAAGGCCGCATCTCAGCCGGCATGATCGAGTAACCGCTCGCCTCGTTCGCTTTCACCGCCTGGGCGATAGCTGAACATCTCGAGCCCGAGCGCCATTAGGCGCGAGGGATAAGCTCCCGGCTGGTCGATTGACCAAGCCAATGGCTCAAAGCTGCCGGGATAGACGAGCACGGCGAGTGCCGCGCCAGCAGCGCGAGCGGCGGCAAGCGCCTGATAGATTTCATGGGGTTCGGGTCCCCTTTTTACATCGATATCCCGATACTTAGCTTCAAACGTGGCAATCGGCTTCCCATTCTCGAACAACATGCCGTCTGGCTCAGCAAAATGGACCCGTGCAAGGTCGGCCGACGCTGGACTGAGGAGCGGAATGTTTTTCTGACGGCTTGCAGTCATTGCCCTTCCGCCTGCGCGCCCTCGTGCGGCCGCACTTTCGAGGGAGCGATGCAGCAAACGCTCCAGGAGAGGCCAGGCCTCAATCGCGATAGAGATGCCGGCTTGACTGCCTTCGGGTCCCAGGAGCGAGCGCCGCGCGAGGACGGCACAGGCTATCGACCAGGCCGGACCATAAATTGCCCATTGAGGCGGCAATTGGCGACGTTCAACGCCGACCGGCGAAACATGCGTGACCGGTAGGCCCGGACGCAGCAGTCCAACCGTACGCCTCAGTCGTGCCCGGGTCGTGAGGTTTCGCGTGCCTATCGCGAAGCGATCAGCCACGAAGGCGAGCGCGCGTGCAAAGTCATTATCAGCGCTCAACCGATTCATCTCGATGGGAAAGTGAGTTGGATTAGTAAGAAACCGCCGGCACCAAGCCGTGGCGTTCAACTTGCCGGAGAGAGTCGAGCTATCGCGCCGCTCGCGCTGCATAGTGAGGATCGGACCGTCTCGATGCAGTGCACGTTCAAGCCGCGCCGCGAAGCGCGCAGCGAGCGCTTCGAACAAATCGGGGCGAGCGGCAGAGATGCCAGCGGCACGCTCACCAGCGGCGTCCACGCTGTCCGAACCGACGAGCAGCGCTAGGACGGCATTGATCCAATCGTCGCCGGGTCCAGTTTTTGGTCGGATATGTAACGTGGTTCCGGGTAGAAGATCGATTGCGCCGACGATGTTGTAAATGCGCGTTCCACGCTCGTCCTCGAGCAGCGGAGCTAGCCTTAAACCCAGCTCAAATCGCAGGCGACGCATTGCGGCGCGTAACGCATCGTGTTCGCGTGGCTCCAGCGTAAGTGGTACGCCTTCATTGCAGTCGATACGCCGCGCGATCGCCATTCATGGGTTCAATATCGTGCGTAGCCCCGCGACCTGCTGCGTCCAGTCGCCAAGATTGGTCAAAGACGACAGGATCAGCCGAGGCGGCGCTACTCCGGCCAGCGAGGCGGCTGGCTGCTGCCACGAGCCAAGCACGCTGGCGCCCGGTGGATGAGGAATGTTGAGCAAGGCCGCTAGCGCTTCATCTTGATCAGTGAAGGTTAGTTTGAGCGTCGCCAGCACACGTTCTTCGAGTAAGCGGACAATGGATGCAGCTAGCGCCGCGGCGTTCTCACCGCGCAATTGCCATACGAGCGCTTGTCCCAGCAAAAAGTCGGCGCCAAGCAGCTGCTCAATGCGCTGGTTGAGGGTCATAAGTAACCGCAAAGCCAAGTTCTTCAGATCGTCAACTGAAAACGGATTAGCCGGGGCAAATGGCTCCGCCAGGCTGGGCAGGTCCACCCCATAGTGCCGAGCGAGCGCCTCATAATCCGGTGGTACATTTATGATGGCGAACCGCCGACGGAGCGCAGCATCAAGGGGCGCAACGGAGCGATCTGTGCTATTCATCGCCGCGACTATGGCGAGCGAGCGCGGGAGCGAGATTTGCTGCGGCACTTCAGTATTTCCGTTAGCGTCGGCGTAATCTTCAGCAACTTCCATCAATGAACGGGGATAGGGCCGAGAAATTCGCGCGCCTGCTTGCACGCCGCCAGACCTCTTGTCTGCATCCAGCAGGGCTATGGTGTCGCCGAATACGGCGGCGGCGGGCGCACGGTTGAACTCGTCAATGATGATGAGGCCTTCACGATCTGCCGATCCCGCCCAGTGCGCCATTGAAAGCAGCGGGCCGACTTGAGTCTCGAGTTGGAATCCGGCGCCATCCAAAGTCGGAGCAGGCACGAGCCCAGCAACAAAATTCTCATATGTATAGGAGGGATGGAAGACGAGTGAGACGGCTCTGCGGCCTCCCATCTGATCATCGCTCCAGGCGCCTTCCCACACACCCGGATCAAACAATATTTGGGCCTCGTAGAATGCGCGTAGGTCCTCAAGCGCCACTGTTTTTCCGGTGCCCGGCGGTCCGACCAGCAGTACGTTCGGATCGACGGCTAAGGCTTCTTGAATGCGGGCTACGAGCGCGGCAGCGCGCGGCGCAATGCGTTGGCCGGTATTGAGCACCCCACCAGCCTGGTTCCCCGGGAGCGCTGCGATACGATCGCGAACCGCCTGCGGCACCG
>CBDUBV010000084.1:0-12669 GCA_965365475.1 uncultured Chthoniobacteraceae bacterium | reverse complement strand
ATCCATGCCGAGAACGTCCGCTTCGATCTCGGGCAAATGATGGAACGCAAAAATAAAGTTGCCCGCACCCTCGCGGGCGGCGTCGATATGCTTATGAAACGCAACGGAATCGAGCGATTTCATGGTCATGGGCGTGTCGTGGGCGGAGGCTGCGTGCGAGTGGAGGGAGAACAGACCATCGAGTTGCAATCACCGCACACCCTGCTGGCGACGGGGAGCACCCCGGTGGAATTGCAAAATCTTGCGTTTGACGGAGATCGCGTCGTCAACAGCACCGATGCATTGGCTTTTCACGAAGTCCCACGCAGACTGGCGGTGGTCGGCGCGGGAGCGATCGGGCTGGAGATGAGCTGCATCTGGCGCAGGCTTGGGGCGGAAGTCACGGTAGTGGAATTTCTGCCACGCATCGCTCCGGGCTTTGATCACGATGTGGCCTTGGGGCTCCAGCGGGCTCTTGAAAAGACCGGCATTACGTTCCATCTCAATACCAAGGTGACAGGTTTGGAACGCATGGAACACGATGTGCGTTTGCACTTTTCTCATGCGGACACCCACTCGCATCTGGATGCTGACAAGGTTCTCGTGGCAGTGGGCAGACGGCCGTTCATGGATGATCTTTTCGCTGAAGGCCTGGGCGTGACTACGGATTCGCGCGGAAGAATCGTCGTGGACGAGAATTTTCAGACAAGCGTGGAAGGCATCTATGCCATTGGAGACCTCATTCCCGGCGCGATGCTTGCACATAAGGCGGAGGAAGAAGGAACGGCTTTTGCGGAGAAGATCGCTGGGCGTGCCGGGCACGTGAACTATCAAGTGATACCGGGCGTCATTTATACCAATCCGGAAGCTGCCATGGTGGGGCTCACGGAGGAGGATGCCGGGGCGCGGGGTCTGGAAATTCGGACCGGGAAGTTTCTTTATGCAGCGAATGGGCGGGCACTTGCTGGCGGCGATACGACAGGCTTTGTAAAGTTAATTGCAGATGCACACACAGACCGGCTGTTGGGTGCTCATATCCTCTCGCCTCACGCATCGGAACTCATCGCAGAAGTGGTCACCCTCATGGAATACCACGGAAGCGCTGAGGATCTCGCCCGCATCGTGCATGCGCATCCGACTTTGAGCGAGGCGACCCGCGAAGCGGCTCTGGCAGTGGACGGGCGGGCCATCCACGCACTTCGCTGACCCTGTCGGCATGGAGAACACGGGGGGCATCCTATTGCGTCGCACCCGGCTCACGGAGACGAGTCTCATCCTGACATGGCTCACGAAGCACTATGGACGCTGCAAAACCGTGGCAAAAGGCGCACTTCGTCCGAAAAGTCCGTTCCGCGGCAAACTGGATTTGTTTTATCACTGCGAGATATTGATCGCGCCGAGTCGCACGAGCGAACTTCACGCATTGCGCGATGTAAAACTGATCGGTGCGTTTGAAGGGCTCAGGCGCAACTACACCAGCCTCCTGGCGGCAGCGTATTTCGTGGAACTGGTCGATGAAAGTGTTGAGTCCATGGAAGCGGTGCCGGAAATATACGACCTTCTTCTGCGCGCGTTGACCTATCTGGATGGCGAAGAGCCGACGCTGCGGGCGATCACATTTTTCGAGTCTGAACTTGCAACCCATCTAGGGATTGCCGTGCGCGACACGCACGCGGTGCAGGTCCAGAGAATTTTAGTCTCGCATCCTACTGTACGCCAAAGCCGACAATCGCTCCTGGATCAGTTACGAGCCTGATCCAATACGACACTGCCGGACGATTTTTCTACACAGCCAAGCTACGGCTGTGGTAAGACTACAGGCACGCTTTTTGATCCACATGCCACCCACAGCTCTTGAAACTACTGTGAACTCCACATCATCAATGCAGGATCAATGGCAGGCCATGAACGAAACAGTCAGCCAGCTCATGGTGACTGACCCCAAAGCTGCTTTTGAAAAAGCGTTGGCAAGCCTGGACACAGCAAGGCAAGCCTTCACCGCCCCTCACCCTTCACTCGTCGAAGCGCTGGAAAAAGTGGGCACATTATGCCTGCGCCGCGAGGAATTTTCGGCCGCCGGGCGCTACTTCCACGAGGCACTCGAATACGCAAACGAGCTTCTGCCATCGGATGTTCCCGCACTGGGACGGCTGAGCACGCAACTGGGGCTCGTCTCTGAGAAATTGGACCGTATCGACGATGCGATCCTCTATTACGAACAAGCCATTCCTCTTCTGGCGCAGGCCTACGGCAGGGACCATCCGCAGCGGTTGAATCTCCTGAACAACGTGGCTTGTCTGCTCAAGGATCGTGGCCGCACAGCACAAGCCGAGAGCTTTTTTAAAGAAGCCATTGCCATTCACGAGAACCGCGCCAACTCGGACACCCCAGCTCTGGCCAATGTATTAAATAATTATGCCGCGCTGCTTACCAACGCCGAGCGACTCAACGACGCCGAGTGTCAGCACCTGCGCGCCCTGGCGATACGAGAACGCTGCTTCGGCCCAAATCATCCCGACGTGGGCCAGAGTCTCGCCAACCTCGCGGTCATTCATCATCTGAAGCTCGATGTTTTTACTGCGGCTGATTACTACCAACGCGCGGTGGACGTGTTCAGCAAACACCCAGGACTTCGCGACGAAGATTATCTCGTGGTGATCGAGAACTATGCAGATTTGCTTCGGCTTCAAAACGAGGAAGAAGAAGCAGATCGTGTCCTGGCTCGCATGCGCGCCGAGTTGTCACCTGCCAAGGCGAAGAGCAAATAACTCCGCCGCACTCTCTGAACCAGCCAGCCAGGCACCTTCTATAGTTGAGCCGGCAAATGCATCGCCTGTGATCATGAGTCCGGGTAGTCCCTCGTCCACCATCCATTTTCCAATCGCCGCCGCCGAGCGCATGCGGCTGTATCGCCAGCGATGGATCAATCGCTCACCATGCGAAAAATCCAGACCAGTAAGCTCCGCCGCACGGGTCATCATGACATCCGCCGCGTGCTCCATGTCCTGGTCCTGCCAGGTGCGACTGAACTCCTCTCCAGCGTGCAGGACCAATACCACGTCTCCTCTTGGATTGGGGCGTTTGCTGCTATCGTGCCCGATCCACGAGAGCACATCATCATCGGAAAGTTGCATACCTTTCCACGAAGGCGCGGGAGCGGCAAACTTCACGACGACGCACAACGCAGGGATCGACGTCATGGCAGCGAAGTGTAGTTGATTGCTTACAGACCATCGAGCAGGTGGCAGCAGCTCCAGCACTTGAGGCACAGGCATCGTGAGCAACACTTGGGGAGCGAATATCTCTAACTCACCGCTCTGCACTTTCCAACTGGCACCAGCGCGATGAAGTGCGTTCACGCGCATCTCGCGGCGGACGTCCAATTCAGCGGCCAAGTCTTTGCCCAGGGCGCTCATGCCCGCAGCACAAGCATATCGCGGATGTCCCGAGTCATTTCTAAAGCCATCTGCCCAATGGAAACATATTCCTCTCTCCAGCCAGGATTGCACTTGCGCTGTGAACTTTCGCGAACGCGCGGTGAAAAACTGCGCTCCATGGTCCACCACGCAGTCGGCCCACCTGCGCGTGGCAGCCCGACCCGAGACGCCGCGGGATTTTTCCAGAACCACGACGCGCGAGCCAGTCTGTGCGAGTTGCCTTGCGGCCGTAAGCCCACACACGCCCGCCCCGATGACCACCACATCGCACCGCTCACTCACAACAGATGACTGTCCGGCTGCAGGATGTATTCGCCAGGAATAAGATGCGCGGGGAGCCGCAGCAGCGATTGAATAACCTCTGCAGCAGTCTCGGGCGGGATCATTTTTTCACGGTCCACTTTCATCGCGATGTCGTCCCAGAACGGAGTATCCACGCCGCCAAAATGCAGCAACGAAAAACGAATTCCTTGCCGCTGAAATTCTGCCTGCATGCACTTGATCATACCGGTGACGCCGAATTTCCCTGCGGCATACACCGCTGCGTTGCGCATGGGCATTTTACCCAGAATGCCTGGAGTCGTCAGAAAAAAGCCGCGCTTGTGGGGCAACATTTCGCGCACCGCAGCTTGAGCTACGAGAAATGTCGCCCGCAGATTCACGTTTGTCACCCGGCTAAAGTCCGCGTCGTTGGCATCGAGCGTGGACCCGAGCCAGCCTACACCGGCGAGATGCACCACGGCGTCGAGACGCCCCAGCGCCTGGCTTGCTTCCTGCACCATTTCCGCCGCCTGACCCGGAACTGTAAGATTGCAGGCGATGGATCGAACCACAGGCAATGCTTCTCCCAAAGCGCGCAAGCGTGCCTCGTTCTCCCCAGTCAACACCAGGCGGTATCCGCTTTGGGCCAATTCTTTGGCCAGCGCCATGCCGATGCCGCCGGTTGCACCAGTGATTAAAACGTTTTCAATTTCAAAAGTATCCATGGTTTTTCAGTTACGCAGGCCGACGCACCCCGGGTGCAATCGAGGCGTTTGCACATGCGGGCTATACTTATAAAAGTGCGGCGCAGACAATTCTGTTGTCACTCTCCAGTCAATGCAGTAGAGAACAGCCTTACATTATGAAAAGTCTTCAATATCTGCTTCTGCCTTTGGTCCCATTGCTTATTATTGCCTGTGTTACAGACCCGGCCGTTGAAGAGGAACGACGCGCACGATATGGCTATGGTGGCGTGGAAGAACCGCCCACCACCCAGTACCAGGGCAGCACGACCACCACGACTTCCACTACCAGCACATCCATCGCGGCTCCCACTCCCACGCCTACCCCGACTCCTCGCGTAGAAAATACAGTGCCACCGCCTCCCGCACCTGAGCCGACACCTGCGCCTGTGGCCACGCCCGAGCCTCGCAATCTTCCCTATGGAACTCCGGTCCCCGGGAAACAAGGCTTCGTCACCAGCCCGCACGCACCTTATTCTGGCTATGTCGATCTGCGCGGTTTCCCGCCGGGCACGGAAGTGAAATGCCCTTACACGCAGAAGATTTTCCTCGTGCCTTAACCTCACGAGCCTCTCACGACTTAGACAATAACAGCTCTTCTGCAGGCCATGATTTCCCCTGCGGATAAGCCAATCATGTTCTCGGATAAGGTAGCCATCCTGGGCCCTGGTCTCCTGGGCGGTTCCATCGCCATGGCTCTGCGCGATCGAGGGTTCACCAGCGAGCTTGCACTCTGGGCAAGACGCCCGGAAGCCGCCGCGCAGATTCGAACCATGCAACTCCCGGTCGATGTGTCCACAAATCTGAGACGCTGTGTTGCAGATGCCGGGTTGGTGATTCTTTGCACGCCCGTGGACACCATCGTGTCGCTATTTAAAAAGATATGCCCCATGCTGCGACCCGGATGCGTCGTCACCGACGTGGGCAGTGTCAAAAGCGCGTTGGTACATGAGATGGATGAAATCGCGGCGGACCGCGTCCGCATGGTTGGTGGCCACCCGATAGCAGGATCTGAGCGGGCGGGCATCGAGCACGCGCGTGCGGATTTATTTTTAAATGCCGCCTGCATTCTCACCCGCACCAGTGCCACAGATGAAGCCGCTCTCGGCTTGCTCACATGGTTCTGGGAACTGCTCGGTTGTCGCGTGAGCGTGCTTTCGCCCGAAGAACACGATGAAATTATGGCCCGTGTGAGTCATCTACCGCATCTTGTCGCCTCCGCGCTGGCACGACTAGTTCGGACTCGCGAAGACGCGGCCGCTGCATGGTGCGGAAATGGTTTTCTAGATACCACACGGGTGGCATCCGGGTCGGCTGATTTATGGACCGGCATCATGCAGGCCAATCGGCACGAGATCGTCCGCTGCTTGAGCGAACTTTTGGAGGATGTAAAATCTGCAAAAGAAATACTGGAGCAGGGCAATCCCGACGGCATAACATCCTTCCTCCACGAAGCCAAACTCGCCCGCGACTCTGTCCAGGCACTGCGCAACCATGTCACAGATCAAAGTTAAAAAAGCTCCCGTCATCGACACGGAAATCCATGTGCCTGGAGATAAAAGCATCTCCCACCGGGCGGTTATCTTTTCCTCTCTTACCAATGGCACGTGCGTCATCAGCAATTTTCTAAATAGCGCAGACTGCTTGTGCACGGTGGAAGCCATGCGCTCGCTCGGCATCGAAATCGAACACCCCGAGCCCACGACACTCATCGTGCATGGTCGCAAACGCATCCTCCAGACACCCACCGCGGACATCTATTGCGGCAATTCCGGCACCACCATGCGGCTGCTCGCAGGGTTGCTGGCCGGACAGCCTTTCGAGTCGCGCCTCACGGGCGATGCGTCGCTGTCCAAACGCCCCATGCGCCGCATCATAGAGCCTCTGCAGCAGATGGGTGCTCGATTCACTGCTGAAAATGATCGAGCACCCCTCACCATCCACGGTTCCAAGCTCACCGCGATTGCCTACCAATCTCCCGTGGCAAGCGCACAGGTGAAAAGTGCCATCCTTCTCGCGGGTCTCTACGCCAAAGGCCGCACGTCGGTCACTGAGCCAGAGCAAAGCAGAGACCATACAGAGCGCATGCTCGAGTATTATCTCGTCACGCTGCAACGAGAGCAACGCACGGTCACCATCTACGGCGATCAAGTCCCGGAATCGCGGGATTTTAAAGTACCGGGCGACATATCCAGCGCGGCGTTCTGGCTGGTGGCCGCTGCTGCACAGCGCGGCAGCCGCCTTCTCATCGAAGAAGTGGGCTTGAATGATACGCGCACGGGCATCCTTCCCATACTGGTACGTATGGGTGCCAAGGTGCGGGAAGTTATCGAAGACATCGATCAAGTCGAACCCACGGGCTCCATCGAAATTCGTGGCACGGCACTGCACGGCACCACCATCCAGGGCGCGGAGATTCCCAACGTCATCGATGAACTCCCGGTTCTTGCGGTGGCAGGAGCGCTCGCCTCGGGCACCACGTATATCCGCGATGCCCGCGAATTGCGCGTCAAAGAGTCCGACCGCATCACTGCCATCGTGGAAAATCTGCGGGCCATGGGAGTGACGGTGGATGAATATGAGGACGGGATCGATATTCACGGCGGTGCGAAATTGCATGGCGCCAGGATCGAGTCCCATGGCGACCACCGCATCGCAATGGCGTTTGCCGTGGCCGGGATGTTTGCCGAGGGCGAGACGATCATTCAAGGCACAGAATGCATCGAGACCTCCTACCCAGGATTTGATGAGGCGTTGCAGAGTTTCAGTCGCCCGAGCACCTCTTCCGACCGCACGCCTGTCATCACCTCGCTCTCGCGTCCGTCATCGGAGGCCACTACGTGAGAGCCGTGGTTGTCGCCATCGACGGCCCAGCGGCCTCTGGTAAAAGCACCGTGGCCCGCACACTGGCCCCGAAGATCGGTGCACAATATATCAACACCGGCTCCATGTATCGCGCTGCCACCTGGCTGGTCTTGCGCCACCATATCGACCCGCGCGACGATGCAGCAGTAGCGGCTCTCATTGCACATGCAGATATCCGTTGCGATCTCGCCTCCGGCACGCTGCAATTTGAGCACATCGACCCCGAGCCTCATCTGCGGGAACCCGTCATCAATGATAATGTCTCCACCGTGGCATCCATCCCCGCTGTGCGCGAGCGACTCGTAACTGAACAACGCCGGCTTGCGCTGGGCCATACCGTGGTGATGGAAGGCCGCGATATCGGGTCCATCGTATTTCCCGACACGCCGTACAAATACTACATCGATGCCACGCCGGAAGTCCGGCGTCAGCGGCGCACTGCCCAGGGGCATATCGACAACCCAGGTGCGCGAGATCAACTGGACCTCACCCGCGCGCATTCACCTCTCACTATTTCTGCGGATGCAGAAGTCATCGACAGCTCGCACCTCTCCATCGACGCTGTAGTGGAGCGTATCGTCGCCTCCCTTGCCAGCAAGGGTTTCCCCGCTGCAAGCTGATGTGGTATCGCTTTGGTTACGCGCTTACCTGGTTGCTCGGCAAAACCTTATTCCGTTTCCGGGTCATCCATCGCGAGCGCATCATCGAGGATCGCGGCGCGATTCTGGCCATGAACCACCAGAGCTACATCGACCCGCCGCTTGCCGGTATCGCATGTCGCAAGCCCATATATTATCTCGCCCGGAAGACACTGCTCGACTGGCCTGTGCTGGGGTCCATTTTTCCAAAAGTAAATGTGGTGCCGGTAAATCAAGACCGCGCAGACATGAGCGCCTTGAAAACCGTGATCCGGTTGGTCAACGACGGCAAACGCACCATTATCTTCCCCGAAGGCGCACGCTCCTGGGATGGCGAGTTGGGCCCGGCTCAACCAGGTCTCGGGCTGGTCATCGCGCGCACTCTGGCACCCGTCGTGCCCATGCGAATATTTGGGGCGCATAAAGCATTTCCGCGCGGCGCAAAATTCGTGCGTCCCACCCAAGTGACCATCGTCGTCGGCGAGCCGATCTTTTTTTCCAAGGACGACCTTGGCCATGGCCGCGACAGCTATCTGCTCTTGAGCCAGCGGGTCATGGATGCCATTGCATCCCTGCAGCTTCCCGACTGACTACACCTCGGCCAGCCGCCGCAGCAGCGCTTGATTCAGCTTCCGGCCTGCATGGAAATTCGTGATGCTGAAACGCTCGTTCGGCGAATGAATATTCGCATCCGTCAACGCAAGCCCCAGCAACAAGCAGTCCACGCCGAAACATTCCTTGAATGTCTGCACGATCGGGATCGAGCCGCCTTCGCGGATGAGCACCGGTTCGCTTTGAAACGTCTCGCGCAGAGCTGCCTGAGCCGCTTTCCCATAGCTCGAGCCAGGGTCCATAAAATATGGTTTGCCCGAGTGCCCTTTATCCAGCCGCCAGCGCACGCCCTGCGGCGCAACGCGAGCAAAATGCCGCTCCAGCAACTCAAGCACATCTTCCGGTGCTTGATCCGGAACCAGGCGGCACGTGATTTTTGCAAATGCCGATGCCGGAATTACCGTCTTGCTTCCGGGGCCCTGATAGCCGCCACCCAAGCCATTCAGCTCCACAGTCGGTCTCGCCCACACTCTTTCCGTGGGCGTAAACTCAGGTTCTCCCACAAGAGCCGACACGCCACTCACCTGAAGTAAATCGGCGTCATGCCCCAGGCGCGACCACACCTCGCGCTCCCAACTCTCGATGCCTCGCACCGCATCGTAGAAGCCTTCCACCGCCACCCGACCCTCCGAGTCGTGCAGCGTCGCCAGCATGCGGGCAAGCATCGTAAGCGGGTTCGCCACCGCACCACCAAACAGCCCGGAATGCAAATCCACAGCAGGACCTTCCACCACCAATTCCGCCGCCGCCACGCCACGCAATCCATACGTCATGGTCGGCACACCTGGTGCAAGCATGCCGGTATCCGAGATCGCCACCACATCGCACCTCAACTCTTCATGGTGCGATTTGAGAAACTGCTCCAGATTCGGACTCCCGACTTCCTCTTCGCCTTCGATTAAAAAAATTACGTTTACCGGCAGACTGCTGCGCAGCATTTCTATCGCGCCCAACACATGCGACAGAATCTGCCCTTTGTTGTCCGTCGCGCCACGGGCGGTGATCACATCGCCCTCCACGCGCGGCTCGAATGGCGGGCTGGTCCACAACTCCAGAGGATCCACCGGTTGCACATCGTAGTGCCCATAGATCAATACCGTCCGTCGCCCTGGCTCGGGCGGGTTGCGCGCAATCACCAATGGATGCCCCCCCGTCTCGCGCACATGGGATTGAAATCCGTTACTGCCCAGCAATTCGGATAGCCATTCCGCGCAGGCGCGCATATCCGGAGCATGCGCCGGCTCGGTGGAGATGGAAGGAAACCGCAGGAAATCAATCAAGTGCGCAAGAGCGTCGTCGGGTTGCATCGAGCGACCATACAGCGGCATGGCGTATGCGGCGAACATTTTTAACCTTGCGCACCCACCGGGGCTCGCTTATATGCAGCACTCGAAACGCCCTGCCGCATGCTACTCCAGTCGCACGCGCAGTGCTTTTCCGGAACGAACCTTACCAACCGTAGCAGCAGAATCTCATTCGTCGTTCCCGAATGCGGATTCCAAGGAGAGACAGACTATTTCATCAATTATTCCTCGTGTAAACGGGCGCATCCGAGCGCGTGAAGTTCGGGTTATTGTCGCCGCAAACAACGAACAACTCGGTGTCCTGAAGCTGCAGGACGCCATGCGACATGCCCGCGAGCTGGGTCTCGATCTCGTGGAAGTCGCTCCGAACGCCGACCCACCGGTGTGCCGGATCGTGGATTTTGGCAAGTATCGCTACGAGCAAGCCAAGCAGGAGAAAGACCGCAAACACGCCACCACCAAGCTCAAAGAAGTAAAATTCCGCGTGAAAACCGGCGAGCATGATTACATGACCAAGGTGCGGCACGCAGAGCAATTTCTCGCCAAAGGCAATAAAGTGCGCGTACAGCTCCAGTTCCGCGGACGCGAGAATGCGCATCAGGAACTCGGTTTCGCCGTGCTCGAGCGGGTCAAGAACGACCTCACCAGCATGAGCAGCGTGGAAATGGAGCCGCGAAAAATGGGGCGCGCGATTAATATGGTGCTTTCGCCACTTCCCGCCCATCGCCGCAAACGCCGCTGGACCATCGAAGCTGAGGATCTGGACGAAGCGGCTCTCGACGCCGCAGCCAGGAGCCACGACAGCGACGAAGAAGAAGCCGACTGAGACTGCACCTGGCCCGCCCTACGCGAGGCAGCGACGAACGATTGCTTTGCGGTCACGTTGCCAAGCATGTAAACTCGCGCTCCCAGCATGTCGCCCACGATCCTCATTGTTGATGACGAGAAGCATACCCGCGAAGGATTGCGGCGTTCGCTGGAGCCTGAATTTGAAGTCTATATCGCAGCCGACATCCAGGAAGCACTGAACATTCTGGAGAACGATACGGTGGAAGTCCTAATCACCGATCTGCGGCTCGCCGGCGAGGACGGCATGGACCTCATCGGACGCGCCCTCTCGCTCTCGCATCCGCCCATTTGCATCATGATGACGGCTTACGGCAGTGTGGACACAGCAGTGGAGGCCATGCGACGCGGAGCATACGATTTCGTCACCAAGCCGATAAATATTGAGAATCTGGAGATTCTTATCAAACGCGCTTTGCGCAGCCGCGATGTGGAGCAAGAAAACAATGAACTCCGCCAGCAGGTGGAGAAAAAGTTCGGCCTTGAAAATCTGATCGGCGAATCAGCGGTCATGCATGAAGTCTTCGACACAATCCGGCAGGTCGCACCCACGCAGGTGACGGTGCTCATCGAAGGCGAGAGCGGCACAGGCAAGGAACTTGTGGCCAAAGCCATCCATAACCTCAGCACGCGCGCAAAGAATAAATTTGTCGCGGTGCACTGCGCAGCACTCTCCGCGCAACTGCTGGAAAGCGAACTCTTCGGCCACGAAAAAGGTGCGTTCACCCATGCATTCGAGCGACGCATCGGCAGGTTTGAACAAGCCTCCGGCGGCACGCTTTTCCTGGATGAGATCGGTGAGATCGATGCCGGCACACAGGTGAAAATTCTGCGCGTGCTCGGCGAAAGAACTTTCGAGCGTGTGGGCGGCAATACTCCCATACAGGCCAACGTGCGCCTGCTGGCCGCGACAAACAAAGTGCTGGAGGAGATGGTCCAGGAAGGCTCGTTTCGCGAAGACCTTTACTACCGTCTCAACGTGGTGCAAATCCACCTTCCACCCCTCCGCGAACGCACGGAGGACATTCCGATCATGGTCCACGCATTTCTGCGCGAAGCCGCCCGGGAAAATCAACGACCCGATCTCGAGCTATCCAGCGAAGCACTCGACGCGATATTGCAACACTCCTGGCCGGGCAACGTGCGCGAGTTGCGGGCAGCAGTCGAACACGGCGTGGTCATGGCACGCACCGGCAGGATCACCGTCCGCGATCTCCCGGCATCCGTCCGCAGCATAAATACCGGAGCACGCCCCACACCATGGCTCTCCGCGCGCAATCGTCCGCTGAACATCCACGAGAGCGAGCTGCGGATGATCCAACGCGCTCTCGAAGAATGCGAAGGCAATCGCACGGAAGCCGCGAAACGCCTTGGCATCAGCCGCCGGACCCTGTACCGAAGACTCGACGAACTCGAAGGACGCAAACCCGCTTAGCATTTTTTATCCCATGGCCAGTCTCGAATCTCAAATCCAAGGCATCGTTCACGCTCTCGAACAAGGCAGCATCGCCAAATACATAAAGTTGGCCGCCGCACTGGTCGTCATCGTGGGCCTCTCGCTTTTGTACCTCATCGTGGAATTCAAAGGCATGAGCGATCCTGCTGCGATGGACCAGGCGCAAGTCGCGCGCAACCTTGCACGGGGCCAGGGATTCTCCACCAATTACCTGCGTCCCCTCGCCCTATGGCAGATGCAAAAAAACGGACGCGAAGTTCCGCGCGTCAGCGTGCCCGACACCTACAACGTTCCCGTGGCAGCAGCAGTAAACGCAGTCGCTCTCAAGTTCATCGAAAGCCGATGGAAAATGAGCACGCAAGAAGTCATCTACATCGGCGACAGATTGATCGCAGGCGTGTCCATCGCGTGTTTCCTGCTGTCCGTCGGCGTGCTGTTTCTCATAGCATGGCGCATGTTCGACCTGCGGCTGGCAATGCTCTCCGCCGGGCTCATCCTTGTCTGCGACATGTTCTGGCAATTCTCCCT
>CBDUBV010000083.1:0-12753 GCA_965365475.1 uncultured Chthoniobacteraceae bacterium | reverse complement strand
ACGAGCACATCCTGAACTCTCAGTGACTTAAAGCTAGCTGGCGGAGAGGCAGGGAGACTGCCCCCCCACCAGAGAAGATAGCAATTTGAGATACTTAGGTAATCCTCAACCTAGAGGTTTGTAGCAAGTTTTGTAGCATCCTCGCCACTACGCGATCTTCGCCGTTTCGATCTGGCAGTCAACTGACTTCGTTTGTGAGTGCATTAGTCCGAGGTTGACCTCTTTCAGTTTCTTCGATGATCTTGCTTCCACCATCTCATAGATTATCGTCTGCGTCTCACTGATCGTTGTGCCCGACGAACCCTTTAGTCGGCAGGTAACTAAGAAGTCTTTGAGGTGTGAGAGGCTCCGATTGCGGATCGTCATATCAGCGAGCAGCACAGAGCCAAAAGCACCCGGCCAAGGATTGAACTTTGTAATCTCGCCTCCGCGTTCGGGCTCCTCGCGAAACCTCGCCATCTCGTCCGAGGCGATCTGTGCTTCGTCACGCCGCCGACGATATTCCGCGTTGTCCGGCGCGAGCGCGACTATATCGTTCCAGAAAGACAGGATGCTCTCAACGTTTTCACGGGGTAGGGATTTTTCCGCTTCAAGAAGATCGGCCAACTTCCTCCTTTTGTCGGCTGCAACTTGCGCCTGCTCAATTGGGCGTAGTGGCGCAGGCGCGTCCGAAATCGTCGCCGATTGATCCGCTGCTTTTTTGGGGGGCGCTTCCGAAACTGGCAGAAAGGCAAAGAGAACCACGGCGATGACCGCGACAATTATGACCCAAGTGCAGCCTAGCCGCATCGCTTTGTTTACCGGGTCCTCATGCTGGACTTCCGATGAACTATTTTCCGCCCTCGCCGCTCCCTCGTCCTGCCCGCGCCCGGCCAATGTGTCTGACACTCGAACAATCCCCCATTATTTGTCGAAACCCTAGCCACCCAACCAACACAGGCAAGAAGAATGTCACTCATATCGGGTGGCTCACCTGTCGGGTTTTGTCACTCATTGTGAGCGATGGACCTGTGTGGACAATTTGGCGCGAACGTGCGGAAGTTTCGTCGCAAGGGCGGACATTCGCAGGAAGCGTTCGCCGATCTCGCTGGGCTGGCGCGCTCATACATGTCCGAAGTCGAAAGTGGACGGCGAAATCCAACGCTCAAGGTTGTCGAGCGGATAGCGAGGGCGCTTGAGGTCAAGCCCGCGCGGCTGCTCGATTGATGTCGGCTTTCGGGGTTTGCACCGGATTGCGTCGGTGAGCATAGGGCCGACGCGAGTTCGTCGTCGTTTGACAGACTATCAGCGATTTTTCGTCCGCTATCGCGCTTTTATGAGTGAGCTTGCCGAGGAGCGGCAACGTGGCGAACATCTTTTCCGCTCTCTGTCGCAAGGCTCCTACGGCACCCGGCGAAACCTCGTCCGAAGACTACTTGCGGATCGGCGATTGCACCGCCTGTTCGCCTTCGACGCTTTGCACCGGACCAATCAGCTTTGGATCGCAACGCCGGACAGCGTGGAGCAACTCGCCGATCGGTTTAATGCGTTCTCACCGATCTACGATGAAAGCGTCGCGTCGCGCTGGGTCAGCAAGGGCAGCGGACGCCGCCGAGTGCAAATATTTGGAGCACGTAGGAGGATGCAGCAGTCGTTTGTTGCGCGCATCCTTCGCAGCCTACATCCTCCCCCTGACAATCAAAAATTGTTCAACGGGGGGATGCCGAAGGCCCGCAGGGCCATCGAAGCGGCGGTCGCGGAGGGCTATCGATACGGAGTGGAGGCAGACTTTGTCGGCTTCTACACCAGTCTGCGCCCCGAGCGCCTGTCGGAACTACTGCGGCCGTTACCCACGTCTGTCGTGGACGCCGTAGTCTGGGACGCAACTGCACGAAGGACTATCCGGTCCGGGGATGCAGCCCTGCCTCATCCTACCTCCAGCGCGTTCGAGGGGCTTTCGCTGGGCTCCGCCTGTTCTCCAATCGTCGGAGAAATCGTCATCTCGCAAGTGCTGGCGGCCGCCCAGCTTAGCGATGTTGTGACATTCGCCGATAACCTGTTGGTTCTCGGACGTTCGGAGGAGGATATGGTCGCGAAGATACAGGCCCTGCGAGACGCAGCGGGTAACCGGCTCTTCGGATCGCTGGAGCTTAGGGTTCCCAAAGAACGCAATTTCGATCTCGATTTCGATTTCGATTTTACGAAGCAGAGGGGGGTGCTTCGTGATGGCGAAGTTCAGTGGTCACCGGGACACCAAAAATTAGATCAGTATCAGGTCTCTGTAGCATCGCGGCTCACCCTTCCCGAAATCGAGGTCGCAGAAAGGCGCGTTGAACATTGGACGAGAGCATATCCCGATTGGCACAACGGTCCAGCGTTTGAGGCAGAATACTTAGCGGCTTTGGCAGTCCGACGATTTTACCTCGCCCGCCATCCAAAGCATCTCTCCGAAGCGGTGACGGCGGTCGTTAAAGCGTTTTATGAGCGTCGCGAGGTCGACCCCGGCTTCAATGGCGGTCTTCTTCATTTCGTTCCCGAAGAGGGCGACATTCTCGGCGATGGGTATAGTCGATTAACGAGCGCGTTAGATCGACTAGTTCAGGATTATGAAGAAGCGGCTTAGGTCGACGGGCCAGCCATGCGGTCACGCTGGCTATAGCATTATAAAATCAAATGATGGTCCTTGTGGTTTACTCCGACGATAGCGAAAGTCATGCTCTGCCGCGTCACGTCGGAGGAGCGAAATGGCTAAGGACAATAACTCAATCGAACAGCAGTTTGATTGGGCGAACGACAAGAGCAGTTTTTTTCAGGACCGTAGCGGCAAGCTCAGCTTAGGCGAGACATGGCAAAATTGCCGCGACGGGGTGTTCGCATTTTCCTGCATTGGCTTGTTCCTGTTCTGCGCCGTCGCAGCGTTTGATAATTGGGGTTTCCTTTTGGGCGCTACAGTGGGCCTGCTTCTTTCTGGGGTGCTAGGCTTTGCAATGTTTGCGGTGGGCATGAAGTGGGAGGGGTTCAGGACGATGGTTTTTGTCCCGGTCTCGTTTGTGCTCCTGATGTTTGGCCTCGCCGCTTTCGGGGTCACTGTATGAGCGCGGACGAGCCTCCGGCTGAAAAGAGCGCACTCAGTTCGACGCTCGATCGGATGAAACATGAGGTGTCGTTGACCCTCACCCCTTACGGAGGCCGTGTTTTCGTTGAGCACTCGGATACAGACCGCGTCGATCATAGCCACATCGAACTCAAATGCTGGTTTTCGCCGCAACTGTTCGGCCTGAACGTAACCATCGGCGACGAGGTGCACCCCCGAGTTGGCTTTTATGACGACGAGGGCGACGAGGAGGGAAATGAGGAAACGGAGGTCGAAACGGAGACCGGCTGGTGTCTCAGCGATGTCCCGATCATGCTTGCCATATACCGGGTAGATAGCAACTGGCTGAGCGAGAGTGCGGAGAGAAATGAAGGCTCGCCTGTGCTTGGCCATTTCAACTACTATCCGCGCGTCAACACGTCCGATGGAGTTGTGAACGATAAGCGCCCGACAATCACAGCGTGGATGGGTTTAGGCGCGGAGAACTTCGCGCTCATTCGCCAGCGACTACTCGACTTTAAAAGGTATGATTTCGAGATTGGGCTTACCGTCACGTTCCCTTATGGTTCGGTGGAAAGTCACGAGTTTCTGGGTCGAAACGTCAGTTGGGATGGCAAAGAGACGTTGCTCGTTAAAAGCGGGGTGATTGTCTGGCGCAAAGAAGACTGGTCGTCCGATTATCACCGCAAAGAACGTCTCGTCGAGAAAAAGCAGGTAAAGGCGGAATTGCCTTACGATCCGCCCCGCGAGCATCTAGAGGTTGTTGCAGCCTCAGGCCGAGTTGAAAACGCACTGGCGAGACTGAACACTCCGCTTTGGATCGCCGCTGGCGCGCTTGTCGTTCTAGTTGTGCGAGGGTTCTCATAATTAGACGATCGAGTGCTTTAGGAGAGGTGCTCCGTTTAAGGCGACTTGCTGCTGGTCTCGACGGTCGGGGGTGCTGCAACCCCTGCAAAGGCATAACATACAATCACCGAAGCGATCCCGTTTAACATGGGGACCTTTGCGCATCAGCTACAGGGTCTGACAGGCTGGCCCGGCGCAAAAGCTGTATTCGGGTCAATTCGACGAGCGGCAGGCTGCTTGCCCAAGTGTCCGGGTGCAACATCAACAGCGCCGCCCAATTTTCACGGTGGGAGAAGCGTCGATGCAATAGGTTATGACACGACCGGCAGATTGCTTTGACGAACATGGGTCTTGCGTAGTTTTCTGTATGGTCGTGCAGGTGCTTCGTCCACCCGCAGATCAAACACGCTGATGGCCAAGGAAGCCAACCCCGTAGCCGAGCGATCTGAACCTTCTGCCATCCTGCGATCCGTTCGGGCCCAGTCGCCCCGTTATATGGCCCCGGCGTTTTCCATCCCCAGCGAGGCAGGGTGCGCTTATCGACCGCAATCACCTCATCGACCTTGGCTTCGATCACTTGATCGGGCCAACCCATAAACGGCACGAGGCGCGCCGCGCCGCTCACGATGCTGGCTCCGCGAGGATGCGATACACCGACGCGCGTGAGACCTTGAGGCGCTCGGCAATCACGGGTGGGGCAAGGCCGGTAGCGCGAAGCTCGCGCATCTCTCTTGCCTTTGCACGCGCTGTCGGTGCCCTACCCTTATAGCGACCTTCGGCCTTCGCCTTGGCGATCCCGACGCGCTGGCGCTCCAACATCAACGTGCGCTCGCACTCCGCAACCGCGCCGAGGACTGTCAGCAGCATCTTGCCGGTCGCAGACTTGGTATCGACCGGAGCCCCGCCGAAATCGAGGATGCGTAGCGCCACCTGTTTGACTTCAAGCCGGGCCACGATTGCGAGCAAGTCCGCTGTCGATCGCGCAAGCCGATCAAGGCGCGTCACGATCAGGGTGTCGCCTTCGCGCACAAAATCGAGCGCCGCGTCGAGTTGCTCTCGTGCGGCGACCGACGAGACCTGCTCTTGCATCAGCTTGGTGCAGCCCACCGCTTCAAGTGCCGTGATTTGGTCTTCCAGACCCGCGTTCTGCTCGACCGTTGAGGTCCTCGCGTAACCGACAAACATCGGATTTCTCCCACTTTTCAGTGGAAGCCTACCCTCCCGGTAGGTGGTGCAAAGGATAATCGGAGCGTCGGAAAAATAGTTCGCAGGCTTATTCGACAGTCATCAGTTGCGACGGGAACGGCTGCGCGAGATCGCAGGCAGTAGCGGTCTCCAAGGTCAGCCACTGATCGTATTGCTCGGGGTGCAAAATAACTGGCATTGCCTTCGCATGGATCGGCGCGACCAGCGGGTTCGGCTCGCATGTCAGGAAGGCGAACGCGGGTTCGGTTTCGGTCGGCCGCCAGACACCCGCAAAAGCGAAGATCGGCTGCGATGGCACGGCAAACCACCGCTTAACCTTGGAGCCCTTCGCCCCCTCCCACTCGCAGAAGCTGGTGACCGGAACGAGGCAGCGGCGATCAGGTCGGGAGAGAGCGGACCGCCAGAACGGGCTTGTGAGGTTGCGCACGTTTGTCACAGGCGACCTTGCGGCCATTGGGGGAGGAAAGCCCCATCGCATCGTCGCAAGCGCCCGTGCGCCTTCCTGCTGCACCACGACGTAGGCAAGCGACTTTGGATAGAGATCGCGTGTTGTATCCAATTCCTCAAGTGGCAAGGTTGCTTGGAAGGCTTTCGCCAACTCCGCGCCGGTCGCTTTCATGGTGTAGAGATTGCAGATGATCGGCCTCCTATGATCGGTAGCGGGCGATAAGGCGTTTCCATTCCCGCTCGTCGGGTTTTGGCAGCGGGTGAGTTGGTTCCTCTCTCGTTACTGACAAGATAGGACCGGTTACTCGCGCTCCTGTGCGTCGCTGACATTCCAGACATCGAAACCGCCGTCCAGCTTTGCCGAGTTCCTTCGGCCATCCCTTCTTCTCAAATACCCACCAGATACAATGAGCTTGAAAAATGGCCGTAGAGCCACACTGACGACACGCCAGCTTGAGATTGCGGTTATACAGCGCGCAATCGGTTATCGAACGAAATGCCAGGTTGCCTTCACGTCCCGGCACCCACCCGAACGGCGCGCGCTCACGCCGATCGCCCACTTCACGACAGCGGGAGCGATTGCTGGCGAGGGTCCGATGATGGCCATTCGTTAAATGCGATGTCGAAGCATTGCAGTCTGTCCGCCAAGTGATGGGCGAGGCTGCTTGCTGCGTCACGACGACGGGCGCAATCGGGGTCGTTGAGGCCGCAGAGCAAGGCGGTTGGGGTGATCGCCAAGGCAAGTTCAAGGTGAGTCGCTAGTGCGTCTAAATCGGCTTGGGGCATATCGCTATTTTGGAACACATAAAGAACACAAGTCAACGGTGGCTGGGCTGCGCTGCCCAAAAAAGTTCGCCAATGTATGGTCAGGGATGTAGCGGTTCTGCATCGTTGCACCGAAACGAGTGCGGGTCCTCGCTAGAAAAGCGTCCGTTTAGTATGGTTGCGTATGGTGTCGGCTGCGCCTGTTGAACTGGGTAAACAGTATGGGCGGCTGATAACCTAAGCGCCTTTCGGTATGCTCCAGCATGGGTCTAGGACCAGTTGGAACCTGTCCAGCACGGATCGGCGCAACATGTGTGAGATCAGCGCTAGGGGGCGGCGGGGCGGTCTCCGGCGTCTCCCAAGGGGAAGGCCTGTTGAGACCAGTGTCCTTCATCTATTTATTTGTTACACGCCAGAAGGTCGTAGGCATCGGGTCAGGGGACGAAGCCGTTAATGGGCAATGACGTTACCGCTTTTAGCGAACTCGCCGATCAAATTCGGAGTAGCGCCGATACTGGCTTGGCTGTTGAGGCCGATCTGGCGACTAATCAGCGTATCATCTCGCGCGTCACCGACGGTATCTATCGCGAGCCTTGGGCCGCGTTTCGAGAATTAATCGCTAACGCGTATGACGCAGATGCAACGAACGTGGTGGTTGAAACCGGTGCTCCCCACTTCGATAAAGTTTTGGTGCGGGACGATGGTAACGGCATGTCGCCCGATACGCTGGCGTATATGCTCCGCAATATTGGCGGAAGTTCGAAACGAACAAAAATGGGGTCCACGCTTGCGACCTCCAGTGCGCTAGACCCTGACCTAAGCCCTGCTGGCCGTCCCCTTATCGGCAAAATCGGGATTGGCATGTTTGCCGTTGCACAACTGACACAGCATTTCCAAATTATTACAAAGTCGCGAGGAGACCGTGTCCGAAGCTCGGCAACTGTCATGCTGAATACTTACAGTGATACACCTCTCCGCGAAACCGAGCCCGATGAGGAATATGTTGCGGGAAGGGTCAAGATAATATCTGAAAAGGTCGCTGACGACCAGCTTGGCAGTCATGGCACGTCCATTGTCTTATACTCCCTACGACCTGAGATCAGGCGCGCCATGCAGAGCCTCCGACTTTGGAGGGCGACAATGGCGGAGGGTGTCGATGGAGCCTCGATAACGGAAAAGCCACGGTATCACATTGGAGTGCTGCCGAACACATTGCCAGAAAGTGTCGGGGGCGTCGGAGCGCAGTTGCCTTGGACATCGTCAGATGATCCGAGAGCAAAATTCCGTCGCCTGATGGATGCGGCGGGCGACGACCATGATCGTGGAAAGAAGCCTCTGAATTTAGAACATTTCGACGATTATCTGAGGTCGATTTGGAAGCTGAGCCTCTCATTGCCGTTGGCCTACGTGGACGGGCATCCCTTTGACAAAGAGGGTGGCGAGGGGATCACCTTTTTGGGTATTCCCGAAGGCAAAGGCCCCGCGTCGGAAATCAAAATCGCTTCTGATCAATCCATCCGAGAAAAGTTGAAGCTTGAAGCTGGCTTACGTGGGGGCTTGCCAGAGTTTAAAGTGCACTACGACGGCATCGAACTGATGCGGCCTATTGCCCTGCCGAACAATCTGCGCAAGCCATCGCGGGTCAAGCGGCCACTGATGATGGTAGCGAAAGAGGTCGCCCCTTTTAAACCGGAAGCTCTAGACCGGGCTGGAGGCGCACTGAAATTTGAGGCTTATCTGTATTGGAACAGCAAAATAGTGCCCAAGGACACGGCCGGTGCGCTAATACGCGTTCGCGAGGCGAGTGGAACTCTGTTCGATACCTCATTTCTCTCCTATCAAGTTTCCGAGCAAAATCGACTGAGCCAGATTACCGTGGAGATTTTCGTCCAAGAAGGTTTGGATGGGGCGATAAATATCGACCGGGAAAGCTTCAACTATAGCCATCCTCACTATCTTTACATTCAGCGCTGGCTTCACAAAGCTCTCCGGCTTTTTATCAATCGGCAAAAACAAATCGCACGCGATGATTTGGAAGGAGAAAAGGAGCATGGTCGCGAGGCCATAAAGTCGGCACGCCTTTCGCAGGCAATGAACGTGTGGACCAGCCGACGCGGCGAGGATGCCGACCCGCCTGTGACCCAAACAAACCTGACGCAACCCATTGGCGAAGTGGGCAACACGAGGATTGATTGGCCCTTGGGACAATCGTCGGACAACGCTGACGTGGTGGGATCGCTGGCGATAATTTTAGAGGCCTACGGCTGTCTGTCTACGCTAAGCGTTCATGATCGATCGCGACTAATAAGTGATATAATATCTCTCTTCAATGTGAAGACCACGACGTGAGCGAGACGGACGAGGAGATTGCGGACGACGTTTTACCGATTGTGGTTGAAGAGTTAGCTGTCCCGACAGAGCTTGATAAATTGGCCCCATGGCACAGACCGCGCAAGCAGTTTATCCGTCAAAATCAGTGGGGCGCGCTTGCGAGGCGGATCATCGGGAAGCTTAAGGGCACACCCCACTTACCGCAGCAACTCAATGGCACGCGCGAGGTTAAATACCTTACCCTGCCCGGTAGCGACTTTATCGATGTCGAAATGTTAGGTGAGATTGCTCGTGATCTAGAATGCACACTAACTAGTGTGGGTTTCCTCGCGGGTGCAGCCGGAAATGCCGTCATTGCGCGGGCCGAGCTTCGTCAAGAAGGACTGATTGAAGCAGGTCTGATTTCGGACAGGTCGCTAACGCTCAATAGGCGACTTGAGGAGGTGATCGGTAAGTCTGGCGCTGCTTACCGCGAATTTAAAAGTCGCGGCCCCTATCATGTTATTAATATCGATGCTTGCGGTTCGATCGCCCTTCCGGGGTCTCCTAACAACAATCGCATCATTCGCGTCGTTCACACGCTCTTGGAGTATCAGTTCGCTCATTACCGGGGACGGTGGCTCTTGTTTTTGACCTCGGACGTTCGCGAGGCGCAATTTGATCAGGAGACAATGGAAAGTCTTCGTATGGCGATCCGTCGAAACGCCGATCAAATCGAAGAATTTAAGGTCGGAGCGAACGAGCTTTTTGCCAGCACTGATGCGGATTTTGCTGCGTCACTGGAAGCCTTCGCTCACTCGGCCCCAGATAACTTCATGCGGGTATTCACATTAGGCTTCGGAAAGTGGCTCCTCGCCCTCGCTCGCGCGGAGCGTTGGGATATGAAGATGCATACAGCCTATTGCTATTCGACAACACCTGCTGGCGACGACTGCGCTACCATGCCTTGCTTGGCCTTTGAGTTCTTGCCGCCGCCGGACGTGCTTGCTGACCCGTTGGGGATTGGTCCGCAACTCCAAGCAGCCGGGCCCGACTACCCCGATCGCGCCTTACGGGTGCTGGACAAGGTTGCCGAGATGCAAAACCTCGACGAGCGGCTTGCCGCAGACGTGGCTGAGCGGGAGGAACTAATTGCAGCCACACGTGAGCGGCTGGAGAAAATTGGGTATTCTAAGGAAGCGCTCGCGGCAGTAGCCTAGTCAGGACGCTCGTCCCAATGGCGGCCGCAAGCGGAGGCGGCACAGCTTCGCTGACCTGTGTTATCTGTTGTGAGAGGTTGCCCTTGAGAACGAAATCTTCCGGAAAACCTTGAAGTAACATAGCTTCGTAAACGCTTAGCCGACGCGACCCGCATGGATGGATGTGCACTTCCCGATGTCCATACGAAACGGTAAAGCTCGGGCGCTCCCAGTCTAGCATTCGGAAACTTCGACCGAGGCTTTTCCCCGGCTCAAGTAGAGAGGTGCCAAATTTCTTCGATTTAGGTTTCATACACCAATGATTTTCGTGAACGGCAATGTCATCAGGACGCAGATCACGAGAAAATATTGTAGGGACTGGAAGATGACCAATGACTTGTCTCACATTGTTTTTTAGAATTGCGTGGTCCGGAACCTGCCACGCAGCTTCTTTGCATCGTCGCTTATTCAGGGCTACCAAAAACAGCCTTTTGCGATTTTGCGCCACACCGTAGTCGTAGGCGTTCAGAATGGCCTCAGAGCATTCAAATCCAGCTTTGCGAAGGGCATCTATCTGAGCGTCCAATAAGTCTCGGTAGCGGGTGGACGCGAGTTCAGGCACATTTTCCATCAGGATAAAGTCGAGAGAAGATCGACGATGAAGCGCAAGAGCAACTTCAAAAAACTTGGTCACCAACAGGCTGCGCGGGTCATTGTCTCGCTTCCGAGAGTTTGCGTTTGTAAAGCTCTGGCAGGGTGGGCCGCCGATCACGCCTGAGGGCTTGAACTCCGCGCCGTGATGTTCATCCATCTCGCGTAAAGTGAGCATACCAATGTCAGCTACTCGTCCCACCGCCTTGCCGGGCCGATTGTGGTTCCATGAGGTTACCGAGAATGGCCGTAGATCATAAGCCAAGCCTGTGGAAAAACCCACTTGCTCAAAGCCAAGGTCAAGCCCTCCGCAACCACTAAACAGGCTTAACAGCATCGCTCTCTTCCACTTATTTTGAGCGGATGACCGTGAGGATGCGTATCAGCGGGTTCCGGCGGTAACTCGGCCGCGCTAGTCAAGTTCTTTTTCGACTTCAACTTTTCTAGCGGTCGGCCGCCACACCGTTTGGACAGCGGGAAGTTTGGCATCATCAAGACGAAGCTTGGTAGAACGGTATTCGGGAAATTTCGGCAAATGTGGCTGACACTGAAACGTCGCCGTAGGTCTCCTCCACCCCGTTTGGCGCGTGCCCTTGGATAAAGCGAACCACGTCAGCCATAAGGCGTAGATCGCGAGCTTGAGTTTTGAAGCGATGCCGCCATCCGTGATTTGGCGCAACATCTGGGTCATCCACACCCAGCGAGCGCACCCAGCGTGCTAGATATTCGCCCACCTTTTTCGATTGATGATGTGCTGCTGATCCCCCTTTTCGCATCGTCGGATCATAAAACAGAGGCCCCTCTGCCATCCCCACGACGACGCAAAAACCTTGCTCCACTAGGTGTGGGTGGAGTGCGACCGTGCGCACGTTACGGTCTTTTACCGGCCCAGCCTCCGGCGTAATCCGTATGGTCCATTGACCATCACGCAAGGTGACATCCTCGGCACGCAACTGCGTAATTTCGTTAACTCGCGCACCGGTGTATGCGCAAATCCATGGGACCCACCTTCGCGCGAATGCTCGCTTAGGTGACAGCTTTGGCGGCGGCTCGGTCAGTGTAGCGCGAAGGATGGTCAAGGCCTCGCTATCGTCTAGCCCTTTCGTCGAGCGCAGGCGCGTTTTCACCGACTTCTTGACCGTGACCCCAACAGCCGGATTGGCATCCACGTGGTCGTTAGCAACACCCCAAGCGAAAACTGCCCTAACCACGGCGAGATAGGTGTCACCCACTGACTTCGGCGTTAGTCGCTTACCGGACGAGCCTCCACCGGCAAGCAATTTGTCTTTCCAGATCGCTATGTCCGCCTTCGATATTGCCCGAGCGTCGTCATGACCGACATGAGACTGAAAAACGGCGAACTGACGCCGATAAGATTTCACGGTTGCGGGAGCGAGGTCGCTTTCGCGAATGTATCCCTCGATCATTTTTGAGAGCGAACCTGTTCCTTATGCTCTCCGCAGCGTCTGGCGCTGCTCATCCAAGCGAAAACGTTCAGCGGCAAAGGTGTCGTCGATCACCTTGCGAGGTTCGCCATCCATTATCTGGAGTTGCTGCTCCGCAGCCTCAATTTGACCCTGCGCGATCAACCGCAGTAGGCTGGAGCGCTGCGGCCCTTCAAGATGCCACCCGAAACGATCTTGGACAGCATCTGCGGCCCAAATTGTCGTTTGCGACCATCCTGACGAACCCAGCTTCCTGCTCATCTTCACGTTTTCACGCAGGCCTTCCACACTACGCCGCAGATCGAGCACGCGCGCCACGCTACCAGCGTCCATGGGATCAAACTCAACAACAAGCTCCAATCGTTCTTTGAAAATTTGGCGGACGGCGGCCTCCATGGCTTCCTGTCCAACGCTGCTCCGTCTGGCCGCAATCTCGGCGGGAGCGCTTTTGCCGGAAAAATCCGCAATTATCTTCTCAAACCGCGCGTTTTCACGCGGCAAAAGGTGGCGAGCTTCGGCGAGGTTGGAGGTGCGCAAAGATACTTGGACTTCGCTGCGACCGTTAAACGCCGATGCCGCAAATTTCGGAATACCTCGACGAAAGATAAGGCGGTCACCACGCCGATACAGATAGCGGTGCCCCGGAACTGCCTTCATCCCCCGCTGCCCTTTTGTAGCAGATTTTGTAGCAACCTAGTCAGGCTAAACCCTCAAACGCAAGGGTTTTCTAGGTGGTGCAACGGGTTGCAAGGGATTTGGCGGAGAGGCAGGGATTCGAACCCTGGGTACCCTCACGGGCACGCCGCATTTC